>JAEZAD010000258.1 GCA_023430565.1 Verrucomicrobiota bacterium
GCGAGCCAGGCGTGGGTGCCATCGGTGGAGCCGTCGTCGACGAAAATGATTTCGTGGGCGAGATCGCGAGGGAGCGTGGACCGGAGGGAGGCGAGGCAGGCCTGCGTGAGAGCGAGGCAGTTGTAGAGGGGGATGATGAAGCTGACCTGCATGCCGCGAAGGAGAGCATCGGAGGCGTCGCGGAGGGGCGCACGCTGAAAAAGCGAGGCGAAGGAGGGGATGAGCTTTGTAACGTAATGTATTACAAATCGGATCGGGCGAGGTAAGATTTGTAACGTAATACGTTACTAATCGGATTGGGTTGGGAGGGCGGGATGAGGGGCGGTGGCGTAGAAAAAAAGCCCGCGGGGGGCGCGGGCTGGGGGGAGCGGGGGCTCTGGGAGAGCAGATGCGGTTAGGATTCGGTGAGGACTTTGCGGAGGTAGGCGCCGTAGGAGGATTTGCCGAGTTTTTGGATGTTGGCTTCGAGAGCAGAGCGGTCGATCCAACCCTGGCGGTAGGCGATTTCCTCGAGGCAGGCGATTTTCAGGCCCTGGCGGTTTTCGATGACGGAGACGAACTGAGCGGCGTCGAGGAGTGAGTCGTGCGTGCCGGTGTCGAGCCAGGCGGTGCCGCGGCCGAGGAGTTCGACGTGGAGTTGGCCGGATTCGAGGTAGAGGCGGTTGAGGTCGGTGATTTCGAGTTCGCCGCGTTTCGAGGGTTTCAACGAGCGGGCGCGGTCGACGACGTCGCGGTCGTAGAAATAGATGCCGGGAATGGCGAAATTGGATTTGGGTTCTGCGGGCTTTTCTTCGAGGGAGACGACACGCCCGTCGGGCGCGAACTCGACGACGCCGTAGCTCGTGGGATCGGCGACGTGATAGCCGAAGATCGTGGCGCCGGTGGTGCGGGTGTGGGCGCGTTCGAGTGATTTGGTGAGATCGTGGCCGTAGAAAAGGTTGTCGCCGAGAACGAGCGCGGAGGCTTCGGCGCCAGTCAGAAAGCCGGTGTCGCCGGCGATGTGGAAGGCTTGGGCGAGGCCTTCGGGTTTGGGTTGGGCGGCGTAGGAGAGCTTGAGGCCGATTTGCGAGCCGTCGCCGAGGAGACGTTGGAAGAGGGGAAGGTCGACGGGCGTGGAGATGATGAGGATTTCGCGGATGCCGGCGAGCATGAGGGTCGACAGCGGATAGTAGACCATCGGCTTGTCGTAGACGGGCATCAGCTGTTTGGATACGGCGATGGTCAGCGGATAGAGGCGGGTGCCGGAGCCGCCGGCGAGGATGATGCCACGGCGAGCGCCGGGCGAAGGGCGAGAGGCAAGGGGCGATGGGAGGTCAGACATGGGTTGAGCGGGATTTGATCAGGGCGCCGAGTCGGCTGGCCAGCGTGGCGGCGCAGGTGAGGAGCGGAGTCGTCGTGGAGCTGGGGAGGAGGCTGACGTCGGTGGCGATTTCGAGCTGGGTCCGAAGTTCAGCGAGCGATCCTTTGGCCATGTAGAAGAAGCGAACGGAGTCCTTGTCGGTGTCGCGTTCGTCGCCTTCGGCAATGTTGGACGCGACGCTCACAGCGGCGCGACGCATTTGATCGCGCAGACCGAAGTCGCGTAGATTGTGCGTGAACTGATAGACGTCGACGGCGAGCGTTTTCGCGTCGCGCCAAACTTCCAAGTTCTGGAAGCCGGTGCCCATCGCCATCAGCCTTTTGCTCCGAGCCGCTCACGCGCGTAGCGCGTGGCGGTGATTTCGGAGGCCCAGGGGCGGTGGGTGAGATACCAGTCGACGGTTTTGGCGATGCCGGTTTCGAAGGTTTCCTGGGGTTTCCAGCCGAGTTCGCGGTGGATTTTGGTGGCGTCGATCGCGTAGCGGCGGTCGTGGCCGGGGCGGTCGGCGACGTGGGTGATTTGTTCGGCGTAGGATTTGCCGTCGGAGCGGGGGGACTTTTCGTCGAGGAGCGAGCAGATGGTGCGGACGATCTCGATGTTGGGTTTTTCGTTCCAGCCGCCGATGTTGTAGGTTTCGCCGATGCGGCCGTTTTGGAGGACGACCCAGATGGCGGCGGCGTGGTCTTCGACGTAGAGCCAATCGCGGATCTGCATGCCGTCGCCGTAAACGGGGAGCGGTTTGCCTTCGAGGGCGTTGAGGATGACGAGCGGGATGAGCTTTTCGGGGAAGTGGAACGGGCCGTAGTTGTTGGAGCAGTTGGTTGTCAGCGTGGGGAGTTTGTAGGTGTGCTGGTAGGCGCGGACGAGGTGGTCGCTGGCGGCTTTGGAGGCGGCGTAGGGGGAATTGGGGGCGAAGGGCGTTTCCTCGGTGAAGGCGGGGTCGGTGGGCGAAAGCGTGCCGTAGACTTCGTCGGTCGAGACGTGGAGGAAGCGGAAGGCGGATTTGCGGGGCTCGGGGAGTTTCGACCAGTAAACGCGGGCGGCGTTGAGGAGGCGGAGGGTGCCGACGACGTTGGTCTGGACGAAGGGCTCGGGTGAATCGATGGAGCGGTCGACGTGGGACTCGGCGGCGAAATTCACGATCGCGTCGATCTCGTGTTCGGCGAGGAGGCGCGAGACGAGGTCGGCGTCGCCGATATCGCCGTGCGCGAAAACGTAGCGCGGATCAGAGGCGAGGTCGGCGAGGTTGGCGGGGTTGCCGGCGTAGGTGAGGGCGTCGAGGTTGACGAGCCGGCGAATCGCCGGCTCGGCGGGTGAGGGGCGAGAGGCGAGAGGCGACAGGCGCTGGCGGATGAA
>JAEZAD010000319.1 GCA_023430565.1 Verrucomicrobiota bacterium
TTCATATCCATTGCAACGATATTCAGCTTGAATACCTTGTTCAACGCATGTATCAGCTCCATAAAGGTTACTCCACCGGCTTCCGGTGTACCGGTTCCGGGAAATACGGAAGGGTCAAGTACGTCAAGATCAATCGTTAAGTAAACCGGTTTCCCCTGCAGGAGTTCTACCACCTGGTCGATCCCATCTAGATTAAACTTCTGGGTAAAAACATGATCCTTTGCCCAGAGAAATTCCTCACGGTCACCACTGCGAATACCAAATTGATAGATACGATCATCTCCGATAATTTCGTGGCAGCGTCTCATGACACTGGCATGAGAAAGCTTCTCACCAAGATAATCATCACGAAGATCTGCATGAGCATCAAAATGGATGATGTGAAGCTCAGGATACTTCTTCGCTACTGCTCTGACACTTCCCAGTGTAACCAGATGCTCACCACCGATCATTAAGGGTTTCTTGTTATCCTCTAAGATGCTTGCTGTCATCTCTTCAATCGATTTCATTACCCGCTCTGTATTTCCAAAGCCAAATTCCAGATCTCCGGCATCGAAGATGCGGCAATCCATCAGATCCTTATCCAGATATGGGCTGTAGGTCTCAATCCCATAGCTTTCATTACGGATTGCTGCACTGGCGAATCGGGTTCCCGGTCGATAGGAGGTTGTCCCGTCAAAGGGAGCTCCAAATAATACAATATCGCTGTCGTCATATTCATGATCACAGGCAATAAAGGTATGGATATTTCTATTCATATTCATTTAACTGCTCCTTTACGTAATTGGGAAGTGCAAAGCACCCGACATGTAGCTTCGTATTATAGTATTTTGTCTTTAATCCAAGCTCATTCCAAGCATCTTCCTTCAGATCTCGGATGGGATCATAATGCTTACTGGCATACCCGAACAACCAATGTCCACTGGGGTAAGTCGGAATATGTGCCTGATAAACCTTAGCAATCGGGAAGGTTTCTTTAATTCTCTGATGAGCCCGCTTCATCGCGTCCACATAGGAGGCATAAAAGGTACTCTCATGCTGATTCACCAGGATACCGGTGTCGGTAAGCGCATTGTAGCAGTTACCGTAAAACTCTTTGGTGAACAAGCCTTCTCCCGGACCGAAGGGATCCGTTGAATCCACTAATATCAAATCATATTCATTTGTCCTGCGTCGGACGAATTTCAACCCGTCTTCATAATAAATATGAACTCTGGGATCGGTGAGTTTCTCTGCGGTCTGGGGTAGATGCATTTTGCAGGCCTCCACTACCAGCTCATCGATCTCAACCATATCGATACGTTCCACTTGGGGGTATCTGGTCAGTTCTCGTATCGTACCGCCATCTCCGGCACCGATTACAAGCACCTTCTTAATGTTCGGATTCGTTGCCATCGGCACATGAACGATCATATCATGATAGATAAATTCATCCTTTTCCGTTACCATCAGGCATCCATCCAAGATTAAAGCTCGACCGAATTCCTCCGTATCAAGAATTGCGATATGTTGAAAATCACTCTGCTTATTATACAGCTGTTCTTTTATCTTTAACGATAATCTCACATGCTCCGAATGATGTTCGGAATACCATAGCTCCATAGCAAACACCGCGCCTTTCTTCACTTGTAAGATTAGGGCGTCAAAAGCCTGTATCACTTGTCCTGAATTGACGAGTGCAAGTTGCTGCATTTGACACTCTAATCCTTATAATCGATAAATAACACTATAATTATTAGGGGAAGGAGAAACAGGAAACCTTCCTTCTCGCTCACTAAAAATCAACGATATTTATATATTCCACCTTCATGTCCTGCGGCCCGGTCAGGGAGCTTCCCTTCTCCTTTGCATACATAATATAGTCGATGATATCCTTAGTGATACACTCTCCAGGAGCAAGAATTGGGATTCCCGGGGGATAACACATTACAAACTCTCCTGAGATATGTCCAATACCTTCCTTCAATAAGACAGATTTCTTATCACTGTAAAATGCCTTCTGAGGCGTAAGCTCGACAATTGGATCAATGTATTCATGATTTAGCATACCCACCTTGTCCTTGCCATAGATACGTTTAATCTCGGACAAAGCGGACACTAATCGTTCTATCTCAAAGGCCCGATCTCCAGCTGTAATAACTGCAAGTATATTCCCGATATCTCCAAACTCAATCTGAATATCATATTCGTCACGAAGTAAATCATAGACCTCTACACCGGCCAGACCGATCTCTCCGGTATGGATAGAAAGCTTCGTTCGATCAAAATCATATACGGTATCTACGTCAATTAGTTCTTTGGAGAAGGCATAATAACCACCGGTCTTATTTATCTCATTTCTGGCATACTCTGCAAGATCAATTGTCTTTGCCACAATTTCCTTGCCATTCAATACCATATTCTTTCTTGCCAGATCCAGAGAGGATAATAATAGATAAGAACCACTGGTGGTTTGGGTCAAGTTGATGATCTGTCTGACATAGCCAGGGTCGATATCATTTTTGCAGATTAGAAATGAGCTCTGTGTTAAGGAGCCTCCTGTTTTATGCATACTGACGGCCGACATATCGGCACCAGCTGCCATGGCACTGATTGGAAGACCTTCTCCAAAATAAAAATGTGCTCCATGGGCTTCGTCCACCAGTACCTTTATATTATATTCATGAGCCAGTGTAACGATTTCTTTTAAATTGGAACAGATTCCGTAATAGGTCGGGTTATTAATAAGGATGGCCTTAGCCTGCGGATGTTCTTTAATTGTTCGCTTTATATCCTCCACTGACATTCCCAGAGGTATACCTAACTGATGATTGACTCCCGGATTAACATAGACCGGGATGGCACCACATACAACCAGCGCATTGATGGAGCTGCGATGTACAT
>JAEZAD010000349.1 GCA_023430565.1 Verrucomicrobiota bacterium
CGCGCCAACCGTTCCACCAGCGCCAGTCAAACTCATCAGAAACGCCCGCCGATCCAACGGCGCCCACAATGTCATCGCCCGAATCGTCGCCGGAAAATTGCCCGGCTCCATGATTCCGAGCAGCGCGCGGAACGCCGCGAACATGAAAAACGAGCGGGCCAGCCCGCACCCGATCGTCGCCACCGACCAGCCAATCATGAACAGCGTCAACGCCAGTCGCGCACCGAGCCGGTCGACAACCCAGCCACTGCCAATGTAGGCCGCCGCGTAGCAAAACGTGAAGGCGTTCACGAGCAACGCGTAGCCGCCGTCATCAAGCCCGAACTCCGCCTTGATGGTCGGCTTGAGCACCGAAAGCGTCTGCCGGTCGAGGTAGTTGAGAAACGACGACGTAAAAAGCAGGACGACAATCAGCCAGAGCCGCCGGGACGTCGCAACGGGAGGAACCATGAGAGGGAGCGTTCGAAATCGAGCTGAACCGGGTCAATGCACGAGCAGGCGCCGAATGTTGCCGGCGTTCACGCTCGGCGCGCGCGAAACTCAGAACTTCAATTCGACGGTCAAATAAACCGTGAGCGGATCCGCCATGAGCGAAGAGGAATCGTGGTATTTTTCGCTGAAGATGTTTTTGGCGTTGAGCTGGTATTTCACCGGCCGCCCAAACACCGACGCTTCGTAGGCCACGAAGAGATCGACCGGCGTGGCGTTCTCCAGCGCAACCCCGAAGAGTGGCTGAAGGGTCGCTTGCGTGTTGTGCTGGTGGCGAACGCCTCCTCCGAACGCGAGACCCTTGAGCGCTCCTTCCCGGAAAGTGTAGCGCTGCCAGAGCGCGACCTGGTGCTCGGGACTCATTGCGAGCCGCCGACCAACGAGGATCGGGCTCGCGGTGTCTTGGATCACTTCGCTCTCCCACAACCATGCGTAGGCGAAGAGGAGTTGATAGTTCGTCAATGGTGTCCAGGTAAACTCCAACTCCAGGCCGCGTGTCCGGCTGCTGCCACCGGCGATGAAAATCGGCGAACGTCCCTCGGCCGTTTCGCGCAAAAAGTCGCGCCGCGCCTCGCCTTCGCGCAGCACTTCGAACACCGAAAGCGAACCGCTGAGCGCACCGTCGAAGGCGCGACTCTTCACGCCGATCTCCTTGCCCTCACCTTCCACGTTGGGAGCGATTTTGCCGAACACGTCGGTTTGGAACTGCGGCTCGAACGTGCGGCTGTAATTCGCAAACACCGCGAGCGACGGGGCGACCTCGAGGCTGAAACCGACCTGCGGCGTCGTGTCGCTCGCGCTCAATGTGCTCTGGCCGGCGTTGGCCTGATTCCCGACTTCCGTGTGACGCAGGCCAGCGAGGAACTTTAGCCTGTCCTCCCGGAAACCGGCTTGATGCGCGAAATAGAACGCGGTCTCAGTGCCTTCGCTGTCAACGAAGCTGGAGGGCCTGAAACCCCACGGCTGCGGAAAATGCGTCGTGAGAAAACGCGGCCCCATCGTGCGATTATTCCATGTCGTCGGATTGGTCTGCACCGCGAACGTCCGGCTCTCGTTTTCCGCATAACGCGCGCCGGCGAGCGAGCGATGCGTGGTGCCGCCGATCTTCCATTCACCGACCAATTCAGCTTCGACCGTCGTCGTCCCGAGATCGCCCCCCAGCCAGGTTCCGCGCTGATTGCGAATGGTGCCATCAGGCGTGGGAAATCCGCTGATTTCGAGCGTCTGGAAAGACGTGTCGCTCTGCGTCGCCGCCGCGCGAAACGTCAACGCACTGGTCGGCCGCGCAATCAACTCGGCTTGAAACATCCTGCCGCGGTCGAGCTTGAACGCTTCAGGACCGTTGTTGTTGCCGCGGTCGCCGTTCAGATACGCGATGTCGTCGGCAAAGATCGTGATACCGGGCAGCCCCAGGGGCGTGGTGGTGGCGGCGGCCCACGCTTGGATCGTGACGTTGTTGTTCGCCGGATTCGCCAGGTAAGCGGGGTGCGAACGTGCACCGGAATGCGGCTGGTTCTGCTTCGCGTCCGTGTAGCTGGCGTTGGCGTTGAGCACGATTTTGTCCGAAATCTGCCACGAAGCCGAGATGTAGCCGGCGTTCTGGCGCTGGTAGGTGAAGTCGTAGTATCCATCATCCCGATTCAGGAAGCTGCCGGCGACGCGCACGCCGAACTGTTCGTTCACAACGTGGCTGTGATCGAGCACCACGCGCCCGTAATCGTAGCTGCCGCCGACGAGCTTGAGCACCGTTTCAGTGCGGGATTTAGGCTGGAGCGTGGTGAGATTGATCAACCCGCCCGGGGCGACCCGGCCGTAGAACACGGAATTCGGGCCTTTCGCGATTTCGACGCGCTCCACGAAATCGGAAACCGGATTGCGAATCGTGCCGCCAACGCGGTTCACCAGGACGGGCGCCAGGAAACCACGCGCCGTGTATTGATTGGGATCGCGGCTGTCCGTGGTGAGGCCGGCGGTGTATTGCAGCGCCTCACGCAGCAGGCCTTCGGCGCCGATGTCGGTGATCAAATCTTTCGTTACGACACTCACGCTGATCGGAGTCCGATAGATTTCGGTGCCGACTCCGGTGGCGGTGATCGAGTTGGTCGCACGGTATCCAAAATCTCGTTGCGATTGCACGCTGTAGGTGGAGAGCACGATCGGCTCGTCGGCCGGGTCCGCGGCGCCTGTCGCGGACTGCGCGAAGGCGGCGAGCGCGGACATCAGCGTGCTCGCCACGGCACAGACGAGCGCGACAGAGCGAGGAAATGAAGAACGAGTCAGACCTGGACGGTTCATTGCAGTGGGGGTTAGTCGGGGAAAAGTTTCCGCTGCGATCAGCGGCAGGGAAAAACGTGGCAGCGAAGAGTTGGGTGGCGCCGGCCCGGCGAAGCGAGTGGCGACGCTTGCCTAATTCTTTCGAGAACTTACAGGATTTTGCCATCGCAAGTCCCAATGCCCGCACAGCACCAAAAGATCGCGTTGGCGGAATGGGCGAACGTCCACACTCACCTGATGTGGTGTTACGACGGCGCGGTCGATCCCCGCGGCCGTCACGGCACGGTGCACGCGGTGGACATCACCGCGTGGCTTTTGCGTCAGGGCCGTGTTGAGGTGCGGCTCGGCGACAAGGAGTGGCGCGCCAGTCCCGGCGAGTGGCTGTTCCCGCCCCAGGGAGAACGTTGGCAGCACTTTTCCAATGACGCGCGGATTCTCTCCGTGCGCTTCAAGGCAAAGTGGCCGACCGGTGAGGATTTCTTCCGCGAGGGACTCGGGCTCACGTTGGCCGCGGACAAGCAGCCCGAATTGTTGCGCGCGGCGGCCCCCCTCGCGCGATTCGTGAAACAGAATTTTCCGAAAGCCGCCATCGATCTGATGCAAGAGCCCGCCCAGCTCGAAACGCACCTGCGGCTGCAGACGCTGTTTTCGCGCTGGTTCGAGACCGTGGTCGGAGCACTGACAAGTGCCGGCGTGATGCCCTCCCGGATGGGCACGATCGACCAGCGGCTGTTGCGCTGCGTGCGCCTGCTCGACCGGATGCCGCTCGCGAACTCGATGTCCGAAACGGAACTCGCCTCCTCCGCGAACCTCAGCGTGAGCCAGCTGAACCGGCTTTTTCTCCGGCAGTTCGGCGTAAGTTCGCGCGGCTATTTCGAACGGCGGCGGCATCAACACGCGCTCGCGGTGCTGGAGAGTTCCTCCGATGCCGTGAAGGAAATCGCCTATGCGCTCGGGTTTTCCTCGCTGCCACATTTCTCCGCGTGGTTCAGCCGGCGTCAGGGAGTTTCGCCGCGCGAGTATCGGAATGCGGCACGCGGCGGCCCGGCGTCGCATGGCGGAATCGCATAACTTTTCGCAATAGCCAGACAACCGACGCGGATTGTTCCGGCCGAGGAGCACGGTGAGCCTGAGTTCGCTCACCCCTCTTGCCGATGCCCGCTTCCTCTTCCCTCTATTATTGGAAACCATCTTTGCTTCCAGCCGCAGCGCCCGATACCCAGTCGGTGGACATTTGCATCTATGGCGGCACCGCGGGCGGTGTGATTGCCGCGATTCAGGCGGCGAAGTTCGGTCATCGCGTGATGCTGCTCGAATCGGGCCCGCGCATCGGCGGCATGACGGCGAGCGGTCTCGGCTACACCGACATCGGCAACAAGGCCGCGATCGGCGGACTCGCGAAGGAATTCTACCAGCGGCTCGGCAAGGCTTACGGTGTCCCCGAAGCGTGGACCTTCGAACCGCACGTCGCACAGCGGATCTTCGATGAATGGGTCGCCGAAGCCGGCGTGACGGTGCGCTGTCGCGAATACCTCGCGCGGGTGGAGAAGGACGGCTCACGTATTCGCACTTTGGCTACGAGCAGCGGCCTGGTGGTCCGCGCGCGGATGTTCATCGATGCGAGTTACGAGGGCGACCTGATGGCCGCGGCGGGGGTGCGTCACGCGATCGGACGCGAGAGCAACACTGACTACGGGGAAACACTCAACGGCGCGCAGATCCGTGAGAAGCATCAGTTCGAGTTTCCAGTCGATCCTTATGTGACACCGGGGTCGCCGGCTTCCGGATTGCTGCCCGGCATCGGGCCCGGCGCGACGGTGCCCGGCCAAGGCGACCACCGCATCCAGGCTTACTGCTTTCGCATGTGCCTCACCGACGATCCCTCGAACCGGCTGCCGTTCTCGGCGCCGCGGGACTACGATCGTTCGTGGTATGTTCTGCTCGAACGCTACTTTGCTCAGGGCTGGCGCGACGTGTTCGTCAAATTCGACAGGCTGCGCGTGCGCACGAAAACCGATACCAATAATCATGGGGCGGTCTCCACGGATTTCATCGGGCAGAACCACGCCTGGCCGGCCGCCACGTATGCGCAGCGCGAGGAGATTTTTCAGGCGCACGTGCGTTACCAGCAGGGCTATCACTGGTTCCTGGCGAACGATCCCGCGGTGCCACCCGACGTGCGTGAACGCTACGTCGACTGGGGACTCTGTCGCGACGAGTTCACCGCCACCGGCGGGTGGCCGCATCAGCTTTATGTGCGCGAAGCTCGGCGGCTCGTGAGCGATTATGTGATGACGGAACACGAATGCCGCGGCACGCGCGTCGTTCCCGATGCGATCGGACTCGCCGCTTACACGATGGATTCGCACAACTGCCGGCGCTGCGTCGTCGATGGCTGGGTCCGGAACGAGGGCGACGTCCAGGTGCACGGGTTTCCGCCGTATCCGATCTCATTTCGCTCAATCATCCCGAGACCTTCGGAGTGCGACAATCTCCTCGTGCCCGTATGCCTCGCCGCCTCGCACATCGCCTACGGAAGCATCCGCATGGAGCCGGTCTTCATGGTGCTCGGACAATCCGCCGCCACCGCGGCGCATCTCGCGATGGACGAAGACGCGCCGTTATCGTCCCTGCCGTATCACGACCTCCGCTCGGCGCTGCTGCGCGATGGACAAGTGCTTCAGTGGAGCAACCACGACGTGCCGCTGACCGGCGAGCACGTGTTGCATGCCCAGGAGTAATCGCGCCGGCCTGCGCCCCACCCGGCCGCGACACCGCGAGCCGAGAAAAGCGGCGCGCCAGCGGGCGCGCCGCATCCCGGCAGCGACTACAGATCGAACCGCACGCGCTGTGTATATCCCGTGGCGCCGGCCACGTTGACGGTGAATTGTATCGGAGACAAAGATACGACCGTGATGGTGTCGTC
>JAEZAD010000357.1 GCA_023430565.1 Verrucomicrobiota bacterium
CCAGGCATGAGCTTCGCGCAAGCAGGCGAGCTTGAAGGCGCGGTCGAGGAGATGAGCGCGCGCGGGTTCGAGCCAGTTGGAGTCCAAATCATGCACCTGGTAAACGAGCGGACGACGAGCGGCGATCGGGCGGAGAATACGTCGGGCAAAACGCTGAAGGAAAAGATGCGGGCGGGTTTGCCCCGCGGCAGTCTGCAAAGACGTGAGGGCCTTCACCCAATACGGTTGTTGGACCTGCAGCGTGAGCGCCTCGGTCCAGTGGATGTGGACGATCGTGGAGTTTTCGAGTGTGCAGGACGGAGAGAAAAAATCCCGCGGTTCGAGTCCATCGACGGTCCAGCCGTTCCGCCCCAGTTCGGCAGCCAGGGCGCGCAGGTGGCCGTTGCCGACGCGTTTCCACTCGGTGTCGGGTTGCGGACCTGGAAGCATGGCCACCTTGCGGGTGGTCGCCGGTGGACTGGCTTTCACGATACGGTCGAAGCAAACGCTCACGCAATCGATGGAGTGAGCGCGGTCATTCGGCGCGCGAGATCTCCATCGTCGCGATGGAAGCAGACGGCGTCGAAGTAGAGGATGGGGGTGCGGTCGTTTGCCGTGTAGCGGTCAAGCTGGCGCCAGAGCGGCGCGTTGCCGGCGGAGGAGGAAAGGAGCAGCTCGCCCGCATGGTCGAAAAGGATCACGTCTTCGTAACCGAGAGAGGCCAGCGACGCGAAAATCGACGGACCGTCCTCCTGCAATTCGCGCAGGCAACGGGCATGGTATTCGAAAAGGATGGCCGGACGGCTGGCGGTAAAGAGGGCCCGGGCGCCACGAAGGATGCGGGCGTCGAAGCCTTCACAGTCGATCTTCACGAGCTTGAGGCGAGGTGCATGCGGGTGATCGGCGAAGAACCGGTCGAGCGTCGTGAACTCGATCGAAGCTCCGTCCGATGTCGGACGGAGGGTGTTGTTCCACCCCGACTTTTCGATGTGCGTGGTCGCGATGTGTCCGGTTTCGTCGAGAAAACGGTCGACGATCTCGACGTTCCCGAGCGATGCCGTGTTGGCGCGAAGGAAGCCGAGAGAGGTGGAGTCGCCTTCGAACGCGTAGATTTTCGCGTTCGTGCATTGCCGGATAAGGGCGATGGTGTCGCCGACGTTGGCGCCGACGTCCACCATCACGGCGTCGGGATATTTCGCGGAAACAAGCTGCGCTAGCGAGGTGAGCTCGCGGCCGTAGTTGGGGTAAAATTCGTAGGATTGAGGGATGCGACTCTGGGCGGGAAAACGCACGGGATGCCCGCCGATCGTGACGACTTGGTCGCCGGTGGAGACCACGGATTCCAAGGGGAATCGCCGGAGCTCCCAGCCGGCTTTGGCCAAGACGGTTTTGAGCCAGGTCTTCACGATTCGGGCAGGGGTTGAAGAGACCAGGGGAGCAAGAGGCGGACGGCGCCCTCGCGTCCGTCGCGCAGGCGAACGGCTGCGGGCGTGATGTCGCCTACTTCGAACACGATGGCATCGTCGACCGCCTCGATTACGCGCTTTCCCGGCACACAGATAGCGGCGACAAGAGAATATCGGCCGGAAGGGAGCAACAGCGGTGGGATACGGACGGTGTGGCGAGTGCCGCCGGGACGAAGATCGAACGAGCGCTCTTCGTGGTCGGTGTTGGTGGTCGTGAACACCGCCCGCCCGAGGCTGTCGCAGATGCGAAGGGCGATTTGAACGCCGGGCAGCAGGTCGGAGCGAAGGGTGTTGATCGCGACGTCAATCGGCCGCGAAGAATCGAAAACGGCGCCGTCGACGCCGGCCGGTGACTGCGAGACTCGAATCTGCCGGATGGTCGTGGTGTCGGACGATGCCCAGGAGTGCCGCGTGGAGGATTTGGCGCTGAAGTAGCGGCCGACGACGTCGGACGCGTTGCCCTCATCGACGATCGTTCCGGCCTGGAGAAGGATTGCGCGCCGGCAGAGCCGCACGATGGCGTCCATTTGGTGGCTGACGAAGAGCACGGCGCGTCCGTCTTTCTCGGATACGCTTTGCATCTTGCCGAGGCATTTTTTTTGGAAGGCGGCGTCGCCGACGGCGAGGACTTCGTCGACGATGAGGATTTCGGGTTCGAGGTGGGCGGCGACGGCGAAGGCGAGGCGGACATACATGCCGCTGCTGTAGCGCTTCACCGGTGTGTCGAGGAAGCGCTCCACCTCCGCGAAGGCGACGATCTCGTCGAATTTCTTGCGGATCTCGACGCGGCTCATGCCGAGGATCGCGCCGTTGAGGAAGATGTTTTCGCGGCCGGTGAGCTCGGGGTGGAAACCGGTGCCGACTTCGAGAAGCGAGGCGACGCGGCCGCGGAGTTTTACCTTGCCGGCGGTTGGTTCGGTGATGCGCGAGAGGACCTTGAGCAGCGTGCTTTTGCCGGCGCCGTTGCGGCCGATGATTCCGACGACTTCGCCGGGCTGAACGGTGAAGGCGACGTCGCGCAAGGCCCAGAACTCCTCGCGGGTGAAACCGGTGCCCCAGCGGAGGCGGCGCCAGAGTTTGCGCGCGGTGTGATGCAGGGTGTCGCGCAGGTTGTCGTGTCGCGACTCGTGCTGGATCACGTAGCGCTTGCTCAGGCCGGAGACTTCGATCGCGGGAAGGCTCATGTCAGATCACGTCGGCGAACTGGCGCTCGGTGCGGCGGAAATACCAGAGGCCGCCGACGAGGAGGAGGAGTGAGGCGACAGCGGAGTAGATCATGGTCGCCGCATCGAGCTGCTGGCGTCCGCCGAGCAGGCACCAGCGGAAGCCGTCGATCACGCCGGTGAGGGGATTGAGGGCGAGGAGTTCGCGCCAGTTGGGAAGATTGTCGGTGCGGAAGCCGACCGGAGATACAAACAGGCCGACCTGCATCATGAACGGGACGATGAATCGAAAATCCCGATACTTCACCGTGAGACTGGTCAGCCACAGGCCCGCGCCGAGCGCGAGCACGAGGGCGTTGGCGATGAAGAACGGAAGCAGGAACCAGTGCCAGGTGGGGATGGTTTTGAACCAGAGCGAGGCGGCGAGGAAGAGCGCGAGGACGATCAGGAAATCGATCAGGGCGACGCCGAGCGATGAGATCGGCACGATCAGGCGCGGAAAGTAGACTTTGGAGATGAGGTGGGAGTTGCCGACGACGCTGCTGCTCGCGCTGGTGAGGGCGGTGGAAAACAGTTGCCAGGGCAGAAGGCCGGCGAGCACGAGCAAGGGGTAGGGCACGCCGCCGGCGGGCATGCCGGCGAGGCGGCCGAAGACGAAGGTGAAGATCGTCATCGTGATCAGCGGCTGGATGAGAGCCCAGCCGGCGCCGAGGACGGCCTGCTTGTAGCGCACCTTGATGTCGCGCCACGCGAGGAACCCGAGCAGTTCGCGATAGCGCCAGAGGTCGCGCCAGTAGTTGGCGTCGGCGTGGCCGGGCTTGAGGGTGATCTCGAGTGGAGCTGTGGGTTCGGAGGACAAGAAAAAGCGCTATCGAGCGCGCGCGAGGGCGATAAATTCGTCGTAGTCGCGGATGTAGTCGGCTTCTTTGAAGCGGTCGCTGGCGAGGACGAGGATCACGCAATCGTAGGAGAACGACGACATGGTGTGCCAGAGCATCGGGCCCAGGCGGATGCCGCAGGCGGGGTCGTTGAGGTGGATGCGCTGTTTCGTGGTTCCGTCGTCGAGGTGAAGCGTGAAAGAGCCGTTGATGCAGAAGATGGCCTGCTCGAGTTTGCGGTGGGCGTGTTTGCCGCGGACGGCCTTGGGGTTCGCGAGGGTGTTGATGAAATAGACGCGCTTGATCGGAAACGGAATGTGCTCGCGAGCTTCGGCGATGAAGAGGTTGCCGTCGGGAAGATCCTTGAAGCACTTGAGCGCGAGCAGGCCGGAATTTTGCACGCGCAGGGTGAGATTTTTGTTCATCGATTTGGGCCGGCAACAGGATGCACACCACCGCAGGCGTGCGTCGCCCTGGATTCTTCGCTTCGCTCAGAATGACAAGAATGGGGGGTGATCCGTTGTCGGGCGTGGAGCGGCAGCAGGTTGTTCACAGCATTAGGGCGCGAGGAGCGAAGCGAGGCGGTCCTTGAAACGCGAATACGAAAACTCGCGCGCCCGGTCGAGGATAGCGGCTTCGTCCCAATCGCGGCGAAGCGCGGCGATGGCGGTATCGGCGATGGCGGGAACGTCGCCGTAGGGGACGAGGACGCCGGTTTCGGGCGTGATGACTTCGGGGATGCCGCCAGCGCGGGCGCCGAGGCAGGGACGGCCGTTGGCCATGGCTTCGAGAAAGACGAGGCCGAAGCCTTCGCGTTCGCTCGGCAGGGCGAAGAGCGTGCAGGAGCGGAGTTCTTCGGCCATGCGGTGGTCGTCGACGTAGCCGAGGAATTCAATCGCTGGGCGGAGGCCGAGTTGATCGCGGAGCTGCTGAAGGCGCGGGAGATCGTCGCCGCGGCCGACGATGCGAAGGGTGGCGTCGGGGATTTCGGCGCGAATGCGCGGCATCGCTTGAATCGTGTGTTCGACGCCTTTGTAGCGGTCGGAAAACGTGAGCCGGGTGACAACGAGGATTGTGGGGGGGCGGCCAGGGCGCGGGACGCCGGGAGCGATTTCGAAATAGGGGTCGAGGGCGTTGGGGAGGACGACGGCTTTATGCGGCGGCAATGCGCCGTGGCGGAGCAACTCGCGGCGGGTGTAATCGCTGACGCAGAGGATGCGTTCGGCGCCGCGGAGGGCGAGGCGCTCGAGCGCGGCGTAGGGGCGCCATACCTCGATGCCATGGGCGACCAGGTAGTAGCGGAGTTGCGGATACCGGATTTTCGCGGCGAGGGCGACGGGGAGTTGCGCGAGATGGCCGCAGATGAGCTGATCGGCGCCGCGGGACAGGGCGAGCGCGTCGCGGACGAAGCGGGATTTGTTGCGACCGGCGACGCGCCATTCGGAGAGGCGGTCGTTGGAGGAGCGGCGGAGGTCGCGCGAATCGACCATGTAGTCGTTGAGCGAGACAAGCCGGACGGCGTCGGCCGGGCCGGCGAGGTCGCAGAGCGCTTTCAGGTAGATCTGGAGGATGCGCGGAATGCCGCCTTCGGAGGCGAAGATTTCGGGCGCGAGCAGCAGCGTGCGATGCTTTGCGGCGCGGACGCGGGCGGTCGAGCGGTTTGTGACGATGTGCGGGGCGGGCGCGGGGGCACTCCGTTGGAGCTCGAGCGGCCAGGGACGCGGGCGCAGCGGAGTGGGGGCGGGCCGATTCGCGAAGTCGATGAGAACGGCGAGGCTCCAGAGGCGCGACCAGTCGCGGGAGTCGTTGGACGCGAGAAAGGCGCGCCAGTTGCGCTGCACGGTGTCGCGGGCGAAAAAGCCGGAACGGTCGATGCTGGCGTCGGCGAAGGTGGCTTCGAGAAACGGGCGCAGTTCCGCTTTCATCCAGGTGGGAAACGGAAACGAAAAACCCTGTTTCGGGCGCTGGTGCAGTCCGGGCGGAAGGATGGTGCGAAGAGCGCGGGCGAGCGGCGCTTTGGGTTCGCGAGGGTCGTGCTTGAAGCGAGCGGGCTGGCGCCAGAGCCATTCGATGAGCGGGCGGTCGACGAAAGGCACGCGCAGCTCGAGGGAGTGGCGCATGCTCATGACATCGCTGTCGCGGAGGAGCACGTCGGCCATGTAGGTGCGCAGTTCCCAGGCGCTGATGGTTTCGAAATCGCCGGCGGCGGTGAGATCGGCGGAAAGGGCCGCGAGCTCGGGATGGAAGGGCGGAGAAGCGGCGGTCTGTTCGCGGAGATCGGGTGAGAGGAGTTCGCAGCGGCGCGATTCGGAGAAGACGCGGCGCTGCATGGCATTGAGTTCGGGAAACGAAGTCGCGTGCTCGAGCATGTCGGCGAGCTTGCGCGAGCGGGTGGCGCCGCGGCGAAGGCGTGCGAGGGCGTGACGGCGAAATGGCGGCGGGAGCAGCCGCCAGGCGGGCAGGAGGCGCGACAATCGCGGGAGGTCGCGAAAAGATGGATACCCGCCGAAGAGTTCGTCGCCGCCGAGGCCGGAGAGCGCGACGGTGACGCCGCCGGCGTGCGCGGTCTGGCTGGCGTAATAGGTGTTGATGCCGTCGCCGGTCGGCTGATCCATGGCGGCGAGGAGAGCGGGGAGGTCGCGGGCGACGTCCGCGCCGGAAAGAAGGCGCGTGTGGTGTTCGGTGTTGAAGTGACGCGCGGTGAGTTCGGCGGCGGCGGATTCGTTGTAGCCGGGTTCGCCGAAGCCGAGGGTGAAGGTTTTCAGGCGGGTGCTGGTGGCGCGAGACATCAGGCCGACGACGACGGCGGAATCGAGGCCGCCGGAGAGGAACGCGCCGACAGGGACATCGGCGATGACGTGCGCGCGGATCGTGTCGTCGAGGCGGGCGCGCAGTTCGTGTTCGAATTCTTCGCGGGAGCGGCAGGTCTTTTCCGCGGGCGGGATCGTGCGAAAAAACCAGGATGCGCGAGTGGACAACTCGCCGGCGCGGAACGTGGCGCATTCGCCGGGGCGCAGGCTGAAGATGCCTCGATAGATCGTGCGTGGGGCGGGCACGGCGAGCCAGGCGAGGTATTCGCCGAGAGAGGTGGGATCGATCTCGGTGGAAATAACACCGGAGGCGAGAAGCGCGCCGAGTTCGGAGGCGAAGAGCAGGCGTGAACTCTCGTGGCGGTAGAAGAGCGGTTTGATGCCGAAAGGATCGCGGGCGAGGAAGAGCGATTGATCGCGGGCGTCCCAGATCGCGAAGGCGAACATGCCCCGGAGGCGCGGGAGACATTGCTCACCCCAATGCGCGAACGCGGCGAGGAGCACTTCGGTGTCGCACTGCGTGCGGAACGGAAATCCGGCGGCGGAGAGTTCGGTGCGGAGGGCGCGGAAGTTGTAGATGGCGCCGTTGAAGACGATCCGGAAGCGGCCGTTGGGCGAGGTCATGGGTTGGTGACCGTTGGCCGGATCGAAGATCGCGAGGCGACGCATGCCGAGGGTGGCGGGTCCCGACTCGATGAGGCCGGAATCGTCGGGGCCGCGATGGACCATGCGTTGACACATGCGTGCGACGGCGTCGCGCCGGGTGTCGGGGTCGATGGCGGGGTCGACGAATCCGGTTATCCCGCACATGGCGTAAAAAAAAGCAGGCTTCGCCCCATCGCTTCCGGAATAGAGGCGACGCGCGGTGGCGCGGGGAAAACGCGAACCATGAGATCGCAGGTAGGGAATAACCCCCAGTTGACTAGGTCAATTCAACACCTTGGCCACGAAGGTGGCGGCGAAAGAAAAGGAAGCGGCGGGGAACGATCCGCTTGGTGCTCAACGGACTGAGAAAGCGTTTAGGGCAGGTAAAAACTCGAGAGCACACAGGGGCGACACTTTTGCGGGGGCTTGGAGAGCGCGGGCGCGGGCCTGTGAAGAAAGAGCGGAGTCGAGAGCGAGCGAGTTCGCGAATCTACGGGGTGAAAGGCTGGAGTCTCCGGCGGGCCTTCAGGCGCAGATGGAATCGGCGACCTCCCGGGATTTTTCAGGGGAGAAGAGCAGCTCGACGAAACGGAGGCCGAAATCGAGGGCGGTGCCGGCGCCGCGGGAGGTGAGCAGGCGGCCATCGAGGACGACGCGTTCGTTGGAGAGGATGTCGGTCAATTCGGAACCGACGGACGGATGCGCGGTGTAGCGGCGGCCGGCGAGCAGGCCGGCGTCGTGGAGGACCGTGGGCGCGGCGCAGAGGGCGGCGATGAGGCGGCCGGCGGCGTGATGGCGGAGAACGATCGCGCGGACGCGAGGGTCGGCGCGCAGGTGTTTTGTGCCAGGGCCGCCGGGAAGGAAGATCGCGTCGAAGTCGCGCGATTCGACGGCGGCGAGGGTGGTGTCGGCGTGGAGGGTGAGGCTGGCGCGACCGCCGGTGACGTGGATCGTTTCGCCGAGGGCGGCGAGTGTGACCTCGGCGCCGGCGCGACGCAGCAGGTCGACGGGGGTGGTGGCCTCGATTTCCTCAAATCCCTCCGCGAGGATTGCGAGAACGGTGGGCATGCGATGAGTTGAACAAGCATGTCCGGCCTTGCCCACGGAAATTTTGCAGGAAAACGCCTGATCGTTTTCGGCTGCGGCGATGTGGGTGGTGCGGTGGCGCGGGAGGGAATCGCGCGGGGAATGAGCGTGACGGCACTGACGCGAAATGCGGCGACGGCGGCGGCGCTGCATGCAGCGGGCGCGCGGGTCGTGGTGGGGGAGCTCGCGTCGACGGCGTGGCACGGCGACGTGCCGGGTGGGGCGGAGTATGTTTTGAACGCGGTGAGTGCGGGCGGGGGAGGGCTCGATGGTTATCGGCGCAGTTACCTGGAGGGCATGCGTTCGATCGTGGCGTGGGCGGGCGCGCGGCCGGGGGTCGGGACGATCGTCTACACGAGCAGCACGTCGGTGTATCCACAAGATGGAGGCGCGGTGGTGGACGAGGAGGCGAGCACGGCGGGGGCGGGAGAGCGGGGTGCGATTCTGCGGGAGGCGGAGGAGGTGTTGGTCAGCGGGTGGGGGCCGACGGGTGAGGGGAGCCGCGTTTTTATCCTTCGGCTGGCGGGAATTTATGGGCCGGGGCGGCGGCATTTGGTGGAGCAGGTGAGAAGCGGAGAGGTGGCGGGGCGGGGCGAGCATCGGTTGAACCTGGCGCATCGCGACGACGTGGCGGCGGCGATCTGGGCGGCGTTTGGGGCGCCGGTGGAGATCGAAGGCGGGATTTTCAATGTGGCGGATGACGGGGCGGCGCCGAAGGCGGAGGTGGCGGCGTGGCTTGCGCGGCGGCTGGGGGTGGCGGCCCCGCGTTTCACGGGCGAGCCGGCGGGCGGGCGGCGGGCGGTGACGCCGGACCGGGTGATTTCGAATGCGAAGTTGAAGCGCGTGCTGGGGTGGGCGCCGCGTTTCCCGAGTTTTCGCGAAGGCTACGAAAATGTGTTCGCCGCGGAGGCGGTTTAGACCTTTACCGACAGGTTCAACCCAAACGACAACCCACTCATCCCATGGCAGGCGTAGGCAAACTTCTCAAACAGGCGCAGAAAATGCAGCGCGGCATCGAAGCGCTCCAAGCGGAGCTCGAGGCGAAGGTGATCGACGTGACGAGCGGCGGCGGCGCGGTGAAGATCAAGGTCAACGGCGCGGGCAAGTTTCTCGCGCTGGAGCTCGATCCGGAATTTCTGAAGGAAGACGCGAAGCTCGTGTCGGACACGGTGCTCGCGGCGGTGCAGGACGCGGCGAAGCAGTCGAAGGAATACAACGACGCCGAGATGCAGAAAGTGACGTCGGCGTTTCAGATGCCGGGGTTCATGTGAGCGCGCGGCGAGGCCGCGCGTTTGCCTAGAGCCCAGAGCCGAGAGTCCAGAACTGGACGGAAATTAAATGTCTGCGTTTGAGAAGCTGCAGCAGCAGTTGAAGCAACTGCCGGGGCTGGGATATCGCTCGTCGGAGCGGATTGCGCTGCATCTGCTCGTCGAGAAGCCGGAGCGGCTGCCGGCGCTCGTGACGGCGTTGGAAGAGGCGGCGCGGACGGTGCGGCGGTGTTCGCGGTGCGGAAATATCGCGGAGGCGGAGTTGTGCGCGATTTGTGCGGATGAGCGGCGGGATCAGGCGGTGGTGTGCGTGGTGGAGCAGGTGCCGGATCTGGTCGCGTTCGAACGGAGCGGCGCGTATCGCGGTGTCTATCATGTGCTGCACGGGAAATTATCGCCGCTGCAGGGCGTGGAACCGAAGGACCTGAATTTTGCGGCGTTGTTGACGCGTGTGGAGGCGGCTCAGGTGGGCGAATTGATCTTGGCGCTGTCGAACGACGTGGAAGGCGAGGCGACGTGTCACTATCTCACGGAGCAACTCGCGGCGAAGGGGCGGGACGTGAAGGTGACGCGGATCGGGTTTGGGCTGCCGAGCGGTGGCGGCGTGCTCTATGCGGACTCGGTGACGTTGAAGAGCGCGCTGGACGCGCGGCGGTCGTATTCGTGA
>JAEZAD010000045.1 GCA_023430565.1 Verrucomicrobiota bacterium
GGTATGACGAGTATCGATGTAGGTACTTTTTACGGATGCAGCGCACTGACCAGCATCGATATCCCTCCGAGTGTGACGCTCATAGGCGATTTCGCCTTTGAGTATCGTTCTTCCAATCTTGTTATCAATACGACCATTGGCTCTTATGCGGCGGATTACGCGACGCAAAATGGTATTGTCGTCAACTACATCGATGCGGTGAAAGTAACAAAGATCACATTGAATAAGACATCCGCGTCGATTTGTCCGAACGAGACGGTGGCGCTGTCCGTTGTGATCGCCCCCTCAGATGCTACATTCAAGAATGTAACCTGGAAAAGCGGCGACACATCCATTGCCACGGTATCTTCAACTGGCGTGGTTACCGGTGTGAAAGTCGGTAACACGACGATTACCGCGACAACAGTGGACGGCAGCGGCAAGTACGGAAGCTGCTCTGTGACCGTCGAAAACCCTGTAGTAAGCTTTGACAGCCAGGGCGGCACGGCTGTCGGGAACAAAACTGCCGTATACGGCTCTACCATCACAGCGCCAACCGCTCCGACCAGAACCGGCTATACATTTGATGGCTGGCACACATCGGCAACCGGCGGCACAAGGGTCGACTTCGCCACATTTATTGTTACAGCCAATACGACGCTTTACGCCCACTGGACGATGATCACCTACACAGTGACATTCAATTCAAACGGCGGGACAGCTGTAGCGTCAAAAACAGCAATATACAACACGGCGATCCCAGAACCGGCGGCGCCGACAAAAAGAGGGTTTGTATTCTCAGGCTGGTGTACGGACTCTACCCTGACGACTCTATATGATTTTGCGATCATTGTTACAAGCTCAAAGACGTTGTATGCCAGATGGGCAAATCCAACAAACACCGTCAAATTTGATTCAACCGGCGGATCGGCTGTGGCATCAAAGACAGCCAAATACAATACATCGATCACTGCCCCAAAGGCCCCAAGCAGAACCGGCTATACGTTTGCCGGCTGGTACACATTGGCGACCGGCGGCACAAAGTTTGACTTTGCCACATTCAAGGTGACAGCCTATATCACGCTGTACGCTCACTGGACGATCAACACCTACACCGTGACGTTCAATTCGAACGGCGGGTCCGCCGTGTCATCCAAAACATCTGACTACAACACGGCGATCTCTGCCCCCACGGCGCCAACCAGGACCGGCTACACATTTACCGGTTGGTATACATCGGCGAAGGACGGCACCAAGATTGACTTCGCCACATTCAAAGTGAAGTCAAACAAAACGCTGTACGCCCACTGGTCGATCAACAAGTACAAAGTGTCGTTCGATTCAAACGGCGGGTCGGCTGTGCCATCAAAAACAGCCAAATACAATACAACGATCAAAGCCCCCACATCTCCTGCCAGGACCGGCTATACGTTTGCCGGCTGGTTTACCTCGGCGACGGATGGCACAAAGATTGTGTTCAGCACATATAAAGTGACAGCCGATACGACGCTGTACGCTCACTGGACGATCAACACGTACACCGTGTCGTTCAATGCAAAAGGAGGGTCGGCCGTAGCATCCATAAAAGCAGTCTATAACACGGCGATCTCAGCCCCCGAGGCGCCAACCAGAACCGGATATACGTTTGCCGGATGGTTTACGTCCGCGACGGGCGGCACCATGATTGATTTTGCATCATTCATCGTGAAAGCGAATAAAACGCTATACGCCCGTTGGACAACCAACACGTACACGGTGTCGTTCAACTCGAACGGCGGGACGGCCGTTGCAGCAAAATCAGCCAAATTCAATACGAAGATCTCGGCCCCCAAGGGTCCGACAAGAACTGGCTACAAATTCGCCGGCTGGTACACATCGGCAGTGGGAGGCTCGAGGATCGACTTCACTAAATTTAAAGTCAAAGCCGATACAACGCTATACGCCCACTGGACGATCAATAAATACAAAGTAACGTTCAATTCAAACGGTGGGTCAGCTGTGGCATCAAAAACTGCAGACTATAACACGGCGATCACAGCCCCCACGACTCCTGCCAGAAAAGGCTATACGTTTACCGGGTGGTTCACATTGGCGACGGGTGGCACAAAGATTGACTTTGTCACATTTAGAGTTACGGCAAACACAACGCTCTACGCACAGTGGGCAAAGTAAGAAAGGGGCCAATCCATAGAGATAAATTTGCATACCAGGTCGACTCCGACTAAGAAGGATGGATCACGCGACCGATTATAATATCTCCTTTCAGAGTCCCCAAGTGCAACTTTTTTCTTAAGCATCCCCGTGCATTAGGGAAACCGCCTATATTTCTGGGTATCTTGTATGTCCGCAATGTTTTCGGCAGAAATCACTGAACAGGGAGCCTTTCTATCGTTTCCGGGGCAGGATTTCTGCACAAAACAACCGGTTTGTTCAGTATTGTGTGCGTGGCAGCTAAATCAGACCAAACCTTCCCGACCAGCTTACGACTAACGTTCATGACCGCCTCCACCTCTTGCTCCTTAACGCCATGCACATACCGGTTCATGGTGGTGCTGATATCCGCGTGACCGATAATGCCCTGAATCGTCTTGGGAGAAGCGCCCGTAGCGTTCAGCATCGTCGCGTAGCTATGCCTAAAGACGTGAGCCGTCTCACGGTTCATGTCAATTGTGCGCTCATTACGTTCCATCGTGGGACATAAACCATCTTGGTAATAGGTTTATCTCCGCCAATCACGTAGCCGGTTGCCATTGCCGGTTGAATAGGCCCCCATAGCGCCGGGTCAAGCGGATACTTCGCTTCCCCTATTCGGTCTTAGGAGTTCCAACCACTGCGTCGTTTTTGCCTCCCGGATACGCCGCATTCCGAACAACATGAATCCATCCAGTTTCCGCGTTGATTGTCCTCTTCCGCAAACCCAACACTTCACCACGCCGCATACCCGTTCACACCCACATTCCACGCGTGATTGTGGACTAATGAGCAATTTGGTGTTATAATCACGCAAGGGTGATTTTGCTGTGAAGATGATAATTATTGTGGTTTGTGCCATATTACTGCTCGGAACGATTTATGTTGGACTGACTGCGAGCAAGAATGAGACCGATGCAACTGCGTCCCTATTACAAACCATTCGAATGCCTGATGTGACCACTGGAACAGTAGGCAATGGGTTCACTTGCACAGGACTTGATTACGACGCGAAAGAAGACTGCTGGTGGGCTGGAAACGCGGGTAAGATGTTGCCTACGGACGCAGTATGGCGACCGACGATTGTAAAGCTGAGTTCAGATTTTACAACCGTGCTTGATGAGATCAATCTTTATGAGATATATCCAACAATGAACACTAAGTCTGTTGGCTCGATTCAGGGACTGTGCGTAGATACGAGTGATGATACCATATGGTTTGCGTCCACGCAGGAAAGCAAGGTTAGGCATGTAAGCAAATCTGGCGATGATCTTGGAGGGTTCAAATGTGCTAACGCCAACGGAATCGCGTATGACCCGAGAACAGATACTTTATGGGTACTTACAAGAACAAAGCTAATAAACTACAAAAAAAATGGTAGCGTTTTAAAAGAAATATCGGTCTCGAAAGCGGATCAAGATATGCTTTTTCTGGAAACCGAGAACAATTCAACCCTATTCACGGCAGGTGCCGCCTACAACGGTATAAACTATGTGTATCGCATTAACCTGTCAAGTGGCGTTGTCGAGAAGGTATTTGACCTGATTGATTCATACTGCGTGGAAGGAATCTATGTTCTGGATGAAACAATGTACATCATGAACGATGGGTTTTACCATAACGGAAAAGTGCCTGTTAATCAGGTTAACGCTTATTCTTACCCATAAAGGCCTTACCCAGCCAAACGTCGGAATAAATCGTAGCGACCAACACCACGCTCATAAAAGACTCCAGAATTTACCTGCAAATCCGTTGACAAATCGCTAAAAGCCGATATAATAAGCATTGGAATCGGGAAAATACGATCCGTCTGAGGTGGGGTCATGGATCTCTCAAAAGTCTGCAACGCGCTGGGCAACGAGACACGGTATCAGAT
>JAEZAD010000003.1 GCA_023430565.1 Verrucomicrobiota bacterium
AGGGCGGCTACACGATCACGGCGCCGATCTCGGCGGATGGGCCGCAGGATGCGACGCATCTAAAAGGGGTGGTCACGGCGAGCGGCGGGTGGCTGCCGGGCGGGAAGATGCGTGGGATGCTGGTGAATGCGGCGTTGGGCGAGTCGGGGGCGGGCACGGCGGCAGCGAAGAACGGGGCGGGGACGCGCTCGACTGAGGGCGGTGGGATGACGGGCGCGGGCGGGGCGCAGGCGGGATTGGGCGGGACGCTGCTGCTGGCGTTTATCGGCGGGTTGATTCTCAACCTGATGCCGTGCGTGTTTCCCGTATTGGGAATCAAGATACTGGGTTTCGTGAATCAGGCGGGGCACGAGCGCGGGAAGATCGTGGCGCACGGGTTCGTTTTCACACTCGGCGTGCTGCTGTCGTTTTGGTCGCTGGCGGCGGTGCTGGCGATTTTGCGGTCGGGTGGGGCGGAGCTGGGGTGGGGGTTTCAGCTGCAGTCGCCGGCGTTTGTTTATGCGCTGGCGGTGCTGCTGCTGGTGTTCGCGTTGAACATGAGCGGCGTGTTCGAGTTTGGGCTGCGGGCGACGGCGATCGGCGGGGAGCTGCAGACGAAGTCGGGTTACATGGGGTCGTTTTTCACGGGCGTGCTGGCGACGGTGGTGGCGACGCCGTGTTCGGCGCCGTTTCTCGCGCCGGCACTGGGGGCGGCGCTGGCGTTGTCGACGGTGGAGTCGTTTGCGATTTTCACGTCGATCGCGATCGGACTCTCGACGCCGTATCTGCTGCTGTCGGCCTTTCCGCAGGCGGTGAAGATCCTGCCGCGGCCGGGCGCGTGGATGGAAACGTTCAAGCAATTCATGGCGTTTCCGCTGTATGCGACGGTCGGATACCTGATCTGGGTGCTCGCGGGGCAGGTGAACGACGAAGGGCTGCAGTATCTGTTGCTCGGCCTTGTGCTCGTGGCGATGGCGGTGTGGTTTTACGGGCGGTGGACGGCGCCGGGTGCGTCGAGCGGGCGGCGGACGTTTGGCGTGGCGGCGCTGGTGCTGGTGGGCGCGGCGGGGTTGTGGCTCGGCTGGCCGAACGCGTCGGCGGCGGTGCAGGCGTCCGGTGCGACGGTGACGTCCGGCGGGGTGACGTGGGCGCCGTGGAGTCCGGAGGCGGTGGCGAAGCTGCGGGCGGAGAACCGGATCGTCTATGTGGATTTCACGGCACGGTGGTGTTTCACGTGCCAGACGAACAAAAAAGTCGTGTTCGGTTCGGATGAGGTGCTGAAGGAATTTGCCGACAAAAAGGTGGCGACGTTGCGCGCGGATTGGACGAACAAGGATCCGCGGATCACGGCGGAGCTCGCGAAATACAATCGTTCGGCGGTGCCGTTTAACGTGATCTGGAAACCGGGGAAGGACGAGCCGGTGATTTTGCCGGAGCTGCTGACGCCGGGGACGGTGCTGGAGGCGTTGGGCGAGGGCTAAGCGGACCTGGAGAGGACAAGAGCCCGCTAAACACGCGAATGGTCGCGAGAGGTGGGGAAGTGCTTTCCGTGGCGGCGACGCAGTCGGACGAGGTGGGCCGTGGAGCTACTTCGACCAGCCGAGGAATTCGCGGGCTTCGGCCGTGAGCATGTCGGGGGTCCAGGCGGGGTCCCAGACGAGGTTGACGTCGACTTTTTCAGCGCCGGGCAGTTCTGAGAGGGCGGAGCGGACGCCGTCGAGGATCATGTCGCCGGCGGGACACGAAGGGGTGGTGAGGGTCATCGCGACATCGATGTGAGGACCGTCGAGCTTCACGTCGTAGACGAGGCCGAGTTCGACGATGCTGAGGCCGAATTCGGGATCGAGGATAGTGCCGAGCGTGCGCCAGATCGTTTCGGTGGAGAGAAGCGCGTTCATGTCAAAAAGATGCCGGTGGAATTAACCGCAAAGATCGCAAAGGACGCAAAGAGAGCCACGTCGATGGCGGTTCAATGGCGGAATTTGGATTCATGACGCGACGGGTTGAGGGCGGACGAGCGGTGCGCCGAGCGGCGTGGGGGCGTCGGGGCGCCAGAGATGGCGGGAGACGGCGGCGAGACTGAGGGCGAGCGAGGCTTGGGCGGCGGCGAAAACGCCGGCGCCGAACGCGAGTGTGGGCGTGTGCGCGGCGAGCGAACCGATGGCGAGGATGAGCGTGCCCGCGAGGTGGGCGATGAGCCAGAGGCGTTCGAACGGAGCGCGACCGAGGGACGTTGCGACGGGGGTGCGCTGGCGTCCAACCCGCGGGCCGTAGACACGCATCCAAACAAGGAAGGGAATGATTTTGCAGAGCATGCCTTGCACGACTGCGAGCACGCCGCCGAGGACGGCGACGATGCCGTAGGCGAGCGCGGCGCGAAGATCGCCCGCGCCCAGAGCGAGCGCGGTGCCGCCGAGCGCGGCGAACGCGACGAGGGCGAGACCGGCGAAGAAGCCTTTGAGGCCGGGCTCGAAGATTTTCTTTTTCCGGGTCGAAAGAATCCGCCGGAGTTCGAACGCGGACAGGATGAAGGACGCGAGAAGCAAGGTGGCGCCGACAACGGCGACGATGGAGAGATCGAGCGCGAGGGCGGAGACGAGGAGCAGGAGGCCGGTTTGTGATGCGATGAGTGCGAAGGAGACGCGGCGGAGGTTAGCGGGGCCGGCGAGGGTGAACATCGGCACGAGTCGAAACATGGCGCCTTGCGTGAGGGTGACGAAGAAGCCGGCGACGCCGGCGTGAGCGTGGGCGCGAAGCAGCGCGAGGACGTCGAGGCTCCACCAACCGAAGCGGAGGTTGAGCGCGAGGAGCAGTCCGGCGGCGACGGTGATGACGAGCCAGGCGGCGCTTGCGGCGAACGCGAGGAGGATGGGATCGAGGCGCGGGGCGGAGCGAAGCGTGCGGACGATGTTGGCGGAGAAAAGAACGACGCCGATGGTGACCGACGTGCCGCCGAAGGCGACGAGGAGCATGTCGCCGCGGAGAAAGCCCGCGATCATCGCGAGTGTGCCGGAGAGGTGGAGCGCGAGGTGCGTCCAGGCTTGAGCGCGGCCGGTGAAGGCGGTGTTGGCGAGAACGGGGAGGAGTTGGTAGACGGCGCCGAAGCAGATGGTGAGGAGTGCGCCGAGCAGCCAGGCGTGCGCGAGTGCGACGACGTGCATGTGCAAGTGCGGCAGCGCGAGGGTGCCGGGAGCAATCACGAGTGCGGCGGCGGAGGCGAAGGCGGCGAGGAGGCCGGCGAAGATGAACGACAGCGGGATCGTGGCGCCGGCGGCGAGCGGGGAGGCGTTGGTGTTGGGAGGGAACATGGATCGCGGCGCGTGGAAGAAAAAGAGGGCGAGGCGTCGACGGTGCGCGACGGCTCAGCGGGGACGCCTCGCCCTACCTGAAGCCCGACGGGACGTCGGGCTCCACCTAGCGGGTGAAGGTGTTGAGCCAGGAGCCGTCGGGTTGCTCGTGCGAGGCGTGGACGATGCCGCGGGAGTCGAGCTCGGCGAGGAGGTGGACGGGTTTGCGATCAGTGAGCGCGCGGAGTTGTCCGCCGGCGGGCGTGTTCTCGAGGGCGGACATGATGTGAAGCATCGGCTCGGGCGGTTCGAGTCCGCGGACGTCGAGGAGGGCGCCGGCGTTTTTGCGAACGGAGCCGCAGCCGCCGGAGGGCGGGCGGACTTCGACGGGCGCGGTCGCGACGATGCGGGTGATCTTGACCTGAAATTCGTCGGGTCCTTCGACGAGATATTCCCAGGTGAAGGCCTCGGGAAACTGGGCGGCGAACTGGTAGTAGAGCGGGACGGGATCGTGGTCGTTGACGAGGACGAAGTGTCCGCCGACGGGGAGCTCGGTCCAGCGCTTGAAGATGAGGCCGTGTTTTTCGCGGCAGGAGATCTCGCGCACGTCGAAGCGGGCGGGGTCGTTGGTCGTGGTGGTGGTTGTATCCATAAATTGGTTTTGGGAACGGTTGTTTATTCGGCGCAAAGGGTGAGCATCATGGTGAAAGGTTCGGGCGCGCGGACGGCGTGCGGGTGATCCGGCGGAAGGTGGAGGAGCGTGCCGGCCTCGAGGCGCTGCCAGGTGTCGTTGTAGAAGAAGTCGCAGCGGCCGGAGAGGATTTGCACGAGGGCGCGGCGGCGGTTGGTGTGAGGCGTGAGCTCCTGACCGGCGGCGAAGCTGAAGAGGGTGACGCGGGCGTTGTCCTCGCGGAGGATCGAGCGGCTGACCGTGCTTTCGGGCGCGGCGGGATCGATCGCGAGGGGGAAGGTGGCTGCGGGTTCGGTGGGCCGCGGAGGGAGTATGACGTTGGGCATGCGGTGAGAATAGCGCAGGGAGGAGCGGGGCGCCTTGATGTGCGTCAAGGAGTGAGGCAGTTGGGGGCGGGCGTGCGCAGACCGACGGGGACGCCGTGCCAACAGCGATTTGGTTGATGTGGATCAAGGCGCGGCAGGGTGGCGCGGGCGATAATGGCGATATGGATACGATCGCGGTTTCGACGATGCGGAGTGCGGCGCGGGTGGGCTGGCGCGAGGTGACGATGCCGAAGGAGCACGGGAGCTGGGCGCTGGCGTTCGAGCCGATCGCGCTGGGGTTGCTCGTGGCGCCGTCGGTGACGGGCGGGTGGATCGCGGCGGTGGTGTTGGCGGGTTTTTTTGCGCGGCGGCCGTTGAAGATTGCGTGGCGCGAGCGAATCGGGGCGCGGGCGGCGGCGGCGCGTCGGTCGCTGGCGGTGTGCGCGGGCGTGGGGTTGGTGGCACTGGCGGCGGCGGTGCGGGAAGGGGGCGCGGCGTGGCTGGTGTGGCTGGTGCCGTTTGCGGCGGCGGGCGGCGTTTTTCTGGCGTTCGATTTGAAGAATGGCGGGCGGGAGGAGTCGGCGGAGATCGCAGGCGCGGCGGCGTTTTCAACGGTGGCGGCGGCGATCGCGGCGGCGGGCGGATGGACGGCGATGGCGTCGCTCGCGTTGCTCGTGGCGATGGCGGGGCGGGCGGTGCCGGCGGTGATGTTTGTGCGGGCGTGTGTGCGTGGTGGGAAGACGGGCGAGTATCGTGCGGCGGCTCCGCTGGCGGCGGGAGCGGTGGTGACGATCGTGGCGGCGGGGTTCGCGTGGCGCGGCGCTCTGCCGGCGACGGTGCCGGTGGCGTTTGGATTATTTCTAGCGCGGGCAGGCGTGCGGCTGCTGCGGCCGACAGCGATTCGCGCGAAGACGCTCGGGTTTCAGGAGCTCGCGATCGGGCTGGCTTATCTCTCGGCGGTGGCGGCGACATGGCCGCGATGAATCGTGTAAAACCTTGATCGCGCTCAAGGCAGCGAAAGGGAAGGCGCGCTAGACTTCGGGTAACTCCAAGGACTTTCATGAACCCGAACCTCATCCAGAAAATTGTGCCCGTGGCGGCGTTGGTCGCGCTGGCGCTCGGAACAGGCGACGTTCGCGCGTCGGAGGAAATCATGTCGGCATCGGGCAATCCGGTGCTGACGCCGGAGCTGCCGATCGAGCAGGCAATTTTGACGCAGGCGCCGTTTGTGCCGCCGCCGATCGCGCGCAAGCACACGGCGCGCGTGGTCGTGCGGCTCGAAGTGATCGAGCAGGTGCAGCGGCTGGCGGACGGGGTGGAGTATACGTTCTGGACGTTTGGGGGAGGTGTGCCGGGGTCGTTCATTCGCGTGCGCGAAGGCGATGTGGTGGAGTTTCACCTCGACAATCACCCGACCTCGAAAATGCCGCACAATATCGACCTGCACGCGGTGACGGGTCCGGGCGGTGGAGCGACGTCGTCGTTCACGGCGCCGGGGCACTCGTCGCAGTTCACGTTCACGGCGCTGAATCCGGGTTTGTATGTGTATCACTGCGCGACGGCGCCGGTGCCGATGCACGTGGCGAACGGGATGTATGGGTTGATTCTCGTCGAGCCGAAGGCGGGGTTGGCGAAGGTGGACCGCGAATACTACGTGATGCAGGGGGAGATTTATACGGCGGGACGGAACGGCGAGGAAGGGTTGCAGAGTTTCGATCCGGAGAAAGCGGTCGACGAGCGGCCGCCGTATGTGGTGTTCAACGGCGCGGTGGGTTCGCTGGTGGGAGACCGGGCGCTGCAGGCGAATGTGGGCGAGACGGTGCGGCTCTACTTCGGCGTGGGCGGGCCGAACCTCACGTCGTCGTTTCACCTGATCGGCGAGATTTTCGACCGGGTTTACTCGGAAGGCGGCACGAAGTTCGCGCAGGAGAATGTGCAGACGACGCTCGTGCCGGCGGGCGGATCGACCACGGTGGAGTTCAAGGTCGAGGTGCCGGGCACGTATATCCTGGTGGATCACTCGTTGTCGCGGGCGTTCAACAAAGGTGCGATCGGGATGTTGAAGGTGACGGGGCCGGAGACGCGCGTCGTGTATTCGGGGAAGGAGATCGACGAGGTGTATATCGGGCAGGCGTCGGATGCGGGTTCGGCGGCGAGCAAACGCGAGGCGGAGCTCGTCGCGGCGAAGCAGGAGGCGATCGAGCAGAATCCGCAGATCGCGGAAATCTCGCAGGAGATCCGGATGGAACGCGGGAAGAAGGTGTTTTTGACGGCGTGTTTCGCGTGTCACCAGGCGGATGGGAAAGGGCTGCCGAATATTTTCCCGCCGCTGGCCAACTCGGACTACATGAAGGCGGACAAGGCGCGTGCGATTCGTGCGGTGGTGAAAGGGCTGTCGGGTCCGATCACGGTGAATGGAAAGCCGTATAACAACCTGATGCCGCCGCAGGATTTCTCGGATGAGCAGATCGCCGATGTGATGACCTACGTGATGAATTCGTGGGGGAACGATTATGGCACGGTGTCGACGGCGGAGGTGAAGACGGTGCGGAGGGAGAATTGAGGGGGCGGGGAGTTGAGAGTTGAGGGTTGAGAGATGAGAGCACCAATGAACAGCGACGAACAGCCACTCGCTCACCCCGACCTATCCGGGCAGGCTGCTCGTAGCCACCGGAAGAACGGGGGCGCGCCGCCCGTTGCGCGGGCGGCGGCCATGTTTTTTTTGGCGGTGGTGGCGAGCGCGTCGGCGGAGATGGTGACGGTTCCGGCGGGGGAGTATCGGGCGTTGTTGCGGGAGGCGGGGGAGCCGGCGGGCGTGGCGGTGGCGGCGTTTGAGCTCGATGAGCGGCCGGTGACGAATGCGGAGTTCCTGGAGTTCGTCGCGGCGAATCCGAAGTGGCAGCGGTCGCGAGTGAGTAGGTTGTTTGCGGATACGGGGTATCTCGCGCACTGGGCGGGCGATCTCGACCTTGGGGAGCGGGCGCCGGCGGATTCACCGGTGGTGCGGGTGTCGTGGTTTGCGGCGCGGGCGTATGCGACATGGAAAGGAAAGCGGCTGCCGACGACGGCGGAGTGGGAGCGGGCGGCGGCGGTGGGGTTCACGACGGAGAATGGCGCGACGGAGCCGGCGTATCGGGCGTTTGTGCTCGGGTGGTTTTCGCGGCCGACGCCGGAGCCGCTGCCGGCGGCGGGGTTGGGGCGGGCGAATGTTTACGGTGTGCGCGATCTGGCGGGGCTGGTGTGGGAGTGGGTGAGCGATTTCAACACGGCGCTGGTGAGCGGCGAGTCGCGCGGGGATACGGGGCCGGACGGGAATTTGTTTTGCGGGGCAGGGGCGGTGAGCGCGCGCGATCTGGAGAATTATCCGGCGTTCATGCGCGCGGGTTTTCGGAGTTCCCTGCGCGGGAATTATGTGGTGCCGAACCTGGGGTTTCGGTGTGCACGGGACGGCAAACCAGAAAGGAGGATTGTCACCTATTAAGTGACAATCTGGTTGGGGAGATTTTCTATGAAGACCAAACTCGGGATGATTGTAGTGGGGTTGATGGCGCTCGGGGGAGCGGTGGGGGCGGCGGAGAAGGGGCATTCGTGTTGTCCGGCTCCGGCGCCGGCGGCGGTGGCGCCGATTTCGGACACGTCCGTTTATCAGCTGGAGGCGGGGTTCATGAACGATGCGGGTGAGGAGGTGACGCTGGCGGCGCTGCGGGGGCGGCGGGTGGTGCTGGCGATGTTTTTCGCGAACTGCACGTATGCGTGCCCGATGCTGGTGAGCGACATGGCGCGGTTGCGGGCGGCGCTGCCGGAGTCGGTGCGCGCGGAAACGCAGTTCGTGTTGGTGAGCTTCGACACGGAGCGTGACACGCCGGCCGCGTTGCGGGCATATCGGCAGCGCGTGGGGTTGGACGAGCAGTGGACATTGTTGCACGGTGGCGAGGCGAGCGTGCAGGAGCTGGCGATGCTGCTGGGGGTGAAATACAAACGGGAGGCGAGCGGCGACTATGCGCATTCGAATTTGCTGACGTTGTTGAATGCGGAAGGAGAAATCGTGCAGCGGGTGGAAGGGTTGCAGCAGCCGGTTGCGGCGGCGGCGCGGGCGCTTACGTTCGCCGGAAAATGAAGGAGACGACTCATGGTGGAGCGCGGAAGTTTCGGACGATCGACGTGCGACCGATCATGGCGCGCAACGAGGAGCCGTTTCGCGCGATCATGACGGCAGTGGCGGCGATCAAGCCGGGCGAAGGCCTCGCGGTGATCGCGCCGTTTTTGCCGTCGCCGTTGATCGAGCGGATGCAGGCGGGCGGATTCGAGGCGAGGCCGGAGCGGCAGGCGGATGGATCGTGGCAGACCTTTTTCTGGCGGGAGTGAAGCGCGAGCGAGCTCGCGGCCTACGGGACGTGGCGTGAGCAGGCTGCGAGAGGAACGTTGGCTTTGACCGGAGGCAGGGAGGGCGTTTTCGTCGGCGCGTGCCGTCCGATATTGCTCCTCTCCGCACTGCCGCGATCGCGGCGACGTTGCGTTCGTGTCAGTTGTTCTCGGGCGTGTCGGGCGAGGATTTGCAGGCGATCGCGGCGTTTGCGGTGCTGCGGGCGGTGCCGAAGGGGGGGTATTTGTTTCGCGAGGGCGATCCGGCGGAGGGGTTTTACGTGGCGCAGAAAGGCGCGATCAATGTTCACCGGGTGAGTCCGACGGGGAAGGAGCAGACGATCTGTGTGTTTCGGCCGGGCGAGTCGTTTGCGGAGGCGGCGATCGCGACGGCGCATGGCTACCCGGCGAACGCGCGGGCGGTGGAGGCTTCGAGTGTGGTGTTGGTGCCGAAGGTGCCATTTCTGGGGTTGCTGGGTCGGCGGCCGGATCTCGCGTTGCGGATGCTTGGTTCGATGAGCCAGCACCTGCGCGTGCTGGTGGGGTTGATCGAGGACATGACGTTGAAGGATGTGGAAACGCGGTTTCTCAACTGGGTGTTGAAGCGCGTGCCGCGGAACGCGGTGGGGGCGGCGACGGTGGACCTGGGCGCGACGAAGCGGGTGCTGGCGGCGGAGCTCGGGACGAGCAGCGAGACGCTGTCGCGGACGTTTGCGCGGCTACGCGACGACGGGGTGTTGCAGGTGCGGGCAAAAGAGCTCGAGATCGCGGACGCGCGGGTGTTGCGGGAGCGATTCAGCCGGTTGCTGGGCGAGCGGTGAGCGCGGGGCGCGCTTGCTCGTGGCTACAGGGGGCGGGCGGCCATGGCGCGGACAATGTCGTGAAAGCGTGCGAGGTCGCCAGGGGTGACGACGGCGGTGGGCTCGCGCGTCCAACCCGTTTCGCTCGGCCAGGTGCCGTGGAGGGCGAACTGATCCTGCAAGGCGGTGAGGCCGGCGACTTCAAGATAGTCTTTCTGCTCCTTTTCGTCGCGGGCGTGGCTGACGTGTGCGGCAGGGATGGTGGCGATGCGGGCGGAGGAGACGTGGGCGAGGTCGTTGAGGGCGACGAGCGGGCGGGAATCGGCGAGCGTGGTGGCGGCGCGGGGAGATTCGCCGCGGAGGTAACGGTAGTATTCGAGGTGATTTTCGGTGAGACCGTCAAAGGGGCCGAGTTCGATGCGTTCGACGCGGCGGTCGCACCAGCGCACTTCGGCCCATTGGCCGACGACGTAGCGGAGGGTGGCGCGCTCGCAGACGACGGTTTCGGTTTGCGAGCTGGTGCCGGAGCAGGCGTGCGAGAGGGCGAAGCGCAGGGTGACGCCGCCGGTCGAATCCGCTTCGACGAAAAACGTATCCGCGCCTTCGATATGGTGCGCGCGGTAGAGTTCGGCGCGGACGGCGGAGAGCTGGGCCCAGCTGAAGAGCTGGCAGCGGCCGGCCCAGAAGAGGAGGTTGTGAACGAAGTGGGCGAGGGCGTTGCCCATGCAGGAATCGAGGACGACGCGGTCGTCCATCATGAGCCGGCCGGCCCATTCGTTGCGCTGGAAGTAACTCGTGGGGCGGGGCCAGAGGGCGGTGAGGGTGGCGCCGCGCACGGCGCCGAATTCGCCGGCGAGCAGCCGCTCCTTCAGAGCGAGGCGGGGTTTTTCGACGATGAAGTTGAAGCCGACGAGCGAGGCCTTGGGGAGGCGCGCGTCGCGGGCGATCATTTCCTCGAGTTCGCGGTAGTCGAGGGTGGCGGGTTTTTCGAGGTAGCTGGGGAGGCCGAGTGCGGCGGCGGCGGCGTGCATCTCGGCGTGGAGCTGGATGGGGGTGGGCGTGACGACGAGGTCGAGGTCGCGATGGCAGGCGTCGAGCATCGCACGGTAGTCGTCGAAGACTTTCACGCCGCGGGGCGCGAAATTCCACAGCTGCTGTTGCGCGCCGAATTGGGCGGCGTGCGGATCGCAGGTGCAGACCAGCTTGCATTCGCCGCGCTCTTCGAGGCGGGAGACGGTGGCGTGGTGGGCGGCGGCGAAGCCGCCCATGCCGATGAGGCCGACGCGAAGAGGTTGTTTCATGGCGTGGGCTCTTTGGCCAGCGACACGGCCGTCGTGGCGAAACGCGGATGCGTGTCGCTACGGCGGGCGCCGGGCCGATCGTGAAGCGGGACAGGACGGGTCCTCACACGATCTTCAACTTGGGTAGATCCTGGCCATCGACGAGACCGACGGGCCGTCCTTTCGCGTTGATGACGATAAGGTCGTCGATTTTGTGCGTCTCGAAGAGACGCAGGGCGTCGACGCCGAGCGCGTTCTCGGCAATTACCTTGGGGGAGCGCGTCATGAAAGTGGCAACGGGTTTCTGGAGAAAGTCGGGCCCGCTGAGGGCGCTGCGACGGAAATCACCGTCCGTTAAAATGCCCGTGAGTTTCCCGGTTTTTGCGTGCACCAGGGCGATGCTGCCGGATTTCGCGCGGGTCATGGCGAGGATCGCATCCTGGGTGGTGACCGTTTCCGGCGCGATCGGGAGGCGATCGCCGGTGCGCATGATGTCTTTCACGCGGAGGAGGAGTGCGCCGAGGTTGCCGGCGGGGTGGTAGCGGGCGAAGTCGTCGCGGGTGAGGCCGCGGCTTTCGAGCAGGACCATCGCGAGGGCGTCGCCGAGGGCGAGGGCGGCGGTGGTGCTGGCGGTCGGGGCGAGCGAGAGGGGGCAGGCCTCGCGGCGGACGCGGTAGACGAGGCGGTGGTCGGTGTTTTTGGCGAGGTCGGAGTCGGCGTTGCCGGTGAAAGCGACGAGGCGGACGTGGAGGCGTTTGAGGACGGGAAGCAGGCGGAGGATTTCCTCGGTTTGGCCGCTGTTGCTGAGGAGAAAGGCGAGATCGCCTTCGGTGCAGAGGCCGAGGTCGCCGTGGAGTGCCTGGGTGGCGTCGAGGAAGCAGGAGGGCGCGCCGGTGCTGTTGAAAGTGCCGGCGATTTTTTGCGCGATGTGGGCGTTCTTGCCGACGCCGGTGAAGATCAGTTTCTGGCCGGCGGCGATGGCCGTTCCGACGGCGTGAACGGTGTCGATGAACTCTTCGCCCAATATTTTCGCGGTGTCCGCCAGCGCCTCGCTCTCGGTCCGGATGCAGGCGCGCGCCCGGGCGAGAATGGTTTTCGGTTGCAGCGGCATTTAGGATTTGAGTCGCGGAAAGAGTGGGCGGAATTTAGGCCCAACGATTGCTCGTTCAATCCCGTTTTCCTCGCTCGATGAGAATCCGCCTGTTTGTCACGATCGCGCTCGCCGGCGCCGCGCTGCTGTTTGCGGGAGGTTGTGAGCGGGCGAACGACGCGACGATTCCGGCGGAGGGGGATGAGCCGAATTACCGGCAGGGGCAGCAGTTGGTGCGGCAGGGGCGCAACCAGGAGGCGTTGAACGCGTTTCTGAAGGTGATCGCGAAGCGGAGCGATGCGGCGCCGGAGTCGCATCTCGAGGCGGGGCTGTTGTATTTGCAGCAGGTGAAGGATCCGGTGGCAGCGATTTATCATTTTCGGAAGTATCTGGAGCTGCAGCCGAACTCGCGGCAGGCGGCGCTGGTGAAGCAGCGGATCGATGCGGCGACGCGGGAGTTTGCGCGCACGCTGCCGGCGCAACCGTTGGAGAGCCAGGCGGACCGGCTGGACTCGCTGGAGTTGATCAGCCGGCTGCAGCGGGAGAACGAGCAACTGCGCGCGGAGCTGACGAGCTTGCGGGCGAATCCGCCGGTGCTGACGCAATCGCGCATCACTTTGAATTCCGGGGCTGCAGCGCAGCCGCGGGCGGCCGAGACGGACGTGCAGCCCATGCCGTCGTATGCGGCGGCCGAGGAGGAAGAGGATTCGCCGGTGTCGCTCGCGCCGGCGGATGAGCCGGTGGCGGCAAGTCCGCGGGCCTTCGTTCCAACGCAACCGACACAACCGACCCGGCCGGGTGCGACTCCGGCGGCGGGCGGCCGGAAGCACATCGTGGTGAAAGGCGACACGTTGTTCAGCCTGGCGCAGCGGTATTATGGGAATCGTTCGCGCTGGCGGGATATTTACGCGGCGAATCGCAATGTGATGCCGAGCGAGAATTCGCTGCGGTTGGGCATGGAATTGACGATTCCGTGAGCGAACGGGGCGCGGCGTAACGCGCCTCCTCTACTCCTCTAGCATGCCACGCACGTCGCAGCGCACGTCGACTTTCACGGAATCGGTAATCCGCGAGATGTCGCGCGTGGCGGCGCAGCATGGCGCGATCAATCTGGCGCAGGGCTTTCCGGATTGGGATCCGCCCGCGGCGCTGGTGCAGGCGGCGAAGGACGCGATGGATGCGGGGCGTCACCAATATGCGGTGACGTGGGGATCGCCGGAGTTGCGCGCGGCGCTCGGGACGAAGATTGCGCGCTGCATGGGCGTGCCGGTGGACGCGGAGCGCGAGCTGGTGGTGACGTGTGGGGCGACGGAGGCGATGATGGTCGCGATGATGACGGTGTGCGACCCGGGCGATCGCGTGGGGATGTTTTCGCCGTTTTACGAGAACTACGCGGCCGATGCGATTTTGTGCGGAGCGCGGCCGGTGCACGTGCCGTTGCATCCGCCGGAATATCGTTTCGATCCGGCGGAGTTGCGGGCGGCGTTTGCGGGTGGGCTGAAGGCATTCGTGTTGTGCAATCCGTCCAATCCATGCGGGCGGGTGTTCACGCGCGAGGAGTTGCGGCAGATCGCGGCGCTGGCGGAAGAGTTCGACGTGTTCGTGCTGACGGATGAAGTTTACGAGCACATCGTGTTCGCGCCGCACCGGCACACGTATTTTGCGGCGCTGCCGGGGATGGCGAAGCGGACGCTGATGTGTTCGTCGCTGTCGAAGACCTTTTCGATCACGGGCTGGCGGCTCGGGTATGTGCACGCGGCGCCGGAGATCATCGCACAGGCGCGGAAGGTGCACGATTTCCTGACGGTCGGCGCGGCGGCGCCGCTGCAGCATGCGGTGGTGACGGCGCTGAATTTTCCGGCGACGTTTTACGATGAGCTGGCGGCGGAGTATGCGGCGTCGCGGGACGTTTTGTTGGGCTATCTCGACCGGACGGGGCTGAGCTACACGCGGCCGGAGGGAGCGTATTTCGTGATGCTGGACGTGTCGCCGTTTGGGCATGCGAGTGACGTGGAGTTTGCGCGGTGGATGACGCGGGAGATCGGCGTGGCGCCGGTGCCGGGATCGAGTTTCTTCGCGCATCCAGAAAACCGTTACGTGCGGCTGAATTTCGCAAAAAAGCCCGCGACATTGCACGCCGCGGGCGAGAGATTGCTGAAGCTGCGTCGCGGCTGACGCGTTACGCGCGGGCGCGGGCGGCGGCTTTGAAGCGGGAGCGTGCGATGAATGCGAGCAGGCCGAGCGCGGCGAAGGCGGCATACGTCGACGGCTCCGGAACGGGCGCGAAGGTGACGGAGGAGTCGAGCACGTAGGGGCGGCCGAACACGAGCTCAGGCGAAGGCTCGCCAATCGGCACGCCATTGAGCGGCGGGAGCGTGAACGAATCGGGAAGGTTGGACACTTTCACGCCGTCGAGGGCGGCGTTGTTCGGGTAAGTGACGGCCTGGGTTTGGAACTCGAATTTGAGCGAACTGACGTTGCCGAGGGCGAGCACGTCGTAGGTGTATTTATACCAGCCGGAGCCGGGAATGGGGTCGGGATTGTTGAACGAGTGCAGCAACTCGACGGTGCCGAGATCGAGGTTGCCGGGGATGTCGAAATTTCCCCACGTCACCTCCAGGAGACCGACGTCGTTCGGCAGCGGGAGGGTGTTGAGCAGGAACTCCACCTTATAGACCTCTCCGGGTGTGGTGAGAAACGCCTGGGACAGAATGCCGGAGCCGAGCGTAGCGCCGTAACTGCCGGAGTGCACGAAAGCGGAGCCGGGGTTGCCGGTCTCGATTTCCACGGTGCCCGCGTCGTCCCAGCCGGTGAAGTCGCCTGTTTCAAATCCGCCGTTTTCAATCAGCTGGGCATGGGCGGTGAGGGCGGAGAGAGCGCAGGCGAGTGCGAGGAGGGTGTTTCGAGCATTCATGGTAGGCGCAGTTTCGGGTCGATGACGGAGGGGGAGGGCGCACGCCTGCGGACGTGCAAACGTCGGGCCTTAGGATGCCAAACGGAGGATGACGGGTCCATCGCCTGAACCCCGATGGGTCGCATAGGGTTAATTCCGCGAAACGAGGGGCGGAACCGCGTAGGCGGGGGTCCGGTGCGAGCAGCGGTCGTGGAAGTCGAACCAGTGGTTGGAATCCCGGTCTAGTTTTTCCGCGCAAGAGCGCCCTCCATGTATCACAATATCCACAACGAACTGACGGCCGAGGCGCGAGAGCACGTGGGCACGATTTTAAACCACGCGCTTGCCGACGAATTTGCCCTGTCCGCCGCGACTCGCGATTACCACTGGAACGTCACGGGACCGCATTTCCGCAGTCTTCACGAACTGTTTGACGAACAGTATCACGAAATTGACGACTGGATCGAAAAGCTGGGTGAACGCGCCCGCGTGTTGGGCGTGGTTCCGCTCACGGGCTGGTCTGATTTGATTAGCGCGCCCCGTTTCACGCCTACTCGCGGGTCGGATTTGAGCGCGCGGAGCATGTTGTCGGTGTTGAGCCAGCTGCACGACCGGATGGCGGATCGGCTGCGGCGCGATGGCGAGGCGTGTGCGGTGGACTGCGGCGATCCGGTGACCGCGGAATTGTTGCGCGAGCTCGTGGAATATCACGAAACGACCTCGTGGGTGCTCGGCGAATTGCTGCAGGACCGCGAGCGGGCGCAGGCGTGACTCTGATTCTTGCTTCGAAACCTCAACCCCCACTACTCATGTTAAGCTACGCTATCTTGTTTCTCATCATTGCGCTGATCGCGGGTGTGCTCGGTTTCGGCGTCGTTGCCGGCACCGCGGCCACGATCGCGAAGGTGTGCTTCGTGATCTTCCTGATTTTGTTCGTCGTGTCGCTGCTGCGCGGGCGCCGGGTGCCCTGACGGCCTGAAGGCGGGCGAACGCGCCGGTTCTTAGGACGAGGCGGAGGCTGCGGCTTCCGCCTTTTGTTTTTTGACGTTGAGCGGCGTGAAGCGGGCGGTCAGGTGAGGGTTTTACGGAGTTCACGGGCCTCGGCGAGGAGCGAGCGCGCGGCGTCGAGGGTGTCGGAGGAACTCGAAACGGACGGAGCGGCGGAGGGCGCATGGTCGTCGGCGGAGTCTTCGGGGTCGCCGAGACCGGCGGCACGGAACCGGCGAAGGCGGTCGAGAATGAGGTCGCGGATTTCGGTGGCATTGGTGACGCCGTGAAACACGCCTTCGTGCATGGAGTCGCGATCGCCGCCCTTGTGGGTTTCGCCGCCTCCGCCACCGCCGCCGCCCGCGGATTGGACGTGGACATCGGAAAGACCGAGCAGGCGCTGGAGCGGACCTTGCGAGACGGTGACTTGTTGGATGTTGGCGAAGCTCATGGTGGCTTCGCGCATGGTGATCAGACCCCAGCGGATGCGGAGGCTGCGGTCGGTGACGATATACCAGTGGGATTCGTATTCGAGGCGGACGAGGGCGTAGGTGACGGGGAGTTGGAGGAGGTAGAAGGCGACGCCGAAAAATTCGAGGAGGGCGATGCCCGGGAAGAGCCACCACGGCGAGCGTTCGAAGAGGCGGCCGAATGGGTTGTGGGGGTCGCGGAGGAAGGCGGTGGGGATGCGGAAGATCTCCTTGAAGCGCGGTTTGAACCGGGGGCGGGCTGGTGAAGCGGATGACCCGGTGTCGTCGTTCGGAGTGGCTTCGGCGGCGGCTTGGGAGCCGGGGTCGGCGGCGGCGGCTTTGGCTGCCGCGGCGGCGGCCTGGCGTTCGCTGCGGATGTAGTCGGCTTCGCTTTTCAGATTCGCGAGGAAGGCGAGGGAGAAGATGATACCGGCGAGCGTGGCGACCTGGCCGAGGGTCCAGACGGCGAGTTTCAGTTTATAGAAATTGGGGGCGGCGCGGAAGACGCGGATGGAGCCGGGAGCGCCGTTGGGAGCTTCGGGCTCGGGCGGGACACGGAGCAGCGGGAGGAGTTTTTCGCGTAAGCGGTCAAACATGGGGCGCCTCCGGGAAGGAAGATTTCGGGCGCGGGGTGGTTGCGAGGGTTTCGCGCAAGAGACGAAGCTCGTGTGCGACTTCGCGGAGGGTGGCGGCGAGTTCCGGGTCGGCGGGCGCGGTGGAGGAGGGAAATGAGGTGGCGGCGGCGGGCGGGTGAGAGCGATCGTGGGCGTGGTCTTTTACGCCGCGCATCCGGGCGTAGAGAAAATCGCGCACGGCTTCGGAATGCGAGAGACCTTCGAGCGTCATCTCCGCGGCGGAGCTGCCGCTGGCGGTTTGGACGAGCACGCGGGCGAGGCCGAGCCAGCGTTCGACGAGGTTGGAGCGAAGATGGATGTCCTGGATGCGCGCGTATTGAATAATGACTTCGCGGCGGAAGAGGATGCCCCAGCTCATCGAGATGCCTTCGTCGGTGAACTTGTAACGCATCGTGTGGTAGCGGAACCACAGGGGAAGAGCGACGAAGGGAAAGGCGGGCGGAAACGCCGCAGCGGAGAGCAGATAATATTTCAGGAGCTTCGGCTCGGGGCGCTGGATCGCCAGAATGTCGGCGTCGGAAGGGGCGGGGGACATGGGGGCATGACACGCGAGGCGGCGGGATTGTCGCAAGCTTTGCGCGTGGGTGGGGGGTGGAACTTGCGCGAGGTTTTGCTGAGGTGCGCGAATGCAACCGGCTCGCCGGGGACAGCTTGCCCTACCTGTTTCGATCAAGCCCGGCGGAGACGCCGGGCTCCACCTGGGGGAGGCGCCTAGACGGAGGCGATCGCTTCGTCGAGGGCGGCGAGGAGGAAGTCGGCGTCGGCGCGGGTGATGTTCATCGGGGGCGCGATGCGGATGGTCTGGCCCCAGAGTCCGCCCTTGCCGACGAGGAGGCCGAGCTCGCGGCAGTTTTCCACAACCTTCGCGCATTCTTCGCGGCCGGGTTGTTTCGTGGTGCGGTCTTTGACGAACTCGATGCCGAGCATGAGGCCGAGCCCGCGGACGTCGCCGATGATCTTGTGCTTGGCTTCGAGCTTCTCGAGGCCGGCGAGGAGATAAGCGCCGAGATCGTGCGCGTTTTGCTGGAGGTTCTCGCGTTCGATGACTTCGAGGACGGCTTTGCCGATGGCGCTGACGACGGGGTTGCCGCCGAAGGTGTTGAAATGGGTTTTCTGCGCGAGGACGGCGGCAATTTGCGGTGTGGTGACGACGGCGGCGAGCGGGGCGCCGTTGCCGATGCCTTTGGCCATCGTGACGATGTCGGGGATGACGCCCTGCGTTTCGAAGCCCCAGAAGTGTGAGCCGGTGCGGCCGAAGCCGGTCTGGACTTCGTCGGCGATGCAGACGCCGCCGGCGGCGCGGACGTGAGTGTAAACGTGTTGGAGATAGCCTTCGGGATATACGACGAAGCCGCCAACGCCCTGGATGGATTCGGCGATGAAGCCGGCGATTTTTCCAGGCGTGGCGTAGTCGATGAGGGATTTGACGTCATCGGCGTATTTGCGGCCGGCGTCGGGGTCGTCGTAGCCGTAGGCGCCGCGATAAGGATAGGGCGCGATGGCGTGGTGGACGCCGAAGGAGTGGGGAGTATTGAACTTCCAACTACTGTGCGCGGTGACGGACATGCCGGACGAATTGCCGCCGTGGTAGGCGTTGCGCAGCGCGATCATGTCGTAGTTGCCGGTGTAGAGCCGGGCCATGAGGAGCGCGAGGTCGTTGGCTTCGGAGCCGGAGTTGACGAAGTAGCAGACCTTCAGGTCGCCGGGGAGTTTGGACGCGAGTTTCTCGGCGTAGAGGGCGATGTTGGGTTGAAGGTAGATCGTGGTGGAGTGCTGGAGCGTGTGGTTCTGGGCGTTGGCGGCAGCGACGACGTGCGGATGGCAGTGCCCGACGCTGACGGTCACGATGCCGCCGAGGGCGTCGAGGTAGCGCTTGCCGGTGTCGTCCCACACATACTGCATGCGGCCCTCGACGAGCATGATGGGCTGCTTGTAGTAGAGGAAGAGGCCGGGGCTGAGGTATTGCTTGCGGAGCGCGAGGACATCGGCGGCGGACGGGCCGGTGTAGGGCGTGGGGGAATGCGGCGTGGGAGGGAGAGGGATGGGTTTCATAAACGGATTGTTAACCACGGATGGACACCGATGAACACGGATTCAGAGGTTCGGATCGGTGTCCATCGGTGGTTAACCGTTCGGGGCGAGTTTGCGGAGAAGGAGGTAGACGATGAACGCGACGAGGAAACCGACGAACCAGGCGTAGTGATAGAGGTTGAGGAGGAAGGGGGCGAGAGCGGAGGCGTCGATGAGCTTCACGGTGGCGAGGAAGCCGGGGAGGCTGGGGAGCGCGCCGGCGAGAAGGGCGACGATGGCGACGAGGCTGAAGCCGTTTTTGTAGGTGTAGTCGCCGGCGCCGGAGTAGAGACCGACGAGGGAGAGCGTGCGTTTTCGCCAGATGAAATAGTCGGCGATCATGATGCCGCCGATCGGGCCGAGGAGGGCGCTGTAGCCGATGAGCCAGGTGAAGATGTAGCCGCTCGGGTCGGCGACGAGTTTCCACGGCATCATGAGAATGCCGATGACGCCGGTGATCAGGCCGCCGAGGCGAAACGAGATTTTTTTGGGGGCGAGATGGGCGAAGTCGTTGGCGGGCGAGACGACGTTGGCGGCGATGTTGGTGGCCAGCGTGGCGAGGCAGAGCGCGACCATCGAGATGACGAGGACGAGCGGGTTTTGGAAACGCGTGAGGACATCGACGGGATCCCAGATGGTCTGGCCGTAGATGATCGTGGTGGCGGAGGTGACGGCGACTCCGATAAATGAATACAACGCCATGGTGAGCGGGAGGCCGAGGGCCTGGCCGGCGATCTGGGCGCGTTGGGAGACGGCGTAACGGGAGAAGTCGGGGATGTTGAGGGAAAGCGTGGCCCAGAAGCCGATCATGCCGGTGAGCGCGGGGAAGAAGAACGGCCAGAATTGTCCGGCTTTCGGCTGGCCTTCGGCGAAGGCGGACGGTTGCGCGAGGATCGGGCCGAAGCCGCCGGCTTCGCGGCGTGCCCAAAAGAGAAGAAGGAGGCCGAGGCCGAGAAGGAGCGGGGCCTTAATGTTGAGAAGGAGCCGGATCGAATCGATGCCCTTGTAGACGACCCACATGTTGATGGCCCAGAAGAAGAGGAAGCAGGCGAACTCGGCGGCGGTGATGCCGAGGAAGGTGGCGGCGTCGGGCGCGGCGAGCGTGGGCCAGAAGACGGCGCAGATCTTGTAGATCGCGTGGCCGCCGATCCACGTCTGGATGCCGAACCAGCCGCAGGCGACGAACGCGCGGAGGAGAGCGGGGATGTTGGCGCCGAGCGTGCCGAACGAGGCGCGGCAGAAGACGGGAAATGGGATGCCGTATTTCGTGCCGGCGTGGGCGTTGAGGATCATCGGGATCACGACGATCACGTTGCCGAGGAAAATCGTGAGGACGGCCTGCGACCAGTTCATGCCGCCGTCGATGAGTGACGACGCGAGCATGTAGGTGGGGATGCACGCGGCCATGGAGATCCAGAGGGCGGCGATGGAGCCGACACGCCACGTGCGTTTGCCGATGGGGACGGGGGCGAGATCGGCGTTGTAGAGCTGGGATTCTTCGAGCTCGTCGGTGGAGTCGAGGGCGCCGTCGGAGATCAGGGACATGGGGGAGAAGCTCCAAGGACCAACCTCCAAGCTCCAATGAAGCTCCAAGGACCAAGCTTCAAGGGGAGCGGAGGGGCGGGTTGGAGGTTGAAGGTTGGTGTTTCTCTGGAGCTTGGAGGTTGGTGCTTGGAGCTTCTGGGCCGCGTCAGAAATGCGTAGGCGTGCGTTTCAGGAATTCGCCGCGGCCCAATTGGCCGACGAAGTGGCCGTCCTTCGCGGCGATTTGGCCGCGGACGGTGACAACGTGGGCGCGGCCCTCGATCGGCCAACCTTCGAAGGCGCTGTAGTCGACGGCCATGTGTTGGGTGCGAGCGGAAATCGTGCCGCGGTAGTTCGGGTCGAAGACGACGAGGTCGGCGTCGGCGCCGGGCTGGATCGTGCCCTTGCGGGGAAAGAGGTCGAACTGCTTCGCGACGGCGGTGCTGGCGACGTTGACGAAGGTGGGCAGGTCGATGCGACCGCGGCGGACGCCGTAGGTATAGAGAAGATTGATACGCTCCTCGAGCGACGGGATACCGTTGGGGATCTTGGTGAAATCGTCGCGGCCCATGGGTTTTTGGGACGCGAAGTCGAAGGGGGCGTGGTCGGTGGCGACGGTTTGGATGAGGCCATCGCGGAGAGCGTTCCAGAGGATGGACTGGTTGCGGACGTCGCGGAGTGGGGGCGACATCACGTATTTGGCGCCCTCGAAGTTGGGGCGCTCGGCGTAGGTTTTATCGAGCGTGAGGTATTGGATGAGCGTTTCGATGCCGACGCGGACGCCGCGCTGGCGGGCGGCGACGGCTTCGCGGAGGGCTTCCTCGCAGGAGAGGTGGACGATGTAGGTCGCGGCGCCGGTGAGCTCGGCGAAGGTCATCAGGTGATGAACGCCCTCGGCTTCGACACGTGGGGGGCGCGACTCATGATGTTGCGCGGGGTCGGTCTTGCCGGCGGCGAGGAGTTCGGCGCTGCGCTCGGCGACAAGGGTTTCGTTTTCGCAGTGGGCGGTGACAACAACGCCGAGCTCTTTCGCGAGTTTGAGGGTTCGGTAGAGCTCGGTGTCGTCGATGCCAAACGCGCCTTTGTAGGCGAGGAAGATTTTGAAGGAGGAGATGCCGCGGGCGACGATTTCGCGGAGTTGAGCTTCGGTGGTGGCGTCGAATTTCGTGACGCCCATGTGGAAGCTGAAATCGCAGGCGGATTTGCCGGCGGCTTTCGACATCCAGAGATCGAAGGCGGCGAGGGCGTCGTCCTTGCGCGCGGGGCAGCACATTTCGATCAGCGTGGTGGTGCCGCCGACGAGGGCGGCCTGCGAGCCGGTCTCGTAGGTATCTTTCGAATACGTGCCCATGAAGGGCAGGTAGATGTGGACGTGTGGATCGATGAAGCCGGGGAAGACGTATTTGCCGGTGGCGTCGATCACCTCGGTGCCGGGCGGGGCGGAGAGGTTGTGGTCGATGGTGGTGATGACCTCCCCCTCGCAGTAAATGTCGGCGTGAAAACGCTGAGAGGGGGTGATGATTTCTCCGTTTTTGATCAGTAGTGGCATGCGACGGGGGAGGAAGCTCCAAGGACCAACATCCAAGCTCCAGTGAAGATCCAAAATTCAAACTTCAAGGAGACTGGTGGCCGATGGTTGGGGGTTGGAATTTGGAGATTCACTGGAGCTTGGAGCTTGGGTTTTGGAGCTTCTATTTCTTCCACACGTCTCCGGACTCCGATCCAAACCAACGCGTGGTGACGACTTTTTGTTGGGTGTAGAATTGGACGGCTTCGCGGCCCTGGATGTGGAGGTCGCCGTAGAAGGAGTCGTCCCAGCCGGTGAAGGGGAACATCGCCATCGTGGCGGGGACGCCGACATTGATGCCGACCATGCCGGCTTTGACGCGGTGCTTGAACTCGCGCGCGGCGTGGCCGCTGTTGGTGAAGATGGCGGCGCCGTTGCCGAAGGCGGAGGCGTTGGTGATTTCGATGGCGCGATCGAGGTCGTCCGTGCGCATGACATTGAGGACGGGACCGAAGACCTCTTCGCGGGCGAGGGTCATGTTTTGTTGGACGCCGTCGACGATGGTGGCGCCGAGGTAGAAGCCGCGCGGGGCGTCGGGGACGCGAATGCTGCGGCCGTCAGCGATAATTTTCGCGCCTTCGGATTCGGCGGTGGCGACGAGGTTGAGGACGCGGTCGCGGTGTTGGGCGGTGATGACGGGACCCATATCGGGTTGCGACGCAGGCTGGTCGGTGCGGCCGACGCGGATATCTTTCGCGGCCGCGATGAGGGAGGGAAGAAGGCGATCGGCGGCGGGGCCGACGGTGATGGCGGTGGAGCCGGCCATGCAGCGTTCGCCGGCGCAGCCGAAGGCGGCCACGGAGAGGGCTTCGACGGTTTTCGGCACGTCGGCATCGGGCATGATGACGAGGTGGT
>JAEZAD010000126.1 GCA_023430565.1 Verrucomicrobiota bacterium
CTCATCCGCCAAGCGCCTCAGCTTAGCTTTAACACCACGCCTCAAATCTACACCGCTCATATCAGCGGCGCCGATGGCCAAACCGGCGTCGCCCTTGCCGAAATTTACGACGCGAGCTTGGTCCACGCCCGTCTGATGGCGATCTCCGCTCGCGCCCGCGTTGCCTCCGGCGAAAACGTCCTTATCGCCGGCTTCGTCATCGACGGCACCAAGCCTTTGAACGTCCTTCTCCGCGGCATCGGCCCCGCTCTCGCCACTCACGGTGTCGCCACCGCTCTTTCCAACCCGAAGATCACCCTCTTCGATCGCGTCGGCCGTCCACTCGAAACCAACGACGACTGGGGCACCGCTTCCAACCTTTCCGCTCTGCGCGCTGCGATCGCCGCCTCCGGCACTTCCTCTTTCGCCGATGGCAGCAGAGACGCCGCGATGCTCGTCACCCTCGACCCCGGTGTCTACACCCTCCACGTCAGCTCAGTAGATGGCTCTCCCGGCGTCGCACTCGCCGAAATTTACGAAGCACCTTGACCGCGCTTCCGCCGCGGCTTCTCCCCCGCAATCTTCAAGTGCTCCTGTTCACGCCACCGGCACTCGCCACCTTCGCCCAGCGTTTGCCAGCAACGGCCACGATTCCGGCTCTGCTGCTCGAACTCCCGCCGAACGCTTGCGCGCTCACGTCACCGGCGTCCCGCTCGAGGTCTCACGTTGCCGGTGACCGCTGCTGTGCGCGTTCCGCCATGCCCGCGCCTCGATGCAGGTGTCTACAACGTCCGCGTCAATTCAGTTGAATGCGATAGTCCCCCCGTCCACCTCCTGGCTGAAGCCAGTCGCCGGGATCGTGATGCGATCGCAGTAGCGGGTTAGCGGTCCGCAATTGTCGAACGAAGTAGAGTCCTCACCACCCAGATACCTGCGCAATCTTCGCGAAACCGATGTCTCCCTTCTCAAATAGAATCACGCCCCGTTCTAAGATAAAACGCGCCTGGATCGTCTGGTCTTTGCTGATCCTTCTCTTCGTCCCGGCACGAGGTCAGACGGAATGGACAACAATCAATCCTCACCCCACGGATAGTTGGATTAAATCGGTCGCTTTCGGCGCAGGAAAGTTCGTGGCTGTCGGGACGGGCGGCGCGGTGCTGACCTCCACCGATGGAACGAATTGGGCGACACGACCCCGTATCGACGAGCGTCCCGATTTCCAGCATGTTGCGTTCGGCAACGCCTGTTTCGTGGCGATAACTACGGATGCGATATCCTATACCTCCGATGATGGTATCGCTTGGACCAGGCGATCCGTAGCGGGAGGGTCAGCCGGACTCGCCTATGGCAACGGAATCTTCCTCAGCTACTCGTCCGATGGACAGTTCTCCACTTCCAACGATGGCATCGCATGGGTGGCACGGCCGACAGGCATCGGCCTGCGGGCCAGCTCGGCCGTCTATGATGGCACGCGATTCATCGTCGCGACAGATACGGATGTTTATCTCACGACCGTCAATGGAAGCTCGTGGACTACTGGAAACTTCGGTGCGGCAGGAAAGGTTCGCCGAATCATTTATGGCAATGGTCGATATCTTACTGAATCGCGCACCTCCGGGAACGCTGTTTCCACCGATCTAGTTACCTGGATAACAGCGTATTCCGGTCTGCAGGACTTCACCTTTGTGAATGACATCTTCGTCGACGTCCACAGCTACGGTGCCGGAGTAAGGGTCTCAAGCGACGCGCTGGTCTGGTCCGAGCGCACGCGTCTCACTCCCAACGTCGAGGGTCAAGTCAACTCCCTCCTGGAGGACGACGTTAATATAGCTTTCGGAAATGGAGTCTATGTTATGATCGCAACTTCCGGCTACTGGTTTCCCGACGACCCTTCGGGCCCCTCGGGATCCGTGAGCATGTTCTTTTCGTCCACGGACGGACGCACATGGAAATCGCATGGACGCTTTTTCGTGGCCCAGGAAGGTCTGGCCTATGGCCGGGGTATGTTTGTTGCCGGGAAGTATGTTTCCAGCGACGGCATCAACTGGGCACGGGGTGGATTCGGGCTCTACTTGGGCCGTTCTGACTTCCGTTACGAATTCGCAGGCGACAGGTTTTTTGCCCTGCAAGGCTTTGGTGCCGGGCAGGTTTTCGTTTCCGAGGACGGCGAGACGGCAACCGAAATACTGCACGGAAACGGCCTCTTCCTCGATATCGCCCACGGCGGAGGCATGTTTGTCTTGGTCGGAAGCGCTGGCAAAATCGCCACGTCCTCCGACACAAAGACGTGGAGATCCCATGTTGGCCTCGAGACCACTAATCTGACGAGCGTCACCCACGGCCAAGGGGTGTTCGTGGTCGCCGGAGAATCGAACCGAGTGCTGGTTTCTTCGGACGGGCTCGCGTGGAGCGTTCGTAGTCTTCCAGCCGCTGCCGATGCCTCAACCAGTCTCGTCGAATTCGGCAACGGCTCTTTCGTTCTCCTACGGCAAAATGGCGAATTGCTCGTTTCTTCCGACGCCCTGGTATGGACCGCACACCCCAAACTGGATTTCAGCCCCGTCACCCTGAAGCACGCCAACGCGACATTTGTGGCATCGGCGGAGGATGGCGAAATCTATACGTCCGTCGACGGGGTGACTTGGGTTTCAAGAAAAGGCCATTCCACCTCGGCGATCAAGAGCTTCGCCTTCGGCAACGGAACTTGGATTGGGCAGGGCTGGAATCAGGCTCTCCTCTTTTCCGCGACTGCGTCAGAGCCGACTTCTCCTCCTCGCATCGAAACGCCCCCTCGGTCCCGCACGATCGTAGGTGACGCTACCGGTATGTTCCTGATGGTCACTGCCACGGGGACAGGACCGTTTACTTACCAGTGGTTCGAAGACGGTCAGCTCATCCCGGACGCAACAAAGCAGACTCATATCATCGTAAAACCCGTCGTCGCAGTCACGGAGGCTCGTGATTACCACGTCGTAGTCACCGGTCCCGGCGGAGCTGCTACCAGCAGCGTCGCAAGGATCACCATCAATCCACCCTCCGCCCCCGTATTCTCGACCGAGCCCGTCGGCTTCCAAATTCCGCTTCATGGGAACGGCGAGCTCTCCGCCTACGCGAGCACCATTGGCGAGGTAACCTACCAGTGGCTCAAGAACGGGAAACCTATTGGGCCTCCAGCGCCATATCCGGCAAACCGCCTCAAGCTTCGAAATGCAGCGCCCCAGGATAGCGGCTACTACGAGGTTCTCGCCACGAACGCAGGCGGCACTACCAAAAGTTCCGCCGTTCGAGTTGATGTGGAGCACTCGCGCCTCTCTGCTCTCTCCGCCCGCGCGCAGGTCGCCAGCGGAGCCGACATTCTCATCGCCGGTTTCGTCGTGGCCAACGACAACGCTCCCGCCTCGGACGAACCATGGTCACTCGTAATTCGCGGCGTTGGTCCGAGCCTGAAGGACCTCGGCGTCGCGCAATATCTGGCGAACCCCAATCTCAAGCTCTATCAGCTCGTTCAAGGCCAGCAGTCCTTGCGCGCCACCAACGAAGATTGGGGACTATTGCCCGACACTGAGCGAACGCTCTATTCTTCTCTCGCAGCACAGGTCGGTGCTTTCGAGTTACCCGTCTCATCATTCGACGCAGCGCTCGTCCATCAATCTCCTCAGCTTAGCTTTAACACCACGCCCCAGATCTACACCGCTCATATCAGCGGCGCCGATGGCCAAACCGGCGTCGCACTCGCTGAAATCTACGACGCGAGCTTGGTCCATGCCCGTCTCATGGCGATCTCCGCTCGCGCCCGCGTTGCCTCCGGCGAAAACGTCCTTATCGCCGGCTTTGTCATCGACGGCACCAAACCCTTGAAAGTCCTTCTGCGCGGCGTCGGCCCCGCTCTCGCCGCTCAGGGTGTCGCCACCGCTCTTTCCAATCCTAAAATCACCCTCTTCGATCGCATCGGCCGCCCACTCGAAACCAACGACGACTGGGGCACCGCTTCCAACCTTTCCGATCTCCGCGCAGCGATCACGGCCACCGGCGCCTCGCCTCTCTCCGACGGCAGCAAAGACGCCGCCATGCTCGTCACCCTCGACCCCGGCATCTACACCGTCCACGTCACCTCCGTCGACGGTTCCTCCGGCGTCGCCCTCGCCGAAATTTACGAAGCGCCCTGACCTCGCTTCCGCGCCGGCGTCTCCCGCCCCGCAAACACCTCCCGCGCGATCGTCACCCCATTCATCGCCGCCGGAATCCCCGCGTAGACACTCACCAGCAGCATCGTCTCGAGAATCTCCTCGCGCGTCGCTCCACTATTGAGCGCCGTGCCGACATGCGTGCGCAATTCCGGCGCGGCATTCCCCATCGCCGCCAGCATCGCGATCACCACCAGCGATCGCGTCCGCCCGTCCAGCCGCTCGCGCGAGATCACCTCCCCATACGCGAAATCTACGATCGCGCGCGTCAGCTCCGGCGACACGCCGATCAGCTCGTTCAACACCCGCCCGCCGCGCACGCCCACGATCTCCTCCAGCTTCTTCAGCCCCCGTTCACGCCGACTTTTACCGTCGCCCGCGTCGTGCGCCGCCATCGCCTTCGCCACGCGCGCAAACTCCCGCCGCACCGCCGCCGGCGAATCCCCGTTGCCCAATCGCTTTGTCATTTTTCCTTTCGCCATTCCGCCACCCTAGAACTCCCCCACCACCCCGCAATTCCCGTTCTTCGCCTTCTCTCCCCGCCGCTCTCTCTCCTTGCGTGCGGTCGCGTCCACTCGCGGTTCCTTTCCATTGACCTTTCCTTTCCCGCGCTGGCCTCGCGCGCGAATTTCCTCACGCTTCGTTCCACCCCATGCACCTCGACCTGCAAGACCGCGTCGTCCTCGTCTCCGGCGGCGCCAAAGGTATCGGCGCCGCCATTACCCGCACCTTCGCCGCTGAAGGCGCCATCCCCTGCATCCTCGGGCGCAACCCCGCCGAGTCCGACGCCCTCGTCCGCGAGCTCGCCGCCCTCGACCAGCGCGCCGACTTCTTTCCCTGCGAGATGACCGACGAATCCGCCGTGCGCTCCGCCGTCGCCGCCGTCCTCGCCAAACACCGCCGCATCGACTGCGTCGTCAACAACGCCGGCGTCAACGACGGCGTCGGCCTCCGCGCCTCCACCGCCGACTTCCGCGCCTCGCTCGAACGCAACCTCGTCCACGCCTTCGTCCTCGTCCAGGCCGCCCTCGACGCTCTCATCGCCACTCGCGGCACGATCATCAACATCGGCACCAAATGCGCCGACACCGGCCAGGGCGGCACCTCCGGCTACGTCGCCGCCAAAGGCGCCCTCAACGCCCTCACCCGCGAATGGGCCCTCGAACTCGCGAAGCACTCCATCCGCGTCAACGCCGTCATCCCCGCCGAAGTCATGACGCCCCTCTACGAACGCTGGCTCTCCACCCGACCCGACCCCCGCGCCGCTCTCGCCGCCATCGAAGCGTCCATCCCTTTCGAACACCGCATGACCACCGCCCACGAAATCGCCAACACCGTCGTCTTCCTCGCCTCGCCCCGCTCCTCCCACACCACCGGCCAGATCCTCTACGTCGACGGCGGCTACACCCACCTCGACCGCGCCGCCACGCTCCCGAAATCGTGAAAACTGAAAATCGAGAATCGGTCATCTAAAATCGCCCGCACCCACGCCTGCGCCCAATTTCAAGATTCCCGCTTCCACGTTTCTCGATTTCACGATCCTTCACGCCTCGTCCCCCCCTTCGCGCAACTTCGCGCCATTCGCGGTTCCCATCCCCCATCGCTTTCTCCTTTTTCGCGCCCTTTCGCGTCTTTAGCGGGCCACAAACCCCACCCCTGCACCGCTCATGTTTCGCCTCGATCAAAAAATCGCCCTCGTCACCGGCGCCGGCTCCGGCATCGGCCAGGCCATCGCCCAACTCTTCGCCGCGCAAGGCGCCCGCGTTTTCGTCATCGACCGCGACACCGCCGCCGGCCTCGCCACCGTCTCCGCAATCCGCGAATCAAACGGCCGCGCCGATTTCCACGAACTCGACGTCTCCGATCCCGCCGCAGCCCTCGTCCTCGCCTCGCAGCTCCCTCCTCTCGACCTCCTCGTCAACAACGCCGGCATCGGCCACGTCGGCAATCTCCTCGCCACCACCGCCGACGACCTCGACCGCCTCCACGCCGTCAACGTCCGCGGCCCCTTCAATCTCTGCCGCGCCTTCGTCCCCGCCATGCTCGAGCGCCGCCGCGGCAGCGTCATCAACATGGCCTCCATCAGCGGCATCGTCGCCGTTCGCGAACGCCTCGCGTATTCGGTTTCCAAACACGCCGTCGTCGGCCTCACCAAAGCCCTCGCTCTCGACCACTCCCACACCGGCGTTCGCTTCAACGCCATCTGCCCCGGCCGCGTCGAAACCCCTTTCGTCAAAGCCCGCATCGCCGAATACCCCGATCCCGAAAAAGCCTACCGCGACATGTCCTCCACCCAGCTCACCGGCCGCATGGCCCGCCCCGACGAAATCGCCGCCGCCGCCCTCTACCTCGCGTCCGACGCCAGCCAGATGGTCACCGGCTCCACCCTCCTCGTCGACGGCGGCTGGTCCGCCGGCAAATAACCCATCGCCCTTCGCCTCTGGCCTCTCGCCCCTCACTGATGAAAATCACCGACCTCCAAGTCCTCGACATCCGCTTCCCCACCTCGCTCG
>JAEZAD010000183.1 GCA_023430565.1 Verrucomicrobiota bacterium
TTCAAATAGTCCAGCTTTTCGATCAGCCCCTGAAAGTCGCCGATCCCGTCGCCCGCGAGCGGCCCGCTCGACGCGTCCGCAAACGAGCGCACGAAGATCTCGTAAAACACCGCGTCGCGCCACCAGCGCGGCTCCGGTTCGCTCGCCACCACCGGAACGCTCAACACCGCCAGCGCCAGCCAGAGGGCCTTAAGCCTGAACCATTGCCAGCCGTCGTTCATCACACGTGTTTTCATAAAGAGGGGAGGGGTTCGTCGCAGCCTGTGCCGCTCACGGCCTCGGTCAAAAATCCCACCGCGGACAATTCATAGGCCGGCCGGACAAAACTTCGTTGCGTCTCGTTTCGCTCGCTCCGCGCCCCGCGCTCTCCGCCGCGCGCCACGCGCGAATCCAGGTTTTTTCCTGCCCATCTCGGTTCTCTGCCGAACTCGCCGTTGGCGGACGCGCTCGCGCCCACGCACCGTTCTTCTCAACCCCGGGGCACGCTCACGCGCCCCTTCGACCCAACAACTACAAACGTGCTACGCGGCGTGCCGTCCACAATCCGGTGCGCCGATCGGAAATCGCAGTCCTGTCACCCACCATGTCTACGCAACCGCAGTTCCCCCCGCTCCGCGCCGCCTCTCCGCTGCGCGCGGGCCTTGTGCTCCTCGCCCTGCTGATCCCCTTCGCCGGCGTCGCGCAGACGCCCCCCACCGAGCCGGTGTCCGGCGATTCGGAGGAAAACCCCGCCGGCGGTCTCGTCGTGCTCGACAAGTTCACCGTCACCGGTGGCTTCGCTGGCAGCCTCGCCGCCGCCGCGGAGGTGAAACAAACGATGTCCGGCATCACCGAAGTCGTCGCCGCCGAAGACATCGGCAAACTCCCCGACATCTCCATCGCCGACTCGCTCAGCCGCCTGCCCGGCCTCGCCACGCAGCGCCTCAACGGCCGCAGCCAGGCCATCAACATCCGCGGCCTCACCGGCGATTACACCACCGGCCTCCTCAATGGTCGCGAGCAAGTCAGCTCGAGCAGCAACCGCACCGTCGAGTTCGACCAGTATCCCGCCGAGCTCCTCAGCAGCGCCGTCGTCTACAAGACCACCCAGGCCAACCTCATCGGCCAGGGCCTCGCGGGCACGATCGATCTTCGCACCGTCCGCCCGCTCACGCACGGCCGGCGCACGGTCGCGGCGAATGCATTCTACGATTGGACGCAGCTCGATGCGCTCAACGCCGGCTCCGACGACTACGGCTATCGTTACAGCGCCTCCTACATCGACCAGTTCAACGACGGCACGGTCGGCGTCGCCTTCGGCTATTCGCACGCGGACATCCCCGGTCAGGGCGAACAGTGGAACGCCTGGGGCTATCCGACCACCAGCGCCGACCAGCACCCCGACCAACCGTGGGTCATCGGCGGCGCGAAGCCGTTCGTTCGGTCGAGCGAGCTCAAGCGCGACGGCCTCATGGGCGTCATCGAGTTCAAGACCAGCCCGGTCTTCCACTCCACGATCGATCTCTACTACTCGTTTTTCGACGAGACCCAGATGCTCCGCGGCATCGAAATCCCGCTCTACTGGGGCCCGAACTCGTCCGGGTTCCAGCCCGGCTTCTCGGTTGAAGACGGCCTCGTTACCCAGGCCGTGTTCAACAACGTCTTCGGCGTCGTGCGCAACGACATCGTCTCGCGCAAGGCCGATGTCTACGCCGGCGGTTGGAACCTGAAAATCGGCGACGGCTCCGGCTGGACCTTCGAAGGCGACCTCAGCTACTCGCGCATCGACCGCAAGGACCGCGTGCTCGAGACCTACTCCGGCACCGGCTCGAACCAAGTCGGCACGCCCGACACGATCACCGTCAACATGGGCGCCGGCCGCGGCGCCACGTTCACCCCGAGTCTCGATTATACGGATACAAACCTCGTTCGTCTCGCCGGCCCGCAGGGCTGGGGCGGCGACGTCGTCCCCGGCGGCCAGGCCGGTTACCTGAAGAATCCGAAATCCGAAGACGCGCTCACGCTCATCAAGTTCTCCGCCAAGCGCGAACTCGGCGGTTTCCTCAACCTGCTCGACGTCGGCGGCAGCTACAGCAAGCGCACGAAATCCGAAATCGAGGACGGCTATTACCTCGCGCTCGCCAACGGCCAGATGAGCGGTCCGCTCCCGCCCGTCACGGGCAACACCGACCTCAGCTTCATCGGCATCAGCGGCATGGCCAGCTACGATCCGCTCGCGGCGCTTTACAGCGGCACCTACCTGCCCCTCACGAATCCGCACAGCGATGTGATCTCCAACGATTGGGACGTCGCCGAGAAGGTCACCATCGGCTACGTGCAGCTCGGCCTCGAAAGCCGCGTCGGCGGCCTGCCGCTCACCGGCAACGTCGGCGTGCAGGTGGTCCACACCGATCAAACCTCGCGCGGCCTCTCCGCCGTTCCGATCAACGGCGTTTCGGTCAACATCCCGGCGGTCGGCGGCGACGATTACTGGAACGTCCTCCCGAGCCTCAACCTCAAGCTCGAACTCGCCGAGCGCCGCTTCCTCCGCTTCAGCGTCGCGCAACAACTCGCGCGCCAGCGCATGAACGACATGCGTGCGGGCCGCAACACGTCCTTCAACGCCACCCTCGCCGACTCGCCGAACATCGGCGACGCGTGGAACGCCTCCGGCGGCAATCCCGAGCTAAAACCCTGGCGCTCCAATTCCGCCGACCTGGCGTTCGAACAGTATTTCCGCGACAACATGGGCTACTTCGCGCTCTCGGCCTATTACAAGGACCTGCGCACCTACACGTATAACCTGAAGACGATCGCCGACTTCACCGGCTTCCCGAGCGGCGGCGTCACGCCGGCGACCTATCTGGGTGTTTACGACCGCCCCGCCAACGGCGACGGCGGCACCATCCAGGGCCTTGAAGCGACGCTCTCGCTGCCGGGCGAATTGTTCCTCCCGTCGCTCAAGGGCCTCGGCGTCATCGTTAGCGGCGCCTACAACGACAGCGACATCGAGCCCTACGGGCCGGGTTCCGCGGGCACGACGATTCCCGGCCTCTCGCGCAAGGTGGCGAGCGCGACGGTCTATTACGAGCGCGGTGGCTTCTCGGCCCGCGTGAGCGAGCGCTATCGTTCCGCGTATCGAGGAAACATCTACACGTTCGGTCCCCGCGGGGAAAACTTCCGCACGATCCACACCGAACAGGTGATCGACGCGCAGATCAGCTACGAATTCAAATCCGGCCCGCTCCAGGGGCTCACCGTCATCCTGCAGGGCTACAATCTCACCAACGAGCCGCTGCAGACGTCCGAGCAGGGCGATCCGCGGCTCGTCGTCGATTATCAGGAATACGGCGCCTCCTATTCGGCGGGCGTTTCCTATAAATTCTGACGCGAGCCGTCGAACGTTCCGACTCGCTTGAGCTCGATCCATTCCGAGGTGGAGCCCGGTGTCCTCACCGGGCTCGAAGCGGCCTCCGTGCCCGTTCGCAGATCCGACATGGATTCAAACCCACGCACGTGGCTCAACACCCGCTCGGCCGGCGTGCTCGCGCACGTCTCGTCGCTCCCCGGCGATTTCGGCATCGGCAACCTCGGGCCGGGCGCGCGCGCGTTCGTCGATTTCCTCGCCGCTGCGGGCGTGCGCTACTGGCAGATTTGTCCGATCGGGCCGACGGGTTACGGCGATTCCCCGTATCAGCTTTTTTCCAGCGCCGCAGGGAATCCCTACTTCATCGATCTCGGCGAGCTCGTTTCCGCCGGCTTGCTCGAAACGGGCGAGCTCGCGGATTTGCGCCGGCTGCCGTCGCGGCGCGTCAACTACGGCCAACTCTACTGGGCGTTCTGGCCGGTCCTCGCCCGCGCCGCCGATCGGTTCCGGGAGCGCGGACTCACGCAGTTCGCGGACTTCGGTCCGCTGCACGATTTTCGCCAGCAGCGCGCCGCGTGGCTGCAGCCGTTTGCCGACTACATGGCGCTGAAAGCGCATTTCGGCGGCGAGGCGTGGATGACGTGGCCCGACGCCTACAGCGAATGGACGCCGCAGCTTCACGCGCAGCTCCCGGCGGAGGTTGGCCGCGACGCCGAGCGGCACGTGTTTTATCAATACCTCTTTTTCGGCCAGTGGCAGCGACTCCGCCGCTACGCCGAAGCGAAAGGCGTCGGCATTGTCGGCGACGTGCCGATTTTCGTGGCGCTCGACAGCGCCGACACCTGGCGGCACCGCGCCGTTTTTCGCCTCGATCAACACGGCGCGCCCGATGCGGTCGCCGGCGTGCCGCCCGATTACTACTCGAGCTACGGCCAGCTCTGGGGCAACCCGCTTTACAATTGGGAGCACCTCGAGCGCACCGGGTATGCGTGGTGGATCGACCGGCTCGCCGCGGCGTTCGAACTCTACGACGTGATCCGCCTCGATCACTTTCGCGGCTTCGACACGTATTGGGAAATCCCCGCCGACGCCGTCGACGCGCGTGCCGGCCGCTGGTTGAAGGGGCCGGGTCTCGGTTTTTTCGACGCGATCCGCGCCGCGCTGCCGCACACGCGCATCATCGCCGAAGACCTCGGCTACATCGGCCCCGACGTCGTCGCGCTGCGTCAAGCCGCCGGACTGCCGGGGATGAAAGTTCTGCAGTTCGCCTACGGGCACGACGCCAACAACGTCAACCTGCCGCATCACTTTCCGCGCGAGAGCGTCGCCTACACCGGCACGCACGACAACAACACCACCCGCGGCTGGCTCGAACATCTTTCCGGCGACGCCGCGCAGCGCGTGGACGATTACTTCCAGTTGCGCGGTTCACGTTCGGCGTGGCCGATGATTCGCGTGCTGCTGTCCACGCCCTCGCGGCTCGCGGTGGTCCCGATCCAGGACCTGCTCGACCTCGGCGCCGAAGCCGTGCTGAACCGGCCCGGCACCACCGTGGGAAACTGGCAATGGCGCTTCACGAGCACGCAACTCGAGCGGCTCGCGAAAACGAAGACCGCGACGCTGCACCACTGGATCGACCTCTACGACCGCAGCGGCGCGCGCGAAGTCGTCGATTACAGCCAACCACCGGAGAGTCATTGAAAATCTAAAATGCTGAAACGCTGAAGCGCTGAAATACTTCAGCGAACCAGTCGGTCGGGTTTCAGATTTTCAGCGTTTCAGCTTTCAGCATTTCCATCATGAATCCCCGCCCGCTCGCCCTCGCCGAAATCGTCAAGATGAGCTTCGGCTTCCTCGGCATCCAGTTCGGCTGGGGACTGCAGATGGCGAACATGAGCGCCATCTACCAATACCTCGGCGCGAGCGAGAGCGAGATCCCGCTGCTCTGGCTCGCGGCCCCGGTGACCGGACTCGTCGTGCAACCGATTATTGGATACTACAGCGATCGCACGTGGACGCGCCTCGGCCGCCGCCGGCCGTATTTTCTGGTCGGCGCGATCCTCGCGAGCCTCGCGCTGATCGCGATGCCGAATTCGTCCACGCTCTGGATGGCGGCGGGTCTGCTGTGGATTCTCGATGCGGCGGTCAACGTCAGCATGGAGCCGTTTCGCGCGTTTGTGGGCGACCTGCTTCCGCCCGAACAGCGCAAGGTCGGTTTCGCGATGCAGAGTGTGTTGATCGGCCTCGGCGCGATTCTTTCCTCGGCGCTGCCGTGGCTGCTCACGAATGCGTTCGGGATGGCGTCGGGGGTGGGTGAGGGCGGTTCGAGGATTCCGCTTACGGTTCATGTTTCGTTCTACATTGGCGCGGCGGTGTTTTTCGGCGCCGTGCTCTACACGGTGCTGACGACACGCGAGCATCCGCCCGAGGACCTGGCGGCGTTCGAGGCGGAGAAGGCGGCGAGTGCGGGCGTGGGCCGCGCGTTCGGCGAAATTTTCCGTGGCGTGCTTTCGATGCCGCCGACGATGCGCCGGCTCGCGGTCGTGCAGTTTTTCACGTGGTTCGGATTGTTCTGCCTGTGGATCTATTTCGCGCCGGCGATTGCGCGGAGCCTGTTCGGCGGAGAGCCCGGTTCGGAAGCGTATCAGCGGGGCATCGAATGGGGCGGCGTGTGCTTTGCGACTTACAACGGCGTGGCGTTCGCGTTCGCGTTCGCGCTGATCCCGCTCGCGCGGCGTTTTTCCGCTCGCGCGATTCACCGCGTTTGCCTGCTGGCGGCGGCCGCGGGTTTTCTCCTGGTCCCCGTCTGGCCGGATCCCATCTGGCTGCTCGTGTCGATGGTCGGCGTGGGCATCGGCTGGGCGAGCATCCTGTCGATGCCGTATGCGCTGCTCGCGAACGCGATTCCGCCGGCGCGCATGGGGTTTTATATGGGCGTGTTCAACTTCTTCATCGTGCTGCCGCAGATCGCGGCCTCGGCGTTGCTCGGCCCGATTGTCGCGAGCGCGTTCAATGGGCAGGCGATCTATGCGATCGTGCTCGGCGGAGCATCGTTTGTGATCGCGGCGATCGCGTTGAGCTGGGTGAACGAGGAGCGAGTCGAAGCCGGTGCTTTGGCGCGTTCCGCTACGGGCTGAGCAGCGTCGGCAGCTGCTCGGCGAGCGGCTGCGGACGCGTGCGCAACAGCCCGGCGAGCGGTGAGAGATCGAGCGCGAGGCAGGGCGGGCGCTGGGCGGCGACCGTGGGCGTGTCGGCGCGGGTGACGGCGATGAGCGGCGCGGCGATTTCGGACAACTGAAAGTGCGTGCGCAGGCGGAGGCCGAGTTCGTAACGCGAAACGAGCTCGGTGCCGGCCCAGTGAAAAACGCCGCGGAGATCGCGACGGTGGAGAAGTTCGAGCAGGACCTCGGCGAGATTGTCGGCGGTGCAAGGCTGGCGAAATTCGTCGGTGTAGAGCCGTGGTGTGCGGCCGGCGGCCCAGTCGGCAAGAAGGCGTTCGTGCAGCGAACGTTGGCGGCTCGGGCTGTTGCCCAAGAGGAGCGGCGCGCGGATCACGACGGAATGCTCGGGCGCGGCGGCGAGGGCGGCGCGTTCGCCGGCGAGTTTTTGCCGACCGTAGAGATTGATAGGCCGAGGCGTGTCGGCGGGTGCATAGGGCGTCGTGCGGTTGCCGTCGAAGACCTGTTCGGACGACAGATGAAGACAACGAGCGCCGGACTCGCGTGCGAATTGTGCGAGCAGCCGAGGCAGGGCGACGTTCATCGCTTCGGAGTGCGGGGGATTGGCGTCGCACTGGCCCGGTTCGGAGATCGCGGCGCAGTTGACGATTCCTTCCGGCGCCACGGTTCGCAGCGCGGCGATGACGGCGGGTTCGTCCGTGAGATCGAGGCGAAGTTGCTTCGAGAGGCCGGCGATCGTGCCTTCGAAACGGCCGACGGTGCCGATGACCTCGTGACCTTGCGCTGCGGCGAGGCGGGCAAAGTTGCCGCCGACGAGACCGGAGGCGCCGGTGAGGAGGAGTTTCATGGCGAGAGGTTCGAGATGGAGGACTTTATTGGCCAGAGCTCCTGGGTGCGGGCTTCGATCGCGGCCCGGAGGTCGTCGTGGAGCGGGGTGGCGGGCGGGCGCCAGAGCGCGACGACCTCGACCGGGTCGAAGCCGGGAAGGGGCAACGTGCGAACGTTGGGGTGCTTGATCAGGTGCGGGACGTCGACGCCGATGCCGAGGCCGTAACCGATGCCGACGTATTCGGCGACGATCTCGGTGGAGCTGGCCTCGATCGACGTCGGCCAGTCCACTTTCATCTCCGCGAGACCCTTGCGGAAAACGCGCGAGATTGCCTCGCCGGCCGGAAGGCTGATCAGCGGGTCGTCGATCGGGTCGCGCGCCCAGAGTTCGGCGGCGGATTTGAGCGGCGAGCGTTTCGGCACGATGAGCACCGGTGGCAGTTGCACGATCGGGATGCTTTTGAGGCCGGCTTGGGGACGCGCCTGCAAGGGCGTGATCGCCAGGTCGACCTCGCCCTCCTGGAGCCACGTTTCGAACTGGGTTTGAAAGCCGGTGCGGAAAGCGAAGCGAAGCGCGGGATGCTTCCGGCGAAGCCGTTCGATGATCGGCGGAAGGTAGTCGCGCAGGATCAATTCGGAAGCGGCGAAGCGGAGGACGGGTGCCTGGCGGCCGCGAATGCGGTCGGCGAGCGCGGAGGCGTTGTCGAAAAACGGGCGCGCGAAATCGTAGAGCTCCTTGCCTTCGGCGGTGAGTCGAAACGGCTGACGATCGAAAAGCTTTGCGCCGAGGTCCTGTTCGAGCAGCAGAACCTGGCTGCTCACGGCGGGCTGTTGAATGCCGTAGGGAATGTGACGAACGGCGCGGCTGATGCCTCCATGTTTCGCGACGTAGTAGAAAAGCTCGAGGTGATGGAGGTTCATCGCGAGCGATGAAGGCGGGCGGGCAATTCACTGACAAGCCGCGCGCCGCGGAACAATTCGCCATCGAGCGTCTCGATGGGCGGCATCAGGTTTATCGATTAACGCGGTGAGTCGCGCTTCGGGTAGGCTGGGCGCGTCATGAAAAAACCCACTAAATCCCTGGTCTTGGTCGCGACGGTTCTCGGTTTCGGAACGCTCGCTTTGTCGGCTCAATCGTGTGCGGCGACGTCGCATTTGTCCGCCGCAGCCGGTCATTCGGCGGCGGCGTCGGCCGAAGTTGGAAAAGCCGGACTCGCTTCCGGTGCGGCGACGGTGAAGGTCGCTTCCGGTGTCGCGGCGGTGCCCGTTTATGTCAGTGGAGCGGCGCTGGCGACGGCCGGTTCGGTGGTGTCGGCGGTCGGCGATGCCAGCGCGGCGGCGGGCGCGACGGCGAAAGAAGGCGCGGACGAAATCTGGGATTTCGCGACGGGCGATCCGGCAAAACGTCCGGTGTTGAATCGCGAACGCGGCGTGCCGCCGGTGCCGAATGCGAATGCCGCGCGGCTCGCCGATCTGCCGCCAAGCGCGGTGCTGCAGGCGCGGCGTTGAGCGTCGAAACACGTTGACGACCGATCGACATGAAAACGTTTCTTCGTGCCGCACGCCTGGCGGCTGTCCTGTTGTTCGGCGGTTTCGCGGTCCTCGCTCCGGCGCATGCCGGGGCGAGCGCCGACAGCCGCTTTGGAGTCGAGAAGTATGGCGAGGCGCCGATCCGGGAACTGGCGCTGCGCGTGAACGACGAACTCGACGCGCGGCGCGCGAATGTGGCGATCCTCGCGCGTTCGGGCCGGCCGAGATCGGAGCTGCCGAAGGGCATCAGCTACACGCATGTGGCGTTCGCGGTGTTCGAGCCGGTGCGCGCGGCGGATGGCGAGGTGTTTCACACGTATGCCGTGTATAACCTCTATCAGGGCGCGGAAGGCCGGGAGGACCGCAGTTATCTGAAGCAGGATCTCACGTATGACTTCGTGGCCGGTGTGGCGGAGAAGGATGTGGCCGTGTGCGTGCCGGCGGAGGAACTGCAGCGGCGGATTCTGGCGGTGATTCGTTCGCCGGCTTATGCGTCGCTGCACAATCCGGATTATAACCTGTTGACCAATCCGTGGGTCGATCGCTTCGACAACTGCGTGTCGCACACGCTGAAAGTATGCGTGGCGGCCCTTTACGAGACGGATGACCGGGCGCGGATTTATGCGAACATCCGCGCTTACTTCCGGCCGACGCCCGTGCGCTTCGGGCCGATCAAGTCGATCGGGGCGCACTTCGTCGAAGGGTTGAGCCACGACGACATGGATCGCCGGCGCGGGCTGCAGACGGCGAGCTACGATTCGTTGAAGGTGTTTCTCGAGGAAAACGGGTTGGTGGAGGAGGCGTTCACGGTGGCGATGCGGTGAGCGCGTCGGGGTAGAAAATGAAGCCGCGGCGAGGTGCCGCGGCTTTTTCGTCGGATGACGCGAACGGGCGCGAATCCCAGTTGAGAAAAATTGGCGGCGGGGCACTGGTGGGGGGATGGATGCGCGCCCGCAATTCTCCGCCGAGCAGGTCGACGGGGAATTCGAGCGGCAGGAGGATGC
>JAEZAD010000254.1 GCA_023430565.1 Verrucomicrobiota bacterium
CGTGCCGCGGGTGCAGCAATCGCTGATGCTCGAGCCGCAGTGGCGCGAGGGAAAGACGCTGCCCGTGCTCGCGGGCGCGGGCGGACGTTAACGAGTTAACTTCTGGCGGGTTTGCGAGGGGAGCCGGTGAGGGCTTCCTGAGGATGACCCACGAGCCCTCGGCCTCCGCTCCGTAGTGGAATTCCCGATGCGCTCATCACCCCGAAGAACTCGTCGTCCCCGACTGTCATGACTACCAACACATCCTGTCGTCCCGGCTCTGCCGGCGTTCTATTGCTGACCGGGCTGCTGGCCTGGCCGCTTGCGGCTGCAGCGCAAATCGCGACCGACTCTCCGTCCGAGCAGGACGAGACCGTGGTCCTCTCGCCGTTCGAAGTAACGACCGAACGCGACAGCGGCTATGTCGCGACGAACACCCTGGCCGGCAGCCGTCTCAACACCTCGCTCCGCAACACGCCCGCATCGATCTCGGTCCTCACGAAGGACTTTCTCGACGACATCGGCGCGCTGAACGTCAACCAGGCGATGGAGTTCGCGCTGAGTGCCGGCAACGACATCGGCGGCGGCAACTCGAACGTCGGCGCGTCGACCGGAAACGGGCTCATCGACAACGATTTCAATTTCCAGATTCGCGGTTACCGGCGGGCGACGCAGACGCGCGACTATTTCAACACGATCATCAGCGGCGACATCTTCAATCTCGACCGCGTCGATATCGCGCGCGGACCGAACTCGATCCTGTTCGGCATCGGCGGCCCCGGCGGCATTGTGAATGTGACGCCGAAGCGCGCGCGGCTCGATCGCAACATCGAGGACGTGTCGTTGCACTTCGGCAGCTGGGATCTTCGCCGCGGCGCGATCGATGTGAGCCGGGAGCTGATCGAAGACCGGCTCGCGGCGCGCATCAACCTGATGGCCCAGCGGGCCGATGGGTATCGCGATTTCGAATCCGACGATCAGGAGCGGGGCGCGCTGGCGCTCACGTGGAAGCCCTTCGAGAGCACGACGATTCGCTTCAGTGGAGAGATGGGCCACATGAAGCAGAACAAGGTTCGTCCGTGGATGCCCTGGAACAACATCTCGCAGTGGGAGGCCAACGGCCGGCACTTCGTCGATTTCGGCACGCCCCAGGCGCCGTCGGTGCTCGGAGACGAGGACTACGCGCAGTTCCAGAGCGGTAACGGCAACGGATTTCCGGCGAAGCCGCCGCACCCGTTTTACGGCGGCGAAATCAAAACGGCGGGGCACATCATCAACGGCACGGGCCGCATCTATCTCACTGACGGACCGCTGGCCGGCCAAGTGCTCTACACGGGCACGAGCGCGGAAAACGCCCGCTTTTACCGCTCTTCGAGCGGCAGCAACGCGAGCGGCTACAACAGCCCGGTCGCGTGGGAGGACGAGAGCATTTACCCGCGCAACGGAAACATCACGGGCCCCGGCGCCTTCGTGGAGTTCGACTACGAGATGGCGGGATTTTTCCTGGAGCAACGCATCGGGGAGGACTTTTTCGTCGAAGCCGCGATTCATCGTTCGCACGTCGAGCGGCTCAATCGACAGGTGGTCGGGTTTGCCGGCATCGGCATTCTCTATGACGTGACCGCGACGCTGCCGACGTTCACGGCCGACAAGCGCTACGATGCCACGGTCGGCGGGCCAAACGGTGCGGCGTTCGCGGCCAAGCTCGGGATCCCGTATGTCCCGACGACGCAGGGCCAGAATGCGCTCAACCTGAATCAGAATGTGCGCAACCCCGACGCCGGTCGATTGATGGCGTATGCCGAGCCCAGCTACTCGGAAAACGAGACGACGCGCGACGACGCGCGCATCAGCGCGAACTACAATCTCGATCTCGACCGTTTCGGGCGCCACATGCTGCTCGGCTTCGTGAGCCGCGCCGAGACGCGCAGCGAGAATCAAAATTTCCGCGAAGGTAACATCCACCCGCAGCGGCTGGCGTTGAACCACTTCACCGATCTGCCGCGGCGTGTTTCGCATATCTCGCCGTTCTCGCCGAATCTTTCGGAGCGCGGTCTGCCGGATCCGTTCGCGATGAAGATCGGGCCGACGAATCTCTACGGCCGCCCGGACGAGTATTTCGAGAGCGGCTTCGTGCGCGACAACTGGAGCAAGGGGAAGACCCGGATCGACTCGGCCGCGCTCGCCGCTCACAGCGAGTTCTTCAACGGCCATCTCGTCACCACGGCTGGCGTGCGCCGGGACCGGATCAAGGTCTGGAATCGGACTTTCGTTCGTAACCCGCAAACCGGGGAAGCGGTCGCGCTGAACCCGGAGTCGGCCGCGCCCGGTCTCGATCAGACCGGCGACACGCACACGCTCGGCGCGGTGTTTCACATCCCGAAGGTGGAGTGGCTCGGCATCTTCGCGAACCGCTCGACGAACTTCCAGGACCAGGGTGGCGCCACGCTGCTCGAGGACGAGGACCAGCGGGTGGGCCGCACGCTCGGACCGCTCGAAGGCAAAGGCCTCGACTACGGCATCAAGCTGAACCTGTTCGACAGCCGCATCAACGCGACGATCACGCGCTTCACGGTCGATCTGGAAAACCAGGCGTCCGGCCACCAGAACGACGTCTTCAACTACATCAACGCCATCTGGACGACGATGCTCAACGGCGGCCCCACGGGCACGCTGACGGACCAGAACGATCCGAACGGCCACCGTGTTGGAGGAACGGATACGCGTTCGCAAAAGTCGGAAGGTTACGAGTTCGAACTCACCGCGAACCCAACGCCGAACTGGCGCATTTCCCTCAATCTCAGCAAGGCCGAGAACCAGATCTCCGAACTCGGCGGCGCGCTCTCGGCCTATATCGAGAAGCACCGGCCGACCTGGCAGCAGAACGCCTCGCTCAACTACGACACGACGCGTCCGCCCGGCAACCTGAACAATGCCGGCGGCACGAACAACGTGGGCGCGCTGATCGCCGGTCTCGACAGCTGGCTGGCGTTCGTGAAATCGCAGGAAGGCCAGATCGAAACGAACATCCGCCCGTGGAACGGGAATCTGTTCACGGCCTATCGCTTCAGCGAGGGCGTGCTGAAGGGGCTTACGGTCGGCGGCGGCGCGAATTACCGCGGCGATGCGATCCTCGGCGTGAAGCCGGCGACGCTGCAGAATCCGGTCGTCGAAGTGTTCGAAGGTCGCGATTACATCACCTACAGCGCGATGCTCGGGTATGAGTTCGACCTGCCGCGCGATATCCGCGTGCGCGTTCAGCTCAACGTCGACAATCTCTTCAACAACGAAGACAAGCAGGTGGTCGCGTCGACCTGGAATCCGGTCCTGAACGGTCTCCAGACCTACGAGGCGATTCCCGTGCCGCGCAGCTATCGGTTGAGCGCGACGT
>JAEZAD010000255.1 GCA_023430565.1 Verrucomicrobiota bacterium
ACCACCGTCGCCACGGCATCGCTGTTGCTCGCCCAGGTCACACCCTTGTCACTGGCGTCGGAGGGGGAAATTGTCGGCGTGAGCGTCAGCGTCTCGCCGGTGTACATTGTCGAGGTGGTTTTGTCCAGCGCAATACCGATCACATACTGCTTCACCGTAATTTCGCAGGACGCTTTCTTTTCACTGCCGTCAACCGTTGAGGCTGTGATGGTAGCGTTGCCCGCCTTAACCGCGGTCACAACGCCGGACGCGCTGACCGTCGCAATGGCCGTATCGCTGCTGGCCCAGGTCACCCGCTTATCACTCGTGTTGGAGGGGGAAACCGTCGCGTTCAGCGTCAGCGTCCCGCCGGTGTACAGCGTCGCGGTGCTCTTATCCAGCGTAACGCCGGTGGCGTACTGCTTTACCGTGATCTGGCAGGCGGCATACTTGCCGCTGCCGTCTGCCGCTGTCGCGGTGATCGTCACCGTCCCCGCTTTCTCCGCGGTGACTAATCCGGAATCGCCGACAGTCGCCACAGCCTCATCGTTGCTCGCCCAGGTCACGCCCTTGTCGCTGGCGTCGGCGGGAGAAACCGTCGACGTGAGCGTCAGCGTTTCGCCGGTGTACAACGTCGCGGTGGTCTTGTCCAGCGCAACGCCGGTGACGTACTGCTTCACCGTGATCTGGCAGGTCGCGCTCTTGTTGCTGCCATCCGCGGTCTTCGCCGTAATGGTAGCGTTGCCCGCTTTCACTGCGGTGACCACGCCAGAAGCGCTGACCGTCGCGATGGCCGTATCGCCGCTTGCCCAAGTTACCCTTTTGTCGCTCGTGTCGGAGGGGGAAACCGTCGCGTTCAGCGTCAGCGCCCCGCCGGTGTACAGCGTCGCGGTGCTCTTGTCCAGTGCCAAGCCGGTGGCGTACTGCTTCACCGTGATCTGGCAGGTCGTGCTCATGCCGCTGCCGTCCGCCGCCGTCGCGGTGATCGTCGCCGTCCCTGCTTTCTTCGCGGTGACTAATCCGGAATCGCCGACAGTTGCCACAGCCTCATCGTTGCTCGCCCAGGTCACGCTCTTATTGCTTGCGTCGGTGGGAGAAACCGTCGACGTGAGTGTCAGGGTCTCATCGGTGTACAGCGTCGCGGTGGTCTTGTCCAGCGTAACGCCGGTCACGTATTGCTTCACAGTGATCTCGCAGGACGCACTCTTTTCGCTGCCGTCAACCGTTGAGGCTGTGATCATCGCGAAGCCCGCTTTATGCGCGGTGACCATGCCGGAAGAACTGACTGTTGCAATGGCCTCATCACTGCTGGCCCAGCTTACACTCTTATCACTTGCGTCGGAGGGTGAAACCGTCGGGATGAGCGTCAGAGTCCCGCCCGTGTACAGCGTCGCGGCGCTCTTATCCAGCGCCAAGCCGGTGGCGTACTGCTTCACGGTGATCTGGCAGGTGGTATATTTGCCGCTGCCGTCCGCGGCTGTCGCCGTGATGGTTGCCGTTCCACGCTTTTTCGCCGTCACCAAGCCGGTACCATCCACGACGGCCACTTCGCTGTCGTTCGACGCCCAGACGACCGACTTATCGTCTGCATCTGTCGGCAGCGCAGTGCAGCTCAGTTGGTATAGATCCCCTGTTTTGAGCGTGCACTCCTCGGCATTCAACGTCAGCGACTTAACCGGCTGCCGCACAGTAATGCGAATGGAGCGGGTGATCCCGCTTCCGTCCCGTGCTGTTGCGACAATACTCGTCTCACCCTTGCCCACACCGGTGACCAGTCCGTTCTCGTCCACCACCGCAATGCCCAGGTTCCCGCACGTCCATTGGAGCGCTTTGTTGTCTGCGCCATCCGGCGTGACAACATGGGCAATCTGCAGCGTCCTCCCGATAAAGACGCTTGTTTGACCCAACTCCCCGCTTAGCGTGATGTCCGTGACCGGCTGCTCGATTGCCAGCGTGACTGAGCCTATCGTCCCACTGCCGTCGTTGGCTGTGGCGGTAATGATGACCGTTCCTTTGGACACGCCGGTGACCACGCCGGTCTGATCGACCGTGGCGATGGACATGTCTCCAGACGTCCATGTGACCGAGGCGTCGCTGGCGTTATCGGGCTGTACGGATGCCGTCAGCGCCAAGGTTTTCCCGATGAACAGTTTGGAAGTTCCGCTTTCCGCGCCGACGTTAATGGCAGTCACTGGCACAAACGGCGCAACGATGCGAAGGGTCTTTTCTTTGATTCTGTTCAGGTAGGTGGAACGGATGGTGATTGTCGCCCCGGCGCTACAACCGTCGGGGAACGCAAACGCAAAGGATCCGTCCGGTTGAACCGCGGTGGTCAGCTGCAGCGTAACGGCACCGCAGTAGCCGGTGACGGAGGCGCCCGACACGCTCTTTCCGGCGATGCTCTGGCCAACGACGACTTCCGCAGGAAGCGTCAGCGGCACGTTGGTATCATAGAAAGCCCCGACGCTCACCCGCGGCGCGCTCCCACCGTAGGTCAGCGCGATCACAAATTCCATGTCCTGGGAAGTTTTGCTGAGGAGCGTATTGATGCTGCCCGTCCACTTCCAGCGGCCCAGTCCGTCCTTCACAGGCGTGACGCTGTTCAACGGTGCATTTCCGTTGTCATAGTCATATCTGCTATAGACCTGAACGAGCGGCAACGTGTCCAACATCGTGGCGCCGCCGACGGTCACCGTATCACCATACATGTACGCGTTCTTGGGCGGTACATCAAACGTCGCCACAGGAAGCCTGATCGTCGACTGGTACTGCGTCTGGTTTCCGTAGGTGTCTTTTGCGGTGAAGACGGCGGACATACCGTCCCGCAAGCCAGAGTTTGAGAAGGAGGTAAACGCGTAGTTGCCGGACGAATTCGCAGTGGCCGACCAGGAGAGGTTCAGTTCCGGCACGGACAGCAGGATGCTGCTGCTCGCCTCCGCCGTGCCCGCCGGCGGGATCTCCGCGTAGACCTCCGCAGGCGCGTTCATCCGGACGGTATACTTGTAGGTGATGCGGTACTGTTTCGCGCGGGAATTATCGCCCGCGTATCGCGCACAAATCCAGATCCCCTCGTCCCGGTGGTCGGGGAACAGACTGTCCATCACGCCGTAAAACGACCAGCTGCTGCCTCCGGCACCGCTTATGGTGGTCTGGAAATCCCGTGAGGTGCCGTCGTCAAAGTACGCCGTGGCAATCGGCGTCCTTCCCGGCGCGCATGTACCCCCGATCCACATGAATTCGCCGCGACCGTAGGTGCCCGTCGGGTAGGAGTACTTGTCCACGGCCAGATAATTGGGGTGATAGTAGGACAAATACTTGGTCAACGTGTTCTGGATTGTATCCGTCGCGACGATCTTGAGCGTCGAGATGCTCCCGGTGGACAGACTGGTTGTGTCAAACGAAAATGCACCCGACGCGTCGGCGATGGTGGTCATATCGGGCTGGTACATGCTGCTGAAGAAGAGCTGTACGGTGGCGTTCGGATCGGTGACGCCGGTGATCGGCTCGTGCTGCCTCGCGTACTCGGGCAGGTCCAGCCCGATGAGGAAGTCATAGTCGAGGTAGATCGGCTGCCCCGTCCTGGCCTTGTAAGCGAAGCTGACCTGCACCTGCCCAGTCACGGGCGCCCCACTGCCGCTGAGTGTGGACGTGTTGGCGCTAAAAGCCCACCTGCCTTCTTCTGGGTAGCTTGCCTCTACCTTTGTGAGCGTCCCACCCGACAAGCCGTAGGTCACATACACTTTCTGACCCGGTTCCCGTGTCCCTTGGAAATTCAACCACTTATCAGCGCCATATGGCCCCTCCGGCATGGGATCCAGGGTGATCGGAGGATCCATGACCTTCACGGACAGGGTGCCCGGGTTGGTGTAGGCGTCGGTGAACGAAAGAACCGCGTCCGCGCCCTCCAACGCCTCGATCGGGCAGGTCACCTGAAACCGGCCGCTGAGGCTGGCATAGGCGTTCGTGCTATAGCCGATGCTGGGAATGGAAAACGTGAGCGTTCGGTTGGATTCGCTGACGCCCCGGACCGTTCGGCTGGCCACCAGATCGCCCGTAAGAGACAGAAGGGCCGTGTACTTGTATTGGACGCGGGCCACCGGACCGTAATCCTCATCCGCGTAATGGGGCATCAAGCGGATGAGCTGATCCCGTCGTCCGGCAAACGCGGGTTCCATCGCCCGGACTAGGCTGTAGCGGCCCCCGTTGACGGCGGCGGTGAATTCCTCGCTGGTACCGTCCTCATAAAACGCCGTCACCTTGACGGAAGCGCCCGCCGCGCAGGCGCCGCTCAGCGACAGCGACTGGCCGCGCCCGAAGGTGGCCGTCGGGGTATCCAGCGTGATCTCCTGCTTCTGAACCGGATCAAGCGGCCCAAACACGCGCTGCTGCACGCAGGTATTTCCCCGGCTGTCCACAACGGAGAATGTCAGGCGCTGGCCCTCCGCCGCGTCCTGGGGCCGTTCAAAGCTGAACGCGCCCGACGCGTTTGCGGCGGCGGTAAACTGATGCAGCAGGATGCCATCCGCTCCGCGAATGTCGAGGCCGACGGTGGCCTGCGCCTCCGCCGTGCCGGTGATTACCCCGCTCGCCGGAATCTCGCGCGGCACAACCAGCGCCGCGGTGTAGCGATAATCGTAAGTGGGGCTGGGGCCCGTCGTCCCGTTCCAGTAGCCTGCGGAGAGGGTGAACGCCTTGTCCCGAAAGGGAACCAGGTCGTTGGCGGCATAGAGGGTCTTCTGGAAATTGCCGGACGCGTCCGCGCGGACGACGACTTCCTTCAATACGCCCGGCGCGCTAAGGAACAGGCGCACGTCATACCCCGGCTCCGCGGCGCCGGAGACCGTCAGCGAATCGTAGCGGCCGAGGGTAGCGGCTTCCGGCCAATCCGCCGTCACCGGCGCGGCGGCAGGCTTGTCCGCTTCGACGAATTTCACGTCGTGATAATCTGATGAATGATCCAATACAATGCGCGCAATATCGCCCGGCTGTACGCCTTCAGGGCAATCAAGGGAATACTGCCCGTCCGATCGATTGGAAATTGTCAGGGTCTTGAAGAGCACTCCATCTCTCAAGATCTGCACCTCTGGGCGATCGTAGCTCAACGCCATAAACGTGATGGGCTTGCCCACCACATAGCACGCGGGCGCGTCAAATGGATGCCTGCTATAGACATGTCCGGTCAGGGAGACGCCCTGCGCGTTCAGCCCGCTGAACTTTAACATGAATGTGACGTCTCTGTCCGGATAGGCGTTGAAGAGGCCCATGAAAGCGCCATCCACGGTGTCGCCGGGCAGGTGGTATGGATTAATGGTCCAGTTCCCTTCACTGTTGGAGCGAGTGTAAATCGTGACAGGGTCGACGCCCGGCGCGGTGATCTGGCAGTACACGTAGGTCGAACTGGTCGCGGTGCCTTCAATCCAGAACCCCGATTGGGGGAATAATACAGGGCCCGACCATCTGGTAATGACCGGCACGCCCGGATCCGTGGACTCCCTGGGCGCGACAAACGTGTCAATCCGATCATCGCCGTAGACCATGTCGTTGTCCGCGATCTGGATCAGGATCTGGTCGCCAATCTGTGCGCTCTGAGAATAGGCGGACAGCACGTACTGCGCCGTCGGCCCGGAGATGACCTCAGCCCAGTCGATGATCTGATAGGTTCCGCCGGCGAGCGGTCTGCGGATGGTGATGGAAATGGGGGTTCCGGGGCGGCCGCTGCCGTAGATCGGCGAACCGAGGTAACGGTTCGAGGCGGTGCCCAGGTCCTGGCGGAGGCGGAAATAGAACGTACACCCGGGGCCGTCCGTGGTTTTGGCATAGTGCGCGCGGACGGAGAC
>JAEZAD010000050.1 GCA_023430565.1 Verrucomicrobiota bacterium
CTACGACTCGGGCGGCAGCTGGGCGTCCGTCCCATATGAGCTGCTGATGAGCGAGGCGCAGGACAAGGGAATCGGCACGATGTGGTGGCAGTGGCGCGATGCGGCGCCCTACGACCCGGCGAATCCCGATCTCGATAACCCCAATAGCCTCGTGAAATACCAGCTCGATGCGAATTCGCTGAAGCCGCTCGGCGATATCGTGATCAATCTCCATCCGGACGGGATTCGAAACACGTCCGTGCTCGTGTCGCAGCCGTATCCGTAATCCGGGCACACCTAATCCGGCACGATTGATTTCGATGGCCAGCCGCGCGGGCGACGTCCTGCGCGGCTTTTGTGCCGCGGGGAGGTTGACGGACCACGGTAAGTTTCCCGATGCGCCGCTGGCGGGGTTTTCCGTCCCCGGGAATGCACGGGGGCTGCGTCGTGGAGGCGTCGGCACGGTTGCCGACAGCAACCCCAACACACCCCACCCATGAAACCCATCCGTTCGGGATTGGCGCGTCTGCGTCGCTTCTTTTTCACCGGAGCTTTCGCGACGATCGCCGGCGTCGCGCCGTGCGTCGTCAGCGCGGCAGAACCGGCGTTTTTGCCGGAGCAGCTTGCCGCTTCGTTCGTGAGGGCTAAGGCGGACGGGACTTCCCCGATCGTCGTCGACGGCGCGAGAGACGCCGCCTATCCGGCGGTGGGAGCGCTCGTCGACAACGCGAAGAACGGCGCCGCGAATGCGGATATCCAAACGGAGACACGCGGCGAGCTGCGGTCGGTGTGGGACGGCCGCACGCTCTACCTGCTGGTCGAAGTGGCGGACAACACGCCGGCGTTCAACGCGACGCTGCCCGAGTGGGGTGCGAGTGCGGCGATGGATTTCGACGGCGTGGAATTCGCGCTGGATTTCTGGAACGACAAGGTGGCGAAGTTCGAGGACGACGACGGGCTCTTCACCATCTCGCGCGACGGGAAGCTCGTCTACACGCCGAATCGTTTTGTGGTGAACCACCAGTCGGTGCATGCGCACCCGGAGAACCGCGAATACACGAATCGCATCAAGGACTTCAAAGTCGCCACCACGCCCGTGGGCTACGTGGTGGAGCTGGCGCTGCAGATTTCGGGCGCGGTGCTGGAGAACGGCACGCGTTTCGGCGTCGACGTGATGATCGGCGATGCGGTGGCGAGCGGCGTGGCGCGCAGTGCCCGCGTGTATTGGAGTCACCAGGACAACAGCGTTCCCGCGAGCAGCCAGGACTACAATCGCGACTGGGGCGTCGTGACACTCGGCGGGTGGAACGGCGCGGATCGTTTCGCGTTCAACAACTGGCATCTCACGAACCGAATCCGCTGGGCGGAATCGCGTTCGCTCGTGAAAGGTGTGTGGACCGCGGCGACCGACGATGAACTGCAGGCGGCGCTGACGAACGGACACGCCACGCTAGCCGGCGTCGGTGCGGGGACCGATGCCGGAGCGCAGGCGGCGATCGACGCGGCGGCGGACCGGCTGGCGTCCGCGATCGAAAATTTGCGCTGGGCCGACACGAAGTATCCGGATCCGATGGATCTTCCGTCGCGGTTTACGCTGCCGGATCCGTGGACGTTTTTCGACGGCACGCCGGTGGAGTCGCCCGAGGAGTGGTGGGGACCGAATGGGCGGCGTGCGCAGATTCTGGATCTGGCTCAGTTCTACGAGTATGGCTACAAGCCGCGTGATCCGGACGAGATCACCGTGACCGGCGTGCGGTCGGGAGCCAATCCCGCGCGGCCGATCATCGATGCGACGATTCGCTACGGAGCGGTCACGGCTCCGATGTCGTTCGATCTCTACCTGCCGACGCCCGGGCAGCTGGAGGCATCGGGGCATGCGGGCGGGCCGGTGCCGGTGATTCTGGGTTTCGGCGGCAACCGTGCCGATTACAACGCGGCGGGGTTCGCGGTCTTGAACGTGCCGACGAATGTGACGACGGACGATCGCAACAATCCGTGGGGCGCGCGCAGCGGGACGTTTCGGACGTTCTTTCCCTACACGCGCGACGGAGATCCCAACGAAATCAGCAACGAAATGGGCGCGGCGTGGGGCGCTTCGCGGGCGATCGACGTGCTGGAGATGGTGGTCGCGAGCAAGACGCCGCTTTTGACGTTTGGGACGGCGGACGTGCTGGTCGCGCCGGACAAGCTGGCGGTGACCGGTTTTTCGATCTTCGGCAAATACGCGTTTGTTTCAGCGGTGTTCGACGAGCGGATCGACGTGTGCATCCCGGGCGCAGCCGGTTCCACGGGGCCGGCGCCGTATCGTTATATATCGGCGGGGCACGATTACAGTTGGGGCTCGTCGGGCGGCGGCGAGGTGATGGGCGACACGATTCGTCACAATCCGGGACGCACGACGGAGCTTTTCCGGCGCTTCCTCGAGCCGGGGCGGTTTTATTTGCGAAAGCCTGGCGCGTGGGGTTATGGCGACCGGCTGCCATTCGATCAGAACGATCTGGTGGCGACGCTCGCGCCGCGCGCGGTGGTGCTGAATCACACGATCGACGATTACGGCAATAATTCGGAGGGCGACGCGCTGAGCCTCACGGTCGCGAAGTTTACTTACGCGTGGCTGGGCTTCGATGGCGACGCGCGGTTGAAGTTCAACTTCCGCGCGACGGGCGGTCATGGTGAGGACTCGGCGCAACGAGCGCGGGCGGCGGCGTATCTCGATGAGTATTTTTACGAGAAACCCATGTCGGCCGAGGTCGCGGCGTATTTGAACACCGATCCGTTTTTGCAGGATGGCGTTTACGACCGGTATTTCGGGGGGCTCGACACGATCGCGCCGTGGCGGCGTTCGCGCGATATCTCGATGAGGGCCACGGTGGTGCCGGCGACGATCCCGGTGGGGTTGGCCGCGACTCTCGATGTCGCGGTGACGGGGACGCATTTGAAGGGTCGTGAACTTACCGCGTATTTGATGGCGGGGAGCGAAACGCTCGACGAAGCGGCGATCACGCATGCACCCGGCGATTGGAATGGGGTGTGGCTGGGGTCGCTCGCGTTTCCCTCGGCGCCGGTGTTGGGGATCAACTACAAGGTGGTGGTGCGCGTGGCGAACAACGGGGCGTGGACGGAGGTGCCGCTCATCATCACGCCGCTGCAGGTGACGCGCGGCAGGTTCAGCATCGATCGACGGACGCAGCGGGTCACGCAAAGCGTGGAGTTGAAGAACCTGTCCTCGTCGGTCGTGCATGGACCGATCCGGCTGGTGCTCGACGAACTTTCTCCGAACACGACGCTGTTGAATGCGAGCGGCGTGACCGTCCGACACGTGCCGGCGGGAAGTCCGTATGTGAACGTCACGCGGGCGACGCTCCCGCCCGGCCACACGGCGCGCGTGAATCTGCACTTCTCCCTGCCGAGCAGCGGCGGGATTTCCTACACGCCGCGGACGATCAGCGGCCGCGGAAGTCCGTGACCGATCAGGCCCGCGATGTCCCGGCACGGGCGGGCGGATTATTGATGTCGGGTCGCGGCCGGCGCGGGCAGTGTTGCGAGTGGTGATTTCAGATTGCGTCGCTGTTTTGGCGGGGATTCATCGTTCGATTCCATTCTGACGATGTCCAGCCGTCGCTTTTTTCCCCGGAACTCTCGCTTCATATCGTCGGCTGCTTTCGGACTGCTTGTCCGCTGTGCAGTCGTAGCGGCGACGCTCGTCGCAAGCGGTGGGAGGCTGAACGCGAATCCGTTCACCGGGCCTGTTTTCTGGCTGCCGCCTGCACATCCGACTCCGTATGGAACGCCCCTCTCGTCGGCGCAGCTCAACGCCACGCTAAAGGACGTGCCCGGCGTTTTAACTTACGAACCCGCGGCGGGGACGGTGCTGCCGGTGGGCGCGCACCTGCTCCGGGTGACGCTCACGCCCACCGATCCGAAGATCGCTCCCTACGCCGCCGAGGTGCCGCTGGTTGTCAATCCGACCGATGGTCCGCAGATTGTGCTGCAACCCGACGTGCAAACCGTGGTGCCTGGAGGCGCCGGCACGTTCGCGTTTCGGACGAATGGGGCGGTGACTGGCTGGCAGTGGCAGAAGCCACGATCTTAGCCTGACTTGGAACGACCTCAGCGACGATACAAACTACTCTGGCGCGAAAACCGATACGTTGACCGTCTCGAATGTGAACGACTGGTTCAACGGCTCCCGCTATCGCTGCGTCGCCTCCTATGCGGAAGGCGCGGTGACGAGCAACCTCGCGATGCTCTTCCTCTTGTATCCGCCCAACGTCGAGCCGGTTGTTTATTCGGGTTCATATTTTGGGACGTTTGCCAACGGCGGTCGGTGGGCGTTGTTCGCCGGATTGACGTCGAAGTTCATCGGCTATCTGCCCTCCCGGAAATCCGCGATCGTCGAAACGATGTCATTCGGATCGCAGGGATCGTTTAGCTTTTCGGGCACCGAGCAGGGGGCGGGCGGACCGAAAGGTGAGCTCACGATTAGTGGAAGCGTGACAACTCCGAGCCAAGGGGTGCGGCTGGTGGCAGGGCAACTCGTTGAAATCGGCGAGACGCTGTCGGGGGCCTTTCCCCGCACCGGGGCGCTCACCAAACTGTCGGGGGATTTTCTCACGGCTGTCGCGTTGGGCACTGCCGAGGGCGAACTTCACGTAATCGTGGGTTACGACGGCTCGACCCAGGCTGTGGTGACGATGCCGGGTTTCGTCGACGGCGCGGCGGGTGTGTTGCACGAGGATGGCACCGGCGTGTTCACGACGGACGAAGGCCGAACGCTTACGCTGGCCCTCGATGTCGCGGGACGCTCCGTATTGGCGACGCTCGAAACGCCCGTGACCACGACTGTTTCGCAGGATGGTGCGGTGCGGCGGAGAGCTCTCGCGCTGCCCGCCAAAATCGAATTCGCGGGAGTGTCGCAATCGATCCGCGCGAACACCCGTTTCGCGAGCATCGCGACGCGCGCGTATTGCGGGGTAGGGGATGCAGTGCCGATCGGCGGATTTGTGGTTACCGGGAGCAGTCCGAAACGCGTCTTGATCCGCGCCGTGGGGCCGAGCCTCAGCAGACAGGGCCTGGCGGCGGGCGAATTGCTGCGGGATCCGATCGTGCGGGTGCATGATGCCCGCAACAACAACAAGGTGATCGCGGAGAACGACAACTGGGGCGAACACGCGAGCGCCGGCGAAATCGCCGAGACGGCGGCTCGGCTCGGCGCGCAACCGCTGGCGAGCGATGACCTCACCTCTTCCGCCATGCTGCTGACCCTTGACCCCGGTGTTTACACCTTCGTTGTGAGCGGCGCCGGATCGACCTCCGGAATCGTGCTGTTGGAAGTTTACGATGCCGACAGCGCGAGCGCCGCTCCGCGCTTCGTGAGCATTGCCACGCGCGCCTACTCTTCGACGGACAATAATGTGGCCATCGGAGGATTCGTGCTGACGGGAAATGTGCCGAAGCGCGTGCTGTTGCGCGCAGTCGGACCCACGCTCGCCCGGCTCGGTCTGAATGCGGCGGACGTGTTGCCGGATCCCACGATTGAGCTTCATGACGCGACGCGCGGAAATGTCGTGGCGGCGATCAACGATAATTGGACCGACGAGGACGCTGAAGGTCGCGTGAGAACGACCGGCGCGCGGATCGGCGCGACAGCCTACGACGCGGTCGACCTGACGTCGGCTGGGCTTCTCATGACGCTGCAGCCGGGAGTTTACAGTTTCATCGCCCGCGACAAAAACACGCGGGGAGGCGTGGTTTTGGTGGAGGCTTACGACGCAGATTAGAGAGCGAGTCAGGGCCGCGCCGTGTATCGCGGAGGTGACGAAGTGGAGAAATTCGTGTGAAGGCGGGTGTTGGCCTTCTATTTGCTTTTTTCGGGCGCCAAACCGCGATAGGGTCCGCCCTCGGTTTCAAACCAGGAAAGAAATGAAAAAAACAACCAAAGTAACGAACACGCTCACCCCGGCGAAAAAAACGAAGACCGTCCGCAAGACGACACCTCCGCCCGCCGCGCAAGTGGTTCCGGCCGTGGTTGTCACGACGATCTCTGCAACAGTGGACGTGGGATTCGGAAACGCGCTCTACCTGCGAGGCGAGGGGCCCGGGCTGAGTTGGGACAAGGGCGTGCGCATGGAATGCGTCGCCGACGATCGCTGGTCGCTCGCGCTGGGCGAGTCGGCGCGGCCCTTCGTTTTCAAGTTCCTCATCAACGACGCAACGTGGAGCGCGGGACCGGATTTCACGGTTTCGCCGGGCACGACGGTGACGTTGACGCCGACGTTCTGACGTCGGCCGGTCCAGCACAAGGCTCCGCGCGACGGATTCCGAGCTCAGTCAGCGTAGCCGTGGGTGGCGCGGCGCGTGGAGCGCGAGCGAGCTCGCGGCCTACGATGATTGTTTCGCCTGAGAGCGGTCGGGATTGATGGCCGTCAAGCGCGCATGGATGTGCGCGATGGCGGCATCGCGGTCGGCGAGTTGGTCGGGCTCGATCAACTCGCAACGCAGCCGCACGCGCGAAAACGGCTTGGGCAGGTAAAAACGGTCCCAACTTTTCAACTGCCACGCGGATTCGAATTCGCCGCCGAGCAGGAGAATGGGCGTGCGCGTGCGGCGCGGCACGATGACGGCGCCGGGTTTCATGTCGTAGCATGGGCCGCGGGGTCCGTCCGGGGTGATGCCGATGTCGTTTCCGGCGCGGAGCATGTCGACGAGAGCGGAGGCGGCTTCGCGGCCGAAGTTGCTGCTGGAGCCACGGACGGCCTGCATGCCTTCGACCATCGCGAAGAAGCTGGTGAGGAGCGCGCCGTCCTTGCTGGCGCTGATGAGCGCGTAGAGCGGGCGGTGCGGGCGGTAGCGGCGGTGGACTTCGGAGGCGAGAAAGAGGCGGTTGTGCCAGAGGACAAAGGCGACGGGGACATCGTCCTTCGAGCAGTTGCGCACGTCGTCGGGCGAGGTTTCGAAGCGGAGCGACATGCCCCAGAGGCGAACGAGGCGCACGAGCGGCCAGAGGAGAATGCGACGGCCGAGCGAGACGTGGTGAATCTGGGGCGGCGGTCGCGATGCTGACGAAGAGTTGGCGGGCGGTGGGTTCAGGCGGAGTTGTTGTTGGAGAAAGTGCGGTCGGGGCCAAGCGCGGAGTCGGGGATGGGGCGTTGACGCGGGAGGACGAACGCGAATCGTGACGGCGCATGTCGTTGTTGCCGCCTTGTCCGAATTTGCCTGCGCCGCGTGCGGGGCTCGATTGGCAGGTGCTGCATGCGTTTCGCGAGCGGGAGCGGGGCGGGGAGTTTTATGTCGCGTGTCTCGAATACGGGCATGCGCTTTGGCAGCGGGGATTCGCGGCGCGGGCGATCTTGTGTCTGGATCGGGCGTTTGCGGCGGATCTGCGGGGTGACGAGCGGGAACTGAAAGAATGGCCGCTGCCGTATGCGGCGATGGGGTGGTTCATCACGCACACGCCGGCGGACGTGTTTTTGGGAAATCCGCGCGTGCATTTTCAGCACTACGCCGGGCGGATGAACGAGCCGCGACGCGAGCAGCGGCGGTGGCGGGCGTGGGCGTGCTGGGCGGTGGCGCGGGCGGTGCGGCCGGATTTAACGGGCGATCCGAAGCACGCGATCGTGGAGCCGACGCTCGACGAGATCGAGGTGCGATTGCGCGAGCATGGGCACTCGGGCGAGGCGGAGTTGTGGCGGGCGGTGATGGACCGGAGCGAGGCGGGAAGGATGAGGCGCGAAGGATAGCGGGATTTTCGCGGCGAAGAATCCATCTGAAGCGACCGTGTTGGCAGTAACGGCACAGCGTTCACTGGATTCTTCGCTTCGCTCAGAATGACAGCCGCTCTTTGGCACCCGAGTAACTGGGTTGCGTGCCAGGCAATAGGCCTGTTTGCGCTTACAACGATTGCGCGGTGACGAAGTTCGGTTCGATGTCGACGGGGACATCGTTGAGATGGTCGAGGACGCGTTTCACCTCGGGGCGGATGACGACCATGCGATCGAGGAGGGCTTTGGCGGCGGCGTAGTCGCCTTTGGCCTGGATCGTGAGGATCTCGCGCGTGAGGGAGACGACGGCGGGTTTGAGTTTGGCAAAATCGATCGCGAAGGTGCCGTCGGGTTTTGCAACGACGCCGCCGGCGTCGAGGAGCCAGTTGAGTTGGAGGGCCATGCCCTGGGCGTGCGCGGCGTTGATGCCGAAACGGAGGGTGCGGAAGGTGGAGGCGAGGAACGTGGTATACATGGCGCGCTCCTGAGTTTTATCGATCACGCCGGCGTCCATGAGGAATTGCAGCGCCCAGAGGCCGGAGATGTCGGCTTTGGCCTCTTCGAGGCGGCCGTTGAGCTCGCGGAGTTCGGCGCGGACGGTGGTTTCGCGGCCGTCGACGGTGATCGTCTGCGGGCCGAGTCCGTGCATGAGCTCGTGCATCAAAATGTGGGTGAAGAACGGGTCGAAGGCGACGTAGGGCTGGTCGGCGGGGGCGAGGGCGCGTTTGGAGATGGGGACGAGGACGTTGGCGAATTTGGCTTCCTGGATGTTTTTCAACATGACGCGCTTCGAGCCTTTCTCGGAGACGACGCGTTCGTCGTTGGGAAGGTTGAAGGCGGCGGTTTGGACGCCGCGATTGGCGTCGCCGGAGCTGAAGACGAGGTTGACGACGCGAATCGGCGAGTAGCCGCCGAGCTGGGCGCGGCGATACTGCGGGTCGATGGGCAGGTTGTTTTCTAGCTCCTGCAGGTGCTGGCTGAAGCGGGCGAGTTTGTCGGTTTCGCTTTGGTCGGTGACGGTGATGAAGGCTTCGAAGGCGGCTTTGAAATTGAACCATTCGTCTTCGTAGACCTCGTAGGGCCCGATCGTCGGCTCGATGGAGGCGTCGAGTTCCATCCAGGCGACGTCGCTTTCGTAATAGTCGTTCGAGAGGAAGGCGGCGGCGCGTTTTTCGAGGAAGGATTTGAGCGTGGGCTGGGTGGTGGCGGTGGCGGCTTCGCGGAGGAGGCGGGCGGCGTGGACGAGTTCGTTGTGGTATTCGACGCTGTAGGGGACGGCGGTGAACTGGCGGTCGGGGGTGCGGCGGATCGTGGTGAAGAAGCCGGTGGCGGCGGTGCGTTCGGCGGGCGGGAGAGCGCTCATCCAGGCGTCGACTTCGTCGCGGGTGGCGTCGGCGGGATAGAAGTTGGCGCCGTCGGGCTTGGGGCCGACGCCGGGGAGGAAAGGAGCGTCTTCGTCGAGGCGGGACCAGGGGCCGGCGTTGAGGCGAAAGTAGGCGAGGCGCGCGCGGCCGAGCGGGGAGGTGTCGCGGACGAGTTGGGCGAGGTGGGTTTCGTTGAGCGGCGCGACCTGGCGGAGGAAGACGGCGTCGAGAATCCGGGCGGCGTCGACCATCCTGGCGAGGGCGGTGCGTTCGTTGGGCGGGAGGTGGGAGAGGTCGGCGGAAATTTCGACGGGGACGAAACGGGCGTGCATTTCGCGCAGGCGGGCTTCGTCGGGAAACGTGTCACGCGCGGTGACAACCGTGGTGGTGAGCAGAAGGAGAATCGGGCCGAGGAATCGCATGGCGAAATGGTTGGAGGGGGAACGGAGGCGGTGCAACCCGGCGGTGGCGGGAAACGGCGCGGGAACGAGGGCTCAACCGACGGCGCGATCGACCGATAGGAATTTGAAAGCGTTAGATTCCGTGGACCATTTTTCTTCGAAGGCAGAGCGGCCGGCACCGGCGAGCGCGGCGGTGGGGCGACTGCTTTTGATCCTCGCGCCGTGGGGCGAATGTTGTTTCCGTGGCGGCACGATGCGTTTTCGGCGAGCGTTCTCCCTCGCGCGGCGAAATGTGTGGTGCGGCGGCGTCGCGTTATGCTGGCTGCTGTGGCCGGCGGTGGCGCTCGGGCTCGATCCCAGCCGGACGGTTTTTCAGTATGGTTGCGAGAACTGGTCGCGTCGCAACGGGCTGCCGGCGAGTGGAATCAAGGCGATCACGCAGAGTGCGGACGGATATCTGTGGTTGGGGACGCAGCAGGGGCTGGTGCGGTTCGACGGGATCGGTTTCACGCAGTTTCAGGTGGATCCGCATCCGATGTTCGTGAGCCAGAACATCTCGTCGCTGGCGCGGTCGCGCGAGGGCGGGGTGTGGTTTGGGTTGAAGGAAGGTGCGGTGGGGTATTTCGACGGGCGGACGTTTTCGCCGCTGGGGGCGCCGTGGGTGGAGCCGAACATGCAGGTGTTGGCGCTGACGGAGGCGCGCGACGGCTCGTTGTGGGTGGGATGGAATTTTGGATACGGCCGATGGACGAAGGAGCGCGCGGTGCCGACGGCGTCGGAGCAGAGCATCGGTTTCGTGCCGTATCAGGTGGTGCATGAGGATCCGCTTGGGCGCGTGTGGCTGGGGACGGGCGATACGGGGCAGCTTTATTACTGGCAGGCGGGCGAGCGGCACCGGTTTCCGGATGAGACGCTGGCGCAGTCGTTTTTCTTCGCGGTCGCGGTGGACGCGCGCGGAGACATCTGGGTGGGGACGCAGCACGGGCTGCGGTGCTACGATGCGGAGTTTCGCCGGAAGGAGCTGCCGGCGTTGAGCACGACGGCGCAGGTGAACGCGCTGTTGATCGACCGTTACGGCGTGTTGTGGGTGGGGACGGAAGGCAACGGGTTATGGCGATGGAAGGACGGGGCGTTTGCGGAATTTCGAAAGAGCAACGGGCTGGTCGACGATTATGTGACGGCGCTCTACGAGGACGTCGAAGGGAGCGTGTGGGTGGGAACCCGGGGCGGCCTGAGCCAGCTGACGGATGTGAAGTTCCCGATCGACTCGACGGCGGAAGGGTTGCTGGGCGAATCGTTGGGCGTGGCGCCGGCGGCGAGCGGCGGAGCGTGGGTGGCGACGACGCGCGGAATCAATCGCATCGGTGCGGGAGAGCCGTTCGGTTTCGGCACGGAATCGGGGTTGGAGAACAACTACATCAAGCGGGTGTGGGAGGCGGCGGATGGCGACGTGTATTTTTTTGATGGAGACCGCGGTGTCGGGGTGATCGCGGACGGGAAGATCGTGGCGCTGCACAAGATGCGCGAGTGGCCGGTGGCCATCACGGAGGACGAGCGCGGCGTGATCGTGTCGGTGGCGGGAACGCTTTATCGGGCGAGCCGGGAGGCGTTGACGCCATGGGAGTATGCGGTCGCGGAGCCGCCGGCGCTGGTGTGGGCGGTGAACCTGTGGCCGGCGCGCGACGGTTCGTTATGGGTCGCGGGACATCGCGGTGTATGGCGAATCGATCCGGACGGGACGTATCGGCAATGGACGCCGCAGAACGGATTGTCGGGGCTCGTGGCGAACTGGGTTTTCGAGGATGTCGACGGCGCGGTGTGGGTGGGGCTCGCGACGGGTATCGCGCGTTTCAAGAACGGCGTGGTGCGCAACATCAATCGCGCGGACGGGCTGTTTGCCAATTTCATCCATGCGATCGTGCCGGATCAGTTCGGGTGGTTCTGGTTCGACTCGAGCGACGGGGTGTTTCGTGCGCATCGCGACGCGTTGAACGCGTTGGCCGACGGGAAGGCGAGTCGGGTGGAGTGCGAGCCGTTCGACGGGCAGCACGCGATCAAGACGACCGACAAGGGACGGCAGGAGGCGACGGCGGCAAGAACGCGCGACGGGCGGATTTGTTTCCCGACAGCGCAGGGTGTGGTGTGGATCGATCCGGCGAACGTGCCGATGAATCGGGTGCCGCCGCCGGTCTATATCCAGAGAATTCGCGTGAACGGCCGGGAGGTGTTGGAAAAAAAGCTGCCGAGCGCGCCGGCGGGGCGCGGCGAGTTGGAGTTTCACTATGCGGCGCTGAGTTTCATCGCGTCGCAGAACATTCGTTTTCGCTACCGGCTGGAAGGCTACGACGAGCATTGGGTGGACGCCGGCGACCGGCGGTCGGCGTTCTACACGAACCTGCGGCCGGGAAATTATATCTACCGCGTGCAGGCGTCGAATGCGGATGGCGTGTGGAGTCCCGAAGGCGACAGCGTGGGGATCGCGTTGCGGCCGGAGTTTTATCAGACGGGCTGGTTCACGGCGTTGTGCGCGTTTGCGGGGGTGGGGATTTTGTTCGGACTTTATGGCTGGCGGACGCGAACGCTGCGGGTGCGGGAGCGCAGCCTGCAGGAGTCGAACGAGCTGCTGGAGGCGCGCGTGCAGGAGCGGACGGCGGAGCTCGCGGCGGCGAACCAATCGCTCACGGAAGAAATCGCGGAAAGGCGGCGGTTTGAGGAGGAGGCGGAGAAATCGAGCCGTCAGCTCATTCTCGCGTCGCGCCAGGCGGGCATGGCTGAGGTGGCGACGAGTGTGTTGCACAATGTCGGGAACGTGTTGAACAGCGTGAACGTATCGACGGCGATGATTGCGGAGCGGCTGCGGCAGTCGCGGGCCTCGCAGCTGCCGCTGCTGGCGGAGTTGCTCGCCGCGAATGCGGGCAATCCGCAGTTCCTGGTCGACGACGAAAAGGGGAAGCAGGTGCCGGAGTATCTGCGGCGGCTTGCCCAGCATCTTGCGGCCGAGCAGACGGCGCTCGGAGAGGAGGTCGACTCGCTGCAGAAGAATGTGGACCACATCAAGGAGATCGTGCGCATGCAGCAGGATTTCTCGAAGATGGCGGGATTGATCGAACCGGTGCACATCAGCGAAATCGTGGAGGACGCGATCCGGCTGAACAGCGGCGTGGCGACGCGGGTGGACGTGAAGATCGGCCGCGAGATCGTCGAGGATGTGCAGCTAGTCGTGGAGAAAAACAAGGTGCTGCAGATCCTCGTGAACCTGATCAACAACGCGCTCCGCGCCTGCGATGACACGACCGGCCGGCCGCCCGAGATCACGATCCGGGCGCAGCGTCACGAGCGAAACATGGTGCGTGTCGAGGTGACCGACAATGGCGTGGGCATTCCGGTGGGAAATCTCACGCGGATTTTCACGCAGGGATTCACAACGAAGCGGGACGGGCACGGCTACGGCTTGCACAACAGCGCGAATGCGGCGCAGGCGATGGGCGGGCGGTTGTTTGCGTCGAGTGCCGGCGCGGACAAAGGGGCCACGTTCACGCTGGATTTGCCGGTGCGGATGGACGTGGCGGCAGCCGAGGCGGTGGACGGAGCGCGCGCGTGAGTATCTGCCTCGTTTACCTCGACGAGGCGGGACGGAGTTCGTGGCTACGTCGGAAGCGGGGGAGCTACAGGATCAGCATCGCGTCGCCGTAACTGAAAAATCGATACTCACGGGCGATGGCTTCGGCGTAGATCTCGCGGAGCCAGGCGATGCCTTCGGTGGAGCCGGGGGAAAGGAATGCGGCGACGAGGCAGAGAAGGGTGGAGCGGGGCTGGTGGAAGTTGGTGATGAGCGCGTCGACGCCGCGGAAATCGCGGGGCGGATAGATGAAGAGCCCGGCCTCGGCGACGTGAGTGTCGTCGTGCGGTGACGGCGCGGAGTGCGTGGTCAGGAAGTCTTCGATCGTGCGAACGGTGGTGGTGCCGACGGCGATGCGCCGGCCGGAGAGCGGAGGGAAAAGCGCGCGCTGGGTGGCGGGCGGGAGTTCGTAGAGTTCGCGATGGATGGCGTGCGCCTCGATCGTGTCGGTGGCGATGGGTTTGAAAGTCCCGAGTCCGACGTGAAGCGTGACATCGGCGGTGTGAACGCCCATCGCGGCGATCGCGGCGAGCAATTCGGGGGTGAAGTGCAGGCCGGCGGTGGGTGCGGCGACGGCGACCTGGCGGGCGCGGTTGGCGTAGACAGTTTGGTAGCGTTCGCGGTCGGCGGTGCGGGTATCGAACGGGGCGTCGTCGCGTTGAATGTAGGGTGGAAGGGGGACGTCGCCGAGGCGGTTGGCGACGGCGGCGATCGGTTGGCCGTCGGCGGTGGAAAAGAGGACATCGGCGGAGCCGTCGGCGTGACGCGCGAGGATTTCGCCGGAGAAGGCGTGGTCGTCGCCGTGGAAGGTGGCGCCGACCGAGAGTTTGCGGCCGGGTTTCACGAGGCAGCGCCACCGCTGTTCGCCTGCGATGGCGCGCAGGAGAAAGCATTCGACCTGGCCGCCGGTGGGGCGACGGGCGCGGAGGCGGGCGGGGAGGACGGCGGCGTTGTTGCGGAAGAGCGCATCGCCCGCGCGGAGGAATTGTGGGAGGTCGGAAAAACGGCCGTGCGAGAGGGAGCGGGTGGCGCGATCGACGATGAGCAGACGCGATTGATCGCGGCGCGCGGCGGGCGTTTGCGCGATCAGGTGGGCGGGAAGCGAGTAGTCGAAGAGGTCGGTGGCGAGCGGCACGGTGAGCGGGCGCGGAGCGCAGCCGGCGATTTGAGGCTTGCGCCAGTAACGCTGGCGAGTTTCTTCCGCACTTCGCTCAGACGCCGAGCTAGCTCAGTTGGTAGAGCAACGCTTTCGTAAAGCGTGGGTCGTCGGTTCGAGTCCGATGCTCGGCTCCATTTGAAAACCCCGTGTGGCTCAGGCTGCGCGGGGTTTTCGATTTTAGTTCTCGGCGATGCGTTCGTCCGGGAGCCGGCCCTGGAGCTTCTTCTGCAATTTAAGGGCGTCGATTTCGCTGCGCAGCTGGCGGTTGAAGAGCGCGAGGCGGGCGTGGATATCGAGGGTTTCGAGGAGCTTTTGCTTGAAGGGCTGATCGTCGCAGAGGCTGAAGGCGGCGAGGTCGACGAAGGTTTCGGGGTCTTCGACGTTGCGGAGAAAATTCGTGATTTCCGGTTGAAGCGTGCCGCCGAGTTTTTGTTTCAGCGTGATCAGGCGCGCGAGTTCGGAGCGGAGGCGAAGGTTGTCGTCGGGAGGGCCGCCGTCCTCGCTGGCGAGCGCGCGCAATCGGACGCGGCGATACGGTTCGTCGGCGAGGATTTCGAGGAGTTCGACGCGGCAGAGGCCTTGGAGCAGGAGGTTGGAGGTGCCGTCGCCGTTCTTCTGGCAGGCGCGCACGATCCCGACGCTCGCGATCCGGTGGGGCGGCTCGAAGTGGCCGGCTTCGCCGAGGAGCTTCTCGTTGAGGCCGGCGATGGCGAAAAGGCGGTTCGACGCGAGCACGTCCTTGAGCATGCGGCGGTAGCGGGGCTCGAAGATGTGAAGGGGCATCAAAGCCTGCGGGAAGAAGGTGACGTTGGGGAGCGTCATCACGGGCAGTTCTTCCGGCAGCAGGATTTCCAATTCCATGTGGCGCGAAGATTATCGCGGGAGCGGGAAAAAACAAACGAAGGCACTGAGGCAAGGTCGGACGCAACACCGTGAAGCGGTGGGAAGGATTTGCGCCTCGGCTTCGCGGGCAAGTGCGCCAGAGCGGGTCAACGTGGCGCGAATTGAGCGCGTCGGTAACAGGCGGCGCGAGCAGAGAAACATTTCTAGAAATTGGTATAGAACGAGTTATTCGAACCGGACAGGGCAGGGCATGTGCATTGCTGAATGCGCGACATGAGTCGAATTTTAGGCATCGATCTTGGCACCACGAACTCGTGCATGGCGATTATGGAGGGCGGCGAGCCGGTGGTGATCCCGAATGCGGAGGGCGCCCGCACCACCCCGTCGGTCGTGGCTTTCACGAAATCCGGCGAGCGGTTGGTGGGCCAGGCGGCGAAGCGCCAGGCCGTCACGAACCCCCGTAATACTGTTTTTTCCGCGAAGCGTTTGATCGGGCGCAAGTTTACCGAGGTAAAGGCCGAGGCGGCGAACATGCCGTTCAAAGTGGTCGAAGGTAAAAACGGCGACGCCTACATCGAAGTGCAGGTCGGCGACAAGGCCGAGCAGTTCGCGCCGCAGCAAGTCGCCGCGTTCGTGCTGGGCAAGTTGAAGGCGGATGCCGAGGCGTATCTCGGCGAAAAGATCACGCAGGCGGTCATCACCGTGCCCGCTTACTTCAACGACTCGCAACGGCAGGCGACCAAGGATGCCGGCAAGATCGCGGGTCTCGAGGTTCTGCGCATCATCAACGAGCCGACCGCGGCCTCGCTCGCCTACGGCCTCGACAAGAAGAAGGACGAGAAGATCGCGGTGTTCGACTTGGGCGGCGGCACGTTCGACGTGTCGGTGCTCGAGATCGGTGACGGCGTTTTCGAGGTGAAGGCCACGAATGGCGATACGCACCTGGGCGGCGACAATTGGGACGACGCCATCATCTCGTGGCTCGTGGATACTTTTAAAAAGGAAAACGGCATCGACCTGCGCAAGGACCCGATGGCGCTCCAGCGGCTGAAGGAAGAGGCGGAGAAGGCGAAGATCGCGCTGTCCTCGACGCAGTCGGTGGACATCAATCTGCCCTTCATCACGGCGGACGCGTCGGGGCCGAAGCACCTGAATGTGCAGCTCTCGCGGGCGAAGCTGGAGCAGATCTGCGATTCGCTCTTCGAGCGGTGCAAGCCGCCGTTCCGAAGCTGTCTCAAAGACGCCGAGCTGACGTCGTCGCAAATCGACGAACTCGTGCTCGTCGGTGGCATGACGCGCATGCCGAAGGTGGTGGATGTCGCGAAGGAGCTCGGGGGCAAGCAGCCGCACCAAGGCGTGAACCCCGATGAAGTCGTGGCCATCGGCGCGGCGATTCAAGGCGGCGTGTTGAAGGGCGAAGTGCGCGACGTGCTGCTGCTCGATGTCACGCCCCTGACGCTGGGCATCGAAACGGCGGGCCAGGTGGCGACGCCGATGATCCCGCGCAACACCACAATTCCGTCGAAGAAGACGCAGGTCTTTTCGACCTACGCGGACAACCAGCCGGGCGTCGAAATCGTGGTGCTCCAAGGCGAGCGCCCGATGTCGCGCGACAACAAGGTGCTGGGCACGTTCAAGCTCGACGGCATTCCGCCGGCGCCGCGCGGCACGCCGCAGATCGAAGTGACGTTCGACATCGACGCAAATGGCATTCTCCACGTGTCGGCGAAAGATCTCGGCACGGGCAAGGATCAAAAGATCACCATCCAGGGTTCGTCCGGTCTCTCGAAGGAAGAGGTCGAGAAGATGACGAAGGAAGCCGAGCTGCACGCCGAAGAAGACCGCAAGCGCAAGGAAGCGGTCGAGGCGAAGAACCAGCTCGATTCGACGATCTATCAGCTCGAAAAGACTTTGAAGGACGCAGGCGACAAACTCCCCGCGGACAAGAAGTCGAAGATCGAGTCGGCGATCGCGGACGCGAAGAAGGATCTCGAGTCGAACGACGCTGCTCGCATGAAATCCGCGCAGGAAAAGCTCACTGCTCTCGGCGGTGAACTTTACGCCGAGGCGCAGCAGGCCGCGCAAGCGGCAGGTGCCGCCGGCGCCGCCGAAGCGGGTCCGGAAGGGTCCGCGAGCGGATCCGGTTCCTCGAAGAAGACTGAAAAGAAAGCGGACGTGGTGGACGCCGACTTCGAGGTCGTCGACGAAGACAAAAAGAAGTAACTTTCACCTCTTTGCGCGCCTGCTGCGTGATCGCGGCCGGCGCGCTTTGCTACACCAAACAACCCACCTCCCAGATCAGTAAACCCAACCCATATGGCTAACGTTAAAATCAAGCCCATCGGCGATCGCGTGCTCGTTGAGCACATCGAAGAAAAAGAGCAGGTCCGCGGCGGAATCATCATCCCGGACAGCGCCAAGGAAAAGCCCCAAGAGGCCAAGGTCATCGCCCTCGGCACCGGCAAGAAAGGCGACGACGGCAAGGTCACGCCTTTCGAAGTGAAGGTCGGCGACCGCGTGCTCATCAGCAAATACGGCGGCACCGAAGTGAAGCTCGAGGACAAGAAGTATACGCTTGTCCGCGAAGACGACATCCTGGGCGTCATCGCCTGAGTCCGGCTGGGTCTCTCAACACTAAATTCTAAAACAACAACTAGTCACAATGGCTGCTAAACAACTCCTGTTCGACGAGGCCGCTCGTCAAAAAGTTCTCCGTGGCGTCGAGATCCTCTCGCGCGCGGTGAAAGTCACCCTCGGGCCCAAGGGCCGCAATGTCGTCATCGACAAGAAATTTGGTTCCCCGACCGTCACGAAGGACGGCGTCACCGTCGCGAAGGAAGTCGAGCTTCCGGATCCCTATGAAAACATGGGCGCGCAGATGGTGAAGGAAGTCGCTTCCAAGACCTCCGATGCGGCCGGCGACGGCACCACGACCGCGACCGTGCTCGCGGAAGGCATTTATCGCGAAGGCCTGAAGAACGTCACCGCCGGCTCGAATCCGGTTTACCTGAAGCGTGGTATCGACAAGGCCGTCGAGGCCGCCGTCAACGAGCTCGCGCGCGTTTCCAAGAAGGTCTCGGACCGCGAGGAAATCCGCCAGGTCGCGACCGTGTCCGCCAACTGGGATGACACCATCGGCAACATCATCGCCGACGCCATGGACAAGGTCGGCAAGGACGGCACGATCACCGTTGAAGAAGCGAAATCGATCGAGACCACCCTCGACGTCGTCGAAGGCATGCAGTTCGACAAGGGTTACCTCTCGCCGTATTTCACGACGAACGCGGAAGCCCAGGAAGCCGTGCTCGAAGACGCCTACGTGCTGATTCACGAAAAGAAGATCAGCTCGCTGCAGGATCTCCTCCCGCTGCTCCAGACGATCGCGAAGAGCGGCAAGCCCCTCCTCGTCATCGCCGAGGAAGTCGAAGGCGAAGCGCTCGCGGCTCTCGTTGTTAACAAGATCCGCGGCACGTTGAACGTGTGCGCGGTGAAGGCCCCTGGCTTCGGCGATCGCCGCAAGGCCATGCTCGAGGACATCGCAGTCCTCACCGGCGGCCGTTGCATCACGGAAGACCTCGGCATCAAGCTCGAGAACATCCAGATCGCCGACCTCGGTCGCGCGAAGCGCATCACGGTCGACAAGGAAAACACCACGATTGTCGAAGGCGCCGGAAAGGGCTCCGACATCCAGGCGCGCGTGAAGCAGATCCGCCGTCAGATCGAGGAAACCACGTCCGACTACGATCGCGAGAAGCTGCAAGAGCGCCTCGCGAAGCTCGCCGGTGGCGTGGCCGTCATCAATGTCGGTGCTTCCACCGAAGTCGAAATGAAGGAAAAGAAGGCCCGTGTGGAGGACGCTCTCCATGCGACTCGCGCCGCGGTTGAAGAAGGCATCGTCGCTGGCGGCGGTGTTGCGCTCCTCCGCACCGCGAAGGCCATCGACGCCCTCCAGCTCGAAGGCGACGAAAAGATCGGCTCCCAGATCGTGCGTCGCGCGATCGAACACCCGCTCAAGCAGCTCTGCGCGAACGCGGGTGTCGACGGCGGCGTGGTGGTCAAGGAAGTCCTCAGCTCGAAGGGCAACAACGGCTACAACGTGGCGACCGACAAGTTCGAAGACCTCGTGAAGGCCGGCGTCGTCGACCCGACGAAGGTCACGCGCACCGCGCTGCAAAACGCGGCCTCGATCGCCGGCCTGCTGCTGACGACCGAGTGCATGATCACCGAGATTCCCGAGAAGGACAAAGCCCCCGCGGGCGGTCCTCCGGGCGGTGGTATGGGCGGCATGGACTACTAAGTCCGAGCCAATCCGAGAACCTCTCGAAAAAATTCAGGCGCGCTCTTCGGAGCGCGCCTTTTTTTTGTTGGAGCCTGACGTCCTCGTGGGGCTGTTCGAGATTCGCATCGAACCAACCCGACGGGGACGTCGGTTCCACCTTTCGCTTTCCCTCGCATGTCGTGCGTGTTTGCGTTCGCCGCATGGAAGTCGTGTTTCTCGGAACGGGAACGTCTCAAGGTGTGCCGATGATCGCCTGCGACTGCGCGGTCTGCACCTCCACCGATCCGCGCAACAAACGCACGCGCGCTTCGATCCACGTCGTGATGGACGGGCTGCACATTCAGGTCGATGCCGCGCCGGAATTTCGCCTCCAGTGCCTCGCGAACGATATCCGATGGGTGGATCTGTTCGTGCTCACGCACGGGCACGCGGATCACATCACGGGCATGGACGACCTCCGGCGTTTCTGCGACCTGCTCGGAGAGACGGCGATTCCGGTCTACACCACGGAGGAAGGGTTTGGACGGGTGCTTTCGATTTTCCCGTATGCGGTCGCCGAGCGGCCTGTTTCGCGCGGTTACGCGGCGTTCAAATTGCTCAGCATGCCGACGCGGCTGGATCTTCCGCAGGGCACGATCGCGTCGACGCTTTTGCCGCACGGCGGTCTCAACACACTCGGGCTTGTGTTCACGGAGCGCAGCAGCGGCAAGCGCCTCGTTTACTACACCGACTGCAAGCGCCTCCCGCGCGAAGCCGTCGAGCTGGCGCGAGGCGCCGATGCGGTCGTGCTCGATGGCCTGCGCCCGGACCCGCATCCGTCGCACATGAGCATTCCGGAGGCGATCGAGGCGGCGAAGGAGATCGGCGGGCGGCAAACCTGGCTCACACATCTCACGCATCTCAACGATCACGCGACGACGGATGCGGAAATGCCCGCGGGCATCCGGCTCGCGCATGATGGGCTGCGGCTGACGCTGTGAACGACGCCGGGGTATGACACGCGCACGGTGACGCAAATATTTGTCGTGAGCGCCGAGATCGTCAAAGTCGGCGCATGGTCCTGCTGCTGCGGCGAAGGGGTGTCGGTCGATTCCTGCTGAGCTGGTTCGCCGCCTCGCTCGCTGCGGCTGCGGCGGCGGCAACCGATACGCGAACACGGATCGAATTTCTCACGGCGGAGATCGCGCGCCACGACGAGCTCTATTTTCGAAAGGCGCAGCCGGAAATCAGCGATTTCGACTATGATGCGTTGAAACGCGAGCTGGAGGATTTGCGCGCGCGGTTTCCCGAACTGGCGAACCTCGCGGGCGGCGATGCGCAGGTCGGCGACGACCGCGTCGAGGGATTCGCGAAACGCCGGCATCTCGAGCCGATGCTGAGCCTGGCAAAAGTGTATTCCGAAGCGGAGCTAACCCGCTGGCATGAAGCCGTGATGGAGAAAACGGCCCACGCGCGAAGCCCGCTCGTGCTCGAGCCGAAGTTCGACGGGCTCGCAATCTCGGCGACCTACGTCGACGGTCGGCTCGCGCAGGTCGTCACGCGCGGCAATGGGGAGGAGGGCGACGATGTGACGGAAAACGCGATTCGATTCTGTCGAATTCCAAGCACGCTCGACGCCTCGCGCTGGCCGGTGCCGAAACGAATGGAAGTGCGCGGAGAGGTTTTCGTGTCGTTCGCCGAGTTTCGGCGTGTCAATCGCGTGCGTTCCGAGCGAGGTGAGCCGGCGTTTGCGAGTCCGCGAAATCTGGCGGCGGGCACGTTGAAGCGGATCGACACCGGCGAGACCGAAGCGCGCAAACTCGACGTCGTGTTCTTCGCCAGCGGCGGAGCGGAAAGTCCGGCGGAGATCGCGACGAGCCAGCGTGAGTTGACGGAGCGTCTTCGCGCCTGGGGGCTGCCGGCGCCGGAGATCAGCGGCGTCGCCGAATCGCTCGAGGCGGCGCTTGGCATCCTGCGTGAATGGGAGCGGGCCCGGGCGGATTGGGCGTATCCAGTCGATGGAGTCGTGCTGAAGGTGGACGCGTTTGCGGCACGTCGCGAGCTGGGAGAATCGACCGATGCGCCGCGTTGGGCGGTCGCGTTCAAGTTCGCCCCGCAACGCGCGACGACGCGCCTGTTGGGCATCACGATTCAGGTGGGGCGATCGGGTGTGTTGACGCCGGTCGCGGAACTGGAGCCGGTGGCGGTGGGCGGAGCGACGGTCGCGCGGGCGAGCCTGCACAACGCGGACGAGATCGCGCGACGTGACGTGCGGGTCGGTGACACGGTTTACGTGGAGCGAGCGGGCGAAATCATACCTGCGATCGTAGGCGTAGATCGAGCGCGTCGTCCGGCAACTGCCGAGCCGTTTCGTTTTCCGGAAAACTGTCCCGCTTGCGGGGCGGTGGTCGAAGCGGACGCGAGCGCGGTGGCGCGGCGTTGTCCGAATCTCGCGTGTCCCGCGCAACTGAAACGTCGATTAGCGCACTTTGCGGCGCCGGCGGTGGTGGGAATCAAAGGACTCGGACCGGCGACGATCGACGCGTTGGTCGATGCGGGAAAAGTGAGGGGAATCGCGGATCTCTACACGCTGAAGACGGCGGACGTGGCGGCGTGCACGCGGCTCCGTGAAAAGTCGGCGGAGGCGCTCATCCTCGCGATCGACGCGAGCCGACGCGTGGAGAGGTGGCGTGTCTTGCATGGAATCGGGCTGCCCGGAGTGGGGCCCGCCTCGGCGAAATCCCTCGCGACTCGTTTCGGCGACCTGAAAGCGCTCGCGGCTGCGACTGAAACGGAACTGGCCGAAACGAGCCGCTTGGGATCGGTCTCCGCAGCTGTGCTTGCCGCGCATTTGCGCCAGCCCGAGGTGCAGAAGGAACTCGCAGGCCTCGCTGAGATTTTCGGCCAACAACCGTAGTGATCAGTCACGCCGGCCAATTGGGTCAGGCACGGGTTTCCTACATGCGCGGAGGGCGAAGATTTCCGAAAAACGCGCTTGCTTTAAATCCTACTGGAGCAATCTACATTGAACAGAACATGAAACTCTCGAAGAAAGGCGAGTATGCGCTTCGTTCGTTGATCAACCTTGGCATCGCGACCGAGGTGGGAAGAAAGCTCGTTCAGGTTTCGGAACTAGCTGAAAATGAGCAGCTCCCGGTCAAGTTTCTCGAGCAGATCATGCAGTCGTTGAAAGAAGCGGGGTGGGTGGAAAGCGTGCGGGGGAAGTTTGGCGGCTACCGGCTCGCGAAGCCGGCGCGGGCCATTTCTATCGGGGAGGTCGTGCGGCACATCGACGGGCCGCTCGCGCCGATCGGCTGTGTTTCACAGACGGCCTACACCCCGTGCACCTGCCCGGACGAGACGCACTGCGGGTTGCGCATGCTGATGCTCGATGTGCGCAATGCCATCGCGAACATCCTCGACCGCTACACGCTCGCCGACGTCGTCGAAATCACCCTGCGCAAGCTGCGCCGCGATAACCTTCCCCTCCCGTTTTCGCCGGAAAGCGAAGCGGCGCACGTGCCGCATCGCATGCCGGCCCGCTTTGCCCGACGGCATGCGCAACACCGAAAACCGTCTCCCCTCACCGAGGCCGACGGCGTGCTCCACCAAATCCTTGGAGATTACAGCATCTGATTTTGTCATGGCTGCCACCGCTCAAACGAATTTTGCCCCATCGGCAGAGCTGCCGGATTGGATCGCGCTCGTGCGCGAAAAGGTCGAAAGCCTGCGCTACGGCGTCGTCCAACTCACCGTCCACGACGGTCGTGTGACGCAGATCGACCGCACCGAAAAGACGCGGCTCCCGTTGGCGAACGACAGCACTTTTCCCTGACGAGCTTATTTCTGCGTCGACCGGTTTCCGCCGGAGACGTTTCCCCGCGTTAAAACCTTCCGGGAATCGACCAGACCACTGGAGTGCTCCTGAGAAACTTCCACTCGGACATCCATGAAAACGTTCCGTCCGGCCTTCAGGGCCGCACTCTTTATCGCCGTCGGCATCGCCGGCGTCTCAACAGCGACCGCGCAGTCGCGAGATGACGAAATCGCTGCGCTGCGCGAACAAATCCGACAGCTTGACCAGAAGATCCGTGTCCTCGAGCGAAAGCAGGAGATCGAAGCGGAGGAAGCGACCGCCGCAGCGAAAGCGGCGCCCAAACTCACCGCGACCGACGGCCGCATCGAAATCGCGTCCGCGGACGGCGCTAATTCGCTCCGCCTGCGCGGGCTCGTCCAAGGCGATTATCGCTATTACGACTCCGGCAACGACGCGGCCGACACCTTTCTCCTGCGCCGCGCTCGTTTGATTCTCGAAGGAAAGTTCGCGCAGAACTTCTCCTTCGTGGTGCAGCCGGAATTCGCCGGCACGACGCAGATCCTCGACGCGTATGTGAACGCTGCGATCTCGCCGGCGTTTCAGGTCCGCGTGGGAAAATTCAAGACGCCCGTCGGTCTTGAGCAGCTGCAATCGGATCCGGTGGCGTTTTTCAACGAACGCTCCGTCGCGACCGGCCTCACGCCGAATCGCGATGTTGGGTTGCAGGTTTGGGGCGATGTCCTCGACCAGCGCCTCACCTACACGCTGGCAGTCGTGAACGGCGTGCCCGACGGCGGCAACAACGCGAACGGCACCTCCGATTTCGACGACAACAAGGTGTTCGCGGCACGGCTCTTCGCGACGCCCTTCGCCAACGACAAGGAATCAGCGTTGAGCGGGCTCGGCTTCGGCGTCGCCGCCAGCGTGGGCGAATTCGAGACGGCGAGCGGTCGGACCGCGGGCTATCGCACGGACGGGCAGCAGACGTTCTTCACGTTTTTGACCAGTGCGACGACGGTGGCCGACAACGTCGTTGCGGCCGGCCGCGGTCTCACGGTATCGCCGCAAGGCTACTTTTATCGCGGCCCGTTCGGCATTCTCGCCGAATACGTGATCTCGTCGATCGAGGTGCAGCGGGGCGGCGTCGGCCGGATCGCCGACGTGAAAAACCACGGCTACAATCTTTCCTTTGGCTATGTGCTCACCGGCGAGGACGCGTCGTATCGCGG
>JAEZAD010000362.1 GCA_023430565.1 Verrucomicrobiota bacterium
CTTCACCACGCTGTATGCGAAGAATGGACTCTATGACTACTACTACACCGACGCCGGCGGCACCTGAGCGACGCGTCCGCACGCGCGGCTTCTCGCTCGTCGAAGTGCTCGTCTCCGTCGGCCTGTCCGGGATGGTCATGACCGCTGTCCTCGGCTCCTTCCTTTTTCTCGGCCGCAGCGGCGCCAACATCAGCAACTACTCCGAAATGGAGGACCAGGCCCGCAACGCCCTTGAATACTTCGCCGAGGACACCCGCCAGGCCAGCGCCGTCACCTGGCACAGCGCCACGTCCGTCACCCTCCTCGTCAATACCACGCCGGTCACCTACACCTACGACGCCTCCGCCACCACGTTCACCCGGCAGATCGGCACCGGTTCGCCCACGACGCTCCTCAGCGGCATCACCGAGTTCTCGTTCAAGGCCTACACCATCACCACCGTTCCGATCGTCGATTTCAGCACCGCCGCCGCCCGCACGTCCGCCAATCGCGAAACCAAGCAGATCCAGATCTCGCTCACCGCCCGGCGCAAGGACTCCACCGTCGTCGCCGCCACCAACACCGTGCTCTCCGCCCGGTTCATCCTGCGCAACAAGCGCGTCACCGTCTAGCCGGCCCGCCATGAACCCTCCCCGTCGCCTGCCCCGCTCCGAACGCGGCTCCCTCCTCATCGTCGCGCTCATTCTCTGCGCCGTCATCGGCATCGCCCTCGCCAGCTACATCAACCTGGGGCGCAACACCCTCGTGCTCTCCAACCGGTCGATCTACCACAACGCCGCCATGAACCTCGCCGAACAGGGCCTCGAGGAGGCCGTGTTCGCCATCAACCAGACCGTCGCCGACCCCGCCTACGCCTGGGATTCCACCCACTGGACGCGATCCGGCGGCAACGCCCAGGGCCTCTGGAACAACCTCCCCATCGGCGAACAAAACGCCTCCGCCACCTCCCGCGTCTACATCTCCGGCTACGCCTCCAGCGCGCCCGTCATCCTCTCCCGCTCCACCGTCACCCTCGCCGGCACCGGCGCCCCTGCCATTGAAAAATGGATACGCGTCATCCTCGCCGGCTCCTCCCGCTACGCCAACGGCCTCGTCGCCAGGAACTCCATTCTCTTCAAGGGCAACAACGCCTCCGTCGACAGCTTCCATTCCACGAAAAACGACGACGGCACGCCCCGCGCCACCCCCGTCGCCTACGCCCCCGCCTACCGCCGCGACAAGGGCTCCGTCGGCAGCATCTCCGTCTCCAACGACGCCGTCCTCGTCAAACAGGCCGACGTCTGGGGCTACGTCAGCACCAACAAGGTCGACCCCACCCTCAGCGTCGGCAACAACGGCTCCATCCTCGGCGCCGACTCGACCTACGACGCCAGCACCTGGTCCAAGAAAACCGTCGACCCGATGCGCACCTCCACCTCGTTCTCCGCCAGCTTCGACCCCGAGACCCAGCCCACCTCCGCCATCGCCTCCCTCGGCGCCATCACCAGCCCGCAAACCCTCGGCACCGCCGGCACCACCCGCACGATCGTCTGCTCGACGATTTCGCTCAGCGGCAACAGCCGGATCGTCGAGATCGCCGGCGACGTCACGCTCCACATCACCGCCGCTCCCGGCGCCGATGCCATCAAGATCTCCGGCAACAGCTCCGGCATCACCATCCTCGCCAACTCCTCCCTCAAGATCTACACCGAGGGCGACATCGACCTCACCGGCCAGGGCGTCATCAACATCACCGGCCTCGCCACGAATTTCGAAATCGTCGGCACCCGCCAGACCGCCGGGCAGGACATCAAGATCGCCGGCGGCGGCACCTTCACCGGAAAAATCTACGCACCCAACGCCGACGTCACCATCAACGGCGACGGCAGCATGTCCGGCTCCGTCGTTGCCAACAACATCACCCTCACCGGCAACGCCGCGTTTCACTACGACGAAGCCCTCGGCGACCCCGACGGCACCGCCCCCTACCGCGTCACCAAGTGGGAGGAACTCACCACCGCCTCCGCCCGCGCCGCCGTCGCCTCGTATTTGAATTTCTAGCACGGTCGTTCCGCGAACCGCCGGCGCTCCCGATTTTCTGCCCGCCCGCCGCCCCTGTCATTCTGAGCGTAGCGAAGAATCCACTTCGAGCCGGGCACGCCGCCGCGGCTGAACGCCGCCCGCGGCCCAACCGCCGGCAAAGAATTTCCGCCCCCCACGCCCGCGAAAATTTAGCTTTGGGGCCGGTAAGCCGGATTCTGTTCCGCGCCTCGCGGCGCTTCGATCGTCATTTCTCTCAAGCCTGCCTCGCGGCCGGCCTGTCCGCCATGGCTGCGCGCCTGAAACGCGCAAGCGACGGCGGATGCAGCATACCCGCGGCTATTGGACGGGCCGCCCAGCCGCCTATTTTGCCTTGCACCAGACGGGGTTTTTCGTGCCGCCGCCATCGCTGACGACGCGGTGGGCTCTTACCCCACCTTTTCACCCTTACCTCGCAGTTGCCCGCGTGGCGGTTTGTTTTCTGTGACACTGTCCGTCGCCGCGCCTTGAAACGCAGCGCCCGCACTTGCCGTGAAGCTCGTGCGGCATCCTGCCCTGTGGTGTCCGGACTTTCCTCTCCGATTGTCCTTAAACGAGCGCGGCATTACCCGCGCCTTGGGATCAAAGAACACGGAGCGACGATCAGGCCCCAAAGCTAAGCCCGCCACCCAATCGGGTCCCCTCCCCCCACGCAAGCCTGCCTTGGCGCGCCCCCTTTCACCCGCTCTCAACTCTCATCCCTCAACTCTGAACTCTCTGCTCTACCCCTCCCAATACACGATCCGCCCGCACTGATCGCACGTCGCGAGCTGCATGCCCGTCTCCCCGCCTTTCCCGCGCGAAGCCGACTCCACCTCGCTCGACACCTTCAAATGACACCCCGCGCACTTCCCCGCGTGAATCGCCACCACCGCGGGCATGTTCCGCGCCGAAATCCGGTCGTAAAGCCGCAGCGCCGGCTCGCCCACCGGCTCTCGCACCGCCGCCAGCTCCTTCTGCGCCTCGGCCAGCTCCGCGCCCAGATTCTTCTCCCGCTCCCGCAACGTCGCGATCCGCCCCTCGTGCCCGGAAATGTTCGCCTTCAACACCCCCTCCGCCGCCACGAACTTCTTCTTCGCCTCATCGATCGCATACATCACTTCCAGCTCTTGCTCCTCGAGCTTCCCGATCGCCGCCTCGCTCGTCTCGATCTCGTGCCCGAGCGCCTGATATTCGTCGTTCTTCCGCACCTGCGATTGCTGCGTCCGATACTTCGCCAGCCGATCCGCCGTCGAACCGATCTCGCCCTCGATCAGCTTCTTCTTCGTCTCCAACACATTCAGCTCCGCCTTCGCCGCCTCGATCGCCCCCTTCTCCGCCGCAATCTTCTGCTCCACCAGCGCGATTTCCTTCGGCACCGCCTTCAACTGCGCCTCGAGCGACCGCTTCCGGCTGTCCCGATCCTGCAAAATCAGCAGCTTTTCCAACAGGGGCGTGAGCATCGCCGCGAGCCTGCCCCCCTACCCGGATAGCGGTCAAACGAAACCTCCCGCCTAAAGCGAAAAGAAAGGGCCGTTTACGTCGGTTTTTTCTCAACAAAAACCTCGCGTGCGTCGCCCCGGAACGGCAGTTTTTTTCTTTCCCTTTTCCCTCTCAAACTACCCTTCATGGCCGACGATTCCGTCCCCGAAAACGCTCCGCAAAATCCGCCCATCGGCGACAGCTACGACGCCTCGAAACTGAGCCAGCTCAAAGGCCTCGAGGCCGTCCGGAAAAAGCCCGGCATGTATATCGGCGGCACCGACGAACGCGCCCTCCATCACTGCGTCTCCGAAGTCCTCGATAACTCCGTCGACGAACACCTCGCCGGCCACTGCTCGAAGATCGAGGTCGCCATCCACGTCGACGGCTCGATCTCCATCCGCGACAACGGCCGCGGCATCCCCGTCGACATCAACAAGGACTCCGGCCTCCCCGGCGTCGAACTCGTCCTCACCACCCTCCACTCCGGCGGCAAATACGGCCAGGGCGGCTACAAATTCTCCGGCGGCACCCACGGCGTCGGCGCCAAATGCGTCAACGCCGTCTCCGAATGGTTCGAGGTCGAGGTCTCCCGCAACCAGCAGGTCCACCACATGAAATTCGAGCGCGGCCAGACCGTCCGCAAACTCGAGGTCATCGGCAAAGCCAAGGGCACCGGCACGCTCATCACCTTCAAGCCCGACAAGGAAATCTTCCAGGAAACCACCGTCTTCAAATCCGACCGCATCGCCCAGCGCCTCCGCGAACTCGCCTTCCTCAACTCCGGCCTCGAAATCGTCTTCACCGACGAACGCCCCGCCGTCGCCCTCACCGAACGCTTCTTCTACAAGGACGGCATCGAGGAATTCGTGAAGCAGCTCAATCAGGGCAAGGAAGCCCTCCACCCGAAGCCCATCGCCTTCCACAAGGAGACCACCCAGCAGCTCGAGGACAAATCCATCGAGGTCCACGTCGACGTCGTCCTGCAATACAACGACTCCTACAACGACCAGGTCCTCTGCTACACCAACACCATTCACAACCCCGACGGCGGCACCCACCTCTCCGGCTTCCGCAGCGCCCTCACCCGCGCCATCAACCAGCACGCCAAGGCCAACAATCTCCTCAAGGACAAGGACCCCCAGATCACCGGCGACGACGTCCGCGAAGGCCTCGCCGCCGTCATCTCCATCAAACACAGCGACCCCAAGTTCGAATCGCAGACCAAGGTCAAACTCCTCTCGCCCGAAGTCGAAAGCATCGTCGGCTCCGTCGCCTACGAGGGCCTGATGTTCACCTTCAGCGCCAACCCCGGCATCGCCAAACGCATCGTCGATAAATCCCTCAACGCCGCCCGCGCCCGCGAAGCCGCCCGCAAAGCCCGCGAAACCGTCCGCAAAGGCGCCCTCTCCGGCGGCGGCCTCCCCGGCAAACTCGCCGACTGCTCCGAACGCGATCCGTCCCTCACCGAACTCTACATCGTCGAGGGCGACTCCGCCGGCGGCTCCGCCAAACAGGGCCGCGACCGCCGCTACCAAGCCATCCTCCCGCTCCGCGGCAAGGTCATCAACGTCGAGAAAGCCCGCATCGACAAGGTCCTCGCCAACGAGGAAATCCGCACCCTCATCACCGCCTTCGGCACCGGCATCGGCGACCACGAGGGCGACGGTGCCTTCGACGCCAACAAGGCGCGCTACCACAAGATCATCATCATGACGGATGCCGACGTCGACGGCTCGCACATCCGCACCCTGCTGTTGACGTTCCTCTACCGTCAGATGCGCGGCCTGCTCGATCGCGGCTTCGTCTACATCGCCCAGCCGCCGCTCTACAAAATCAAGCGCAAGAAACGCGAGCAATACGTCGACAACGACGAACAGCTCAACCGCATCCTCCTCGAGCTCGGCTCCGAAGACGTCGTGCTCACCCGCCTGAAAGACCAGCACGTCTTCGCCCCCGCCCAAATCGATCAGATCGTCGAAAACCTCGCCGCCCTCGAAAAGCTCGGCAGCGGCGTCACCCGCTACGGCGCCCCCCTCGCCGAATACCTCGACCAGCACGACCCCGCCACGCACGCCCTCCCGCGCTACATCGCCCGCATCCGCGAGGGCAACAAGGAGAGCCACGAATTCCTCCGCGACGAGATGGCCCGCGCCGCCTTCGTCCAATCGCACGGCCTCGACGCCGATGTCTCCGAACAAACCGAACCCGCCAACGGAGAGGCCGTCACGGCGAGCGCCAGCGAGCCGAAGGAGCCGAAAAAACCCACCGGCCCCGTCAAGCGCGTCACCCTCCACGAAATCTACGAAAGCACCGAAATGGCGAAGCTCCTGAAAGCGATCGCCGCCACCGGCCTCGAGATCGCCCGCTTCAGCCCCACCGAGGACCCGCGCTACACGATCACCGAAAATCCCGGCCAGAAATCCGAGAACACGATCGAGCTCCGCTCTCCCCTCGAAATCGTCACCACGATCCGCACCAACGGCCGCAAGGGTCTCTCGATTCAGCGCTACAAGGGCCTCGGCGAAATGAACCCGAAGCAGCTCTTCGAGACCACCATGGACCCCGAAAAGCGCCGCCTCCTCAAAGTCTCGATCAACGACGCCGCCAAAGCCGACGCCCTCTTCACGCTGCTGATGGGCGACGAAGTCCCCCCCCGCCGCCAATTCATCGAAGACAACGCCCTCAACGTCCAATACCTGGACGTTTGAGTTAAGCGCGAAGCCGCAAAGAGCCGCCAAGGTTCGCAAAGAAATGGCCAGGGTCGTTGTTCCAGATCGGGTTGAAGCCATCGCCGCAGATGCGGTGGATGCCGCGTTGGCGGTCCATCGCGCCTTCGGCCCGGGCCTGCTGGAGAATGCCTATCGTGAATGCCTGGGCATCGAGCTGACATCGCGCGGCCACGACACCCAAACCGAGCAACTCCTGCCCATCACGTATCGCGGTCACACCATTCCCAAGGCTTACCGCATCGACCTGCTCGTCGACCAACAACTCCTCATCGAGCTCAAAGCCGTCGAAGCGATTCAGCCGATCCATCGGGTTCAGCTCACGACCTATCTTCGTCTCCGTCACCTGCCGCTCGGGCTCCTCATCAACTTCAATGTCCCGCTCCTGAAAGACGGCCTCCATCGCGTTCTGAATCTCGATTTCCAAACCGACTCTTCCCCCCTTCGCGAATCTTCGCCTCCTTCGCGCCTTCGCGCTTAATTTTCCGATCCTTCGCGAATCTTCGCCTCCTTCGCGTCTTCGCGCTTAACCAAACGCCTCCCTTCTCCAGCCCCTTTCCCGAATGTATACAGCGAGCGAAAAACTCTCCTCCGCCAACATCACGGACATCATGCAGACGGCCTACATCGATTACTCGATGTCCGTCATCATCAGCCGCGCGCTGCCCGATGCCCGCGACGGCCTGAAGCCCGTCCAGCGCCGCGTCCTCTACGCGATGCTCCGCGAAGGCCTGCTGCACAACCGCCCCTTCGACAAATGCGCCGGCGTCGTCGGCGAAGTGCTGAAAAACTACCACCCGCACGGCGACTCCTCCGTCTACGACACCCTCGTCCGCATGGCCCAGCCCTGGGTCATGCGCTACCCGCTCATCGATCCCCAAGGCAACTTCGGCTCCGTCGACGGCGACCCCCCCGCCGCCTACCGCTACACCGAAGCCCGCCTCAACGAAATCGCCGAAGACCTCCTCCGCGACATCGAGGAGGATACCGTCGACTTCGCGCCCAACTACAAGGAATCGACCACCGAGCCGACCGTCCTTCCCTCCGCGCTCCCGAATCTGTTGATGAACGGCTCCACGGGCATCGCCGTCGGCATGACGACGAACATCCCGCCGCACAACCTCGACGAGATCATCGACGCCACCTGCGCCATCATCGACAAGCCCGGCATCTCCGTCGACGAACTCTGCACCATCGTCAAAGGCCCCGACTTCCCCACCGGCGGCGTCATCTCCGGCCGCGAAGGCATCCTCAGTTATCTGAAAACCGGCAAGGGCATCGTCCGCACCCGCGGCAAAGCCCACACCGAGGAACTGAAGGGCGGCATGGAGCAGATCGTTATCACGGAAATCCCGTATAACGTGAACCGCGCCACGCTCGTCACGCGCATCGCCGAACTCGTTTCCGACAAGGAAATCGACGGCATCCGCGACCTCCGCGACGAGTCCGACGAAAACACCCGCATCGTCGTCGAGCTCAAACGCGGCGAGCAGGCGAAGGTCGTCATCAACCAGCTCTTCCAGAAAACCGCCCTCGAATCCTCCTTCGGCGTCACGCTCCTCGCCCTCGACAAGCGCCGGCCGAAGCAGATGAACATCAAGGAGCTCATCGAGTGCTACATCGAGCACCGCCGCGATGTCGTCACCCGCCGCACGAAGTATCGCCTCCAACGAGCCCTCGACCGAGCCCACATTCTCGAGGGCTACATCATCGCCCTCGACAACCTCGACGACTTCGTCCGCATCATCCGCGCCTCGCAAAACCGCGAGGAAGCCAAGGTGCGCTTGATGGCCAAATACCCGCTCTCCGAGCGCCAGACCGACGCCATCCTCGAACTCCGCCTCTACCAGCTCACCGGCCTCGAACGCGGCAAGATCGAAGCCGAATACGCCGAGCTCATGATTCTCATCGAGGAGCTCCGCAGCATCCTCGAGTCCGAACCGAAACTCCTCGGCGTGATCAAACAGGAGCTCGGCGAAATGAAGGCGAAATACTCCTCGCCCCGCCGCACGGAAATCATCGGCGCCGCCGGTGAATTCCGCATGGAAGACGTCATCCCCAACGAGGGCTGCGTCATCACCGTCTCCCACCTCGGCTTCATCAAACGCACGCCCGTCGCCGAATACCGCTCCCAGAAACGCGGCGGCAAGGGCGTCATCGGCGCCGAAACCTACGAGGAGGATTTCGTGGAGAACCTCTTCACCGCCTCCACGCACGACTACATCCTCTTCTTCACGAGCACCGGCCAGTGCCACGCGAAAAAGGTCTACGACGTCCCCGAAGGCACCCGCGCCTCGAAGGGCAAATCCGTCGCCTCCCTCCTCCGCCTCACCGAAAAGGAAAAGATCGCCGCCATGATCTGCGTGAAGGACTTCGGGCCCGATCGCTTCGTCGTCATGGCCACCAAGCAGGGCCTCATCAAGAAAACCGCCCTCGTCGAATACGAGTCAGCCACCCGCGAAGGCGGCATCCGCGGCATCCGCCTCAACGAGGGCGACGACATCATCGGCTGCATTCTTACGAACGGCGCCAACGAAATCGTCCTCGTTTCCCACAAGGGCCAGGCCGTCCGCTTCTTCGAAGGCGCCGCCGCCGCCGAGGAAACCGATGCCGTATCCACGGATTCAACACCGCCGATCGAAATCGAAGGCGCCGTCGCCGAAGCCGGCCCCCGCGAAGGCCTCCGCGCCATGGGCCGCGTCGCCGCCGGCGTCACCGGCATCCGCTTCAAAAAACCCGACGACTACCTCCAGGCCATCGAGGTCGGCGACCCGGAAGCCCGCCTGCTCGTCGCCCGCGAGGACGGCATCGGCAAGCGCACGCCCTTCGAAGACTACCGCCTCATTCGCCGTGGCGGCACCGGCGTCATCGCGATCGACCTCCCCGAAGACGGCTCCGTCAACGTCGCCGGCGCGCTCAGCGTCCGCGAAACCGACGAGGTCATGCTCCTCACCGCGAAGGGCCAGAGCGTGCGTTGCCCCGTAAACACGATCCGCGAAACCGGCCGCGGCGCCAAAGGCGTCCGCCTCGTCAACCTCCAACCCGGCGACAAACTCCTCGGCATCGCCCGCATCGTCGAAACCCCCGAAGAAACCGGCGCCGAACCTCCCGCCCCCACCGCTCCGTAACTCCCTCCTCAGCAGGTCGGATCTCCGATCCGCTCTCTTCCCCCCGGCCCGCTCCTCCGAGCGGGCCTTTTCTTTTTCCCGACTCTGTGCCTCCGTAATTCACCTCCCCCCCCGATCCTTCCTCGTTTTCTCGGTTACCTTCGGTGAACCAGGTTTCCCAAGCTGAATCCGCCGCCATCACCCCCGCGTATAATTGAATAACATGAAACGTCGCACCTTACTCCCCCTCCTTCTTCTCTCCCTCCTCGCGTCCGCTTCAGCCCTCATCGCCGCCGACACGAAGTCCGCGCCCGCCGACGACACCCGCCGCACCCTGACGGTGACCGTCGTCGAACCCGTCGAGCGCAATCCCGGCAACGACGAGTTCTTTCACCGCGTCGCCCGCGTCTTCACCGACGTCTTCGAAGCCCGCAAATGGCCGGTCAAAATCGAAGTCGAGCGCTTCGGCGCCAACCAGCCCGAATTCGATCTTGAACTGCGCGTCTTCCTTCAGCCCATCCGCGAGGAAACGTCGGGAGACCTCACCTTCCGCGCCTGGATGACCCTCTACGAACGCGGCACCAAACACGATTTCGGCGTCATCACCCATCGCGACTATCCCCGCGCCGGCCGCAACACGAGCGATGTGCTCGACGACGTCGTGCGCGCCGCCGCCGCCAACGTGGCCAGGAAAATCGAAACGGTCCTCTCCCCCCCCGCCGCGTCAAACTAACCTCGCCACCCGCCGTGTCCGCGCCACCGGCAACGTTCGACGATCGCGCCACCGAGGACGCCCGCCTGGTCGTCCGCATCGCCGCGGGCGACCGCGCCGCCTTTCGCGATCTCTACGCCCGCTACAGCGGCCCGCTCTTCTCGGTCGCCGTTCGCATGCTCCACGACACCGGCGCCGCCGAGGAAGCGCTCCAGGACACATTCCTCAAACTTTGGCGCAACGCCGCTTCCTTCGATCCGCAAAAAGCCCGCCCCTTCACCTGGGCCCTCACCATCGCGCGCCGCACCTGCATCGACCAACTCCGCAAATCCGCCCGCCGTCCCCACGCCGATTCGCTTTCCGATCCCGACTCGCCCCTCGACCTTCCCACGCCGGAAACCGCCCGCCGCTCCGCCGAACATCACGACGACACCGCCCGGCTCCGCGACGCCCTCGCCACCTTGCCCGACCTGCAGCGCCGCGCGCTCGACCTCGCGCTCTTCTCCGGCCTCTCACACCCGCAGATCGCCGAAAAAATCCGTCAACCCGTCGGCACCGTGAAAACCTGGATCCGTCGCGGTCTTCTCCAGCTCCGCGACACCCTCAATCCCGCCGCGTCATGATTCCCCTCGACGAAGAATTCGCCACCCTCTACGTCCTCGACCAGCTCGAGCCCGCCGACCGCGCCGCCTTCGCGGCCCGCCTCGCACACGACCCCGCGCTCGCCGCCTTCGTCCACTCCCTGGAGCTCACCATCGAGCAACGCGTCCGCTCGCTCCCGCCACACACCCCGCCCGCCGACCTCCTCGCCCGCATCGAATCCCAACTCGAAACCTCCTCGCCCGCAGGCCGCGAGCGCGCTCGCGCTCCCTCCGCCCCGTCGCGCGCCGTCGTCATCCATCACGCTTTCACCCGCTGGATCCTCCCCGCTGCCGCCGCCATCGCCCTCGGCGCCGCAACTTTCTTCTACCTCGATCGCCAGCGCGCCGCCGACACCCGTCCCGTCGTGCTCATCGTCGGCCTCGATCCGCAGCGCAACACCGTCACCGAACTTCCCCTGCACGACGCGTCCGCCGGCGCCGACGCCCGTTTCGTCCAGCTCGCCACCCTCGCCGAGCAGTTTTGGACCCGACCCGAAAAACTCCCGCACGCCTCCGCCGCCACCGGCGAACGCCACGCCTACGCGCTCTTCGACCCCGCCACGCGCCAGGGCTTCATCGCCGTGCAACAACTCCCGTCTCAACCCGCCGGCAAACGCTACCACCTCTGGCTCGTCGACACCGCCACCGGCCGCGCGCTCGACGCCGGCAGCCTCCCCTCCGCCACCTCGCGCGGCCTCTATTTCTTCTCCCTCGACCCCGCCACGACTCCCGTATCCGCGCCCGTCCACTTTCTCATCACCGCCGAAGACGCCACCTCCGCTCCCCCGACCCGCCCCCGCGGCGAAGCCATCCTCGGCCGAACCCCCATTTAGCGCCTTCCGCGCGTCCCGTAGCTACGAGCGTGAGCGAGTGGATGCTCCCTCGTTCGATCACGTTTCCACCGCAAGCGCCCATCCATGCGAATGCCTTAGCCGCAGAATCTGCACCCGCTCCGGCAGCTCGACGAGAAACTCTGAATCGCGCGGCAGGTGGTGAATCTCCGTCGGATCGCCGCCCGTAAACGCGCTCATCGCCTCGGCGCTTTCCCAATACGAAATCGTCACGAACTCCGTCTCGTCATCGCGATCCTCCCGAAACGTCTGCACCGCGACCGCCTTCTCGATCAG
>JAEZAD010000009.1 GCA_023430565.1 Verrucomicrobiota bacterium
GATACGGGCCGTCGAGTCCGACAAAGGCGTAAACGTTGGAGGCGCCGATGGTGAGAAATTCGACTTCGTTTGTGTAAGTCTGGCCGGTGCCGCTGTTGACCGTGACGGTGTGGGTCGGGCCCTTCACGAACGCGAACGAGCCCGCAACGTAGATGAACTCCGCGATCTGCAGCTCGGCGAACGAGGTCTCGAACTTCATCAGCGCCGAATCGAAATCGAGGTAGATGGGATCGCCGCCGGTGTTGACCTGGAAGCCGGCGGGCTCGCCGAGACGGCCATCGTTGTCGGAATCGGTGCCGGGCGCTTCGGCCGTGAAACTCGCCCCAAAATCGATGTAGGGCTGGATCGGATTCGAGATCGAGCTGCCGTTGACCGCGACTTCGACGTCATTCGCCTCGAGCTTGAAGATGTCGCCACCACCGACGAAGCCGATCTGGTTAGCGGTCGCCTTTAGTGCGTAGAATTTCGGTGCGTATTGCTCGATCTGCTGCGGGAAGACAGTGGGCTTGAAGATCGCGAGCGCGAAGTTGAAGTCGTCGATCGCGAAGCCGATGGCCTCGTCGCTGAGGGTGGCGTCGTCGTCGACGCGGCCGTTCGGTGTCGCCGGCAGCCAGGCGCGACCATTGCTCAGCCCAACGAAGGCGCGGACGTTCGTCGCGCCAATCGTGAGCGAGGCCATCTCGATGTCGTTGAAGCCGGTCGGAATCCCGAGCGCGTCCGAAAGATCGGCACTGATGCCGGTCTTCATATCGAGGTCGTAGCGCGGGCCCTTTTCGAAGGCGAAGGAGCCGTAGATCTCGACGAAGCTCGCGAGTCGGATTTCGGCGTATTCGACGGAGAGCCCGATGCGTTCCTGACCGTCGAGATTGAGGTAAACCGGATCGCCGCCCGTTTCAATCTTCAGGCCGGCGGGTGTTTCGCCGGCGGCCGGGAAGCTGTGCGCGAAGTCGATGACGGGGCGCCAGCCCGCGCCGGCGGAGAAATTCCACTCGCTGCCGTAGTTGACGTTTACCGTGATGCCTTCCGCGCGAACCGTGAACCAATCGCCAAAGCCGTAGACGCCGACTTCGTCGGCGGTGATCTGGAGCGCATACATGCGCGGCACTTCGATGCCGAGCACGGTCTCCGGATCGAAGATACCGAAGGCGACGTCGACATTGCGCATGCCGAAGCCGATGAGGTCCTGCTCGGCGAAAGACTTGGTAAAGTCTGGCGTGCCGTAGCCAACGAAGACGCTGACGTTCGAGGCGCCGAGGGTGATCGCGCGAACGGCGAGGTTGTCGAGAGTCTTCAGGTCCTCGGCAAAGTCCGGCTTCAACATCGCCGGCAGGTCGACGATCTGATCGAGAATCGCATCGAGTGCTGCGCCCGCCGCGCCGCTGAGCGCAGACGGGAAACCGGTGACAACGTCAACCTCGTGACGATCGCCGAACTTCACGGCGAAGTCGCCCTGGATGTAAACGAAGTCGCCGAGATTGAGCGTGATGTTCGGAATCTCGAGGAGACCGGTCAGCGAGAAGCCGAAGTCCGGATCGAAGCCGATCGAGAGGTCGAGTTCGGAAAGGAAATCGAAAGCGCCCTTCAGGAAGCCGAGCGCGTCGGGGAATTCGATGTCGCCGAGACCGCTCAGGTCCAGGTCGAGGAAGCCGGGGAATTCGAGCGAGATGCTGAAATCGAAGCTCGCCTCGATTTCGAACAGGCTGAGCAGGCCGAGCGTGCCGAGGTCGATGCTCAGATCGAGCGACAGGTCGGGCATGTCGATCGAGAGATCGAGATCCGGCAGGTTGAAATCGAGATCAAGCCCGGAGAAGTCGACGTAGAAGCCGGGCAGCTTGCCGAAGTTGAGGCCGATATCGATGTCGAGCGCGGCGAGCGAAATCCAGTCGGTGATATCGAAGCGGCCGAGTCCGGGAATGTCGATCGCACCGACGAGTTCGGCGGAACCGACGTGGCCCTTGAATCCGTAGAACTGCATCCCGCTCATGTTCACGACGCCGCCGAGGGTCGGCGTCACGATGGCCAGCGCGAAGTCGAGATCACCGATGGCGAGACCGAGCGCGCCGGTGGCGACGTGGTCGTTGATATCGTCGGCGTTCGGGTGCCAGTAAGGCCCGCCGATACCGGCGAACGCATAGACGTTGCTCGCCGAGACCGTCAGCACTTCGGCGCCGACGGTGACATTTAGGCCAGGTCCCTTGAAGTTAACGGCCGTGATCGTCTGCTTCTCGAACGCGAACGAACCCTGCACGCTGACAAATTGCGAGAGCGTCAACCGAGCAAAACCGGTGCGCGCCATGATGCGATTCGAGTCGAAGTCGAAACGAACGGTATCGCCACCGACCTCGATCGCGTAACCGGCAGGATCGCCATCTTCCGCCGGGAAGCTCGCCGCGAAGTCCACGTAGCTGCCGGTCGGGCCCATGTTGATTTCGACGGCGACGTCCTGGACGGTGAGGTCGAAGAAGTCGGGATCGAAACCAACGATACCGATGCCGTTGGCCGAGGCTTTGACCGCGAGGTAGGATTGGTCGCCGACGACGGTCTTCATCAAGACCATCGCGAAATCGAGGTCGGTGACCGAGAAGCCCAGCGCTTCCTCGCTGGTTTCGCCGGCGTCGACATTGCCGTCGTCGTCCAAGTCATTCCAATACGGGCCATTCAGACCCACGAACGCGTTCGCGTTCTGCACCGCCAAATACATCGTATTGACGGGCACATCGGAGAGCGTGCCGAGGGTTCCGAGGTTGATATCGACGTTGGCCCGCTCTCCTTGCGAGAAGGCAATGTCCGCCTTCGCATAGACAAAGCCGCCGATATTCAGCGTGGCGTCGTTGACGGTGCCTCCCAGGCGCGCGGAGGTGAAATCGATCACCACATCGTCGCCGCCGGTGCGCACCACGAGGCCTGCGGGTTTACTCGGAGGCCCGGTTTCCGCGGGGAAGCTCGTGGCGTAATTGATCACGGCGCCGAGCGGGTTGTTCGAACGATTCAGCTCGAACGTAATGTCTTCCGCGGAGAGTTCGAACGTGTCGTCGTCGAAGCCATAGATGGCGACCGAGTCGGCGGCGGCCTTCAACGCGGTGTGTGTGA
>JAEZAD010000276.1 GCA_023430565.1 Verrucomicrobiota bacterium
CGCATCGACGCGCAGGCCCAGCGTCTGGGTTTCACCAAGGGCGACGACTACATCGCGCAACTCCGCTGGGGCGACGAGCTCGAGCGCGAGGGCGCGCCCAAGGACGTGATCGCCTCGCTCCAGAAGGAACTCGAAGCCACCGCTGGATAATCACGGGCGACGTGCCGCGCCGCCTCGCGTTCACAGGGTGACGGTCATGAAACGTCGCAGCCGCCACCATCCGCTCGTAACCTAGAACCCGCCCCGCATGAATACTCCCCAACCCCTGCGTCGTCTGATTTGTCTGATCGCGCTCACCTGGGCCGCCGCGTGTTCCGCCGCGTCCCTCGAGGTCAAGATCGACACCGCAAAAACCGGTGCGCCCATCAATCCGTTCATCTATGGCCAGTTCATCGAGCACATGGGCCGCTGCATCTACGGCGGCATCTGGGCCGAGATCCTCGAAGACCGGAAATTCTACTTCCCCATCACCGCCGACTACGCGCCCTACCGCGAAATCGAAAACGCCGATTTTCCCGGCCAGCTGATTGGTGGCGCCTTTCCCGTGGTGGGCGGCTCGCCCTGGCAGATCATCGGCGATGCGTCCGCGGTCACGATGGTCGAGGAAGGCGCATTCGTCGGCAAACACTCGCCGCGCGTGAACGCCGGCGCCGGGCTCCGTCAACGCGACCTCGGCGTAAAGGGCGGCCTGCGCTACGATGGCTACGTCTGGGCCAAACCGCTTTCCGGCAACGCCGAGATCGAAGTCACGCTCGTGTGGGGCGACGGCGCCAACGACCGCGCGTCCACGAAGCTCGCGTTTACCGGCAACGATTACGGTAAGCAGACCTTCGCCCTCACGCCCAAGGCCGGCACTGAGAAAGGCGCGATGCTCGAGCTCCGCGTCACCGGTGGCGACGTCCTCCTCGGCCCCCCTTCGCTCATGCCTTCGGACAATCTCAAAGGCATGCGCCGCGACACGCTCGCGCTCCTGAAACAGCTCAACGGGTCCGTTTACCGCTGGCCGGGCGGCAACTTCGTCAGCGGCTACGACTGGCGCGACGGCATCGGCGACCGCGACCGTCGCCCGCCCCGCAAGAATCCCGCCTGGACCGGCGTCGAGCACAACGACTTCGGCACCGATGAGTTCATCGTTTTCTGCCGCGAGATCGGCACCGAACCCATGATCGCCGCCAACACCGGCTTCGGCGACGCTTACTCCGCCGCCCAGTGGGTGGAATACACGAACCGCGGCGCCGACACCGTCGGCGGCGGCTGGCGCGCGAAAAACGGCAATCCCGAGCCTTACCACGTCAAATACTGGTGCGTCGGCAACGAGATGTTCGGTCCCTGGCAACTCGGGTTCATGCAGATGCAGCACTACACGCTGAAGCATAATCAAGTCGCCGAATACATGTGGAAGGTGGATCCCTCGCTCGAGCTCGTCGCCGTCGGCGATCTCACCACGATCAACAAGGATCACGACCCGGCCCAGGCGAAGTCCGGCAAGACCTGCTCCCACATCATGCTCGAGGAATGCGCCGAGCACATGACGTATCTGTCCGAACATTTCTACGTCGGCCGCGTGCCGTGGAACCAGTCCGGCCGCACCGACGTCGTCACGCACACCGGCCTGGTTCGCAAAGCCATCCGCGATAAAGCCGAAGGCCACCGCAAGCTCCAGGCCAGCCTGCCCAACCTGAAGGGCCGCATCGTTCCGATCGCGATGGACGAGTGGAACTACTGGCACCGCGAATACGCCTATGGCGAGCTCGGCAGCGTCTACGAACTGCAGGACGGCCTCGGCATCGCCGCGGGCCTCCATGAATTCTTCCGCCACAGCGATCTCATCCACATGGCGCATTACGCCCAGACCGTGAATGTCATCGGCGCGATCAAGACCTCGCGGACCGCCGCCGAGATGGAGACGACCGGCCTCGTGCTGCAATTGTATCGGGCGAAATTCGGCGAAACCCCGCTCGTGCTCGCCGACGATTTCGGCGATCGCGACGTCGCGGCCGCGCTGTCGAAAGACGGCAAAACGCTCACCGTCGGCATCGTCAATCCGACCAATGAGGAAGTTGAACTGAAGCTCGATCTCGCGAGCGCCGCACTGGCCGGGCAGGGGACCCGCTGGCATATCGCCGGCGCGGAGCCCACCGTGCACAACGCGCCCGGAAAGCCGCGCGTCGTCGACATCGTGGAAACGAAGAACGTCTCCGCCACGGCACTGCGTGTGCCCGCGCTCAGCGCGACCGTGTTCGCGCTGCCGCTGAGGTAATCCGGCATGCCCCCCTGCTGTCATTCTGAGCGAAGCGAAGAATCCAGGAGCGCGAACACCGCAGGTGTTCGAACGAGCGGATTTGTCGCGACGGTCAAACTGACAGCTTGGCGGGCGTTGGTTTTCGCATGCTGACGCTTCGCGAAAACCTCGAGACTTCCTCCCGGTTCCTCCTTGGCACCGAGCTGGTCTCCGTTCGCGGCGGCATGGGCGAGCGCAGCGCGCTGAAAGCGCGCGCGTTCGCCAACGATCTCATCGCGTGTCCGGACATCGACTGGATCTCGATCACCGACAACGCCGGCGGCAATCCTCAGCTCGCGCCCACCGCCCTCGGCAAACCGATCCTCTACGCCGGCAAGGAGGTCGTGATCCACCTCACCTGCAAGGATCTCAATCGCAACGGACTCGAGAGCGAGGCCTGGCTGCTGCACAGCGAAGGCTTCAACAACATCCTCGCGATGACCGGCGATTATCCCGTCGCCGGCGCCGGCGGCACGGCGAAGCCGGTCTTCGACATCGATTCGGTCGGGCTCATCTCGATGTTGTCGCAGATGAACCAGGGCCTCGATCCGAACGAGGTCTACGGCAGCGGCAAACGCGCGCTGTTCGAAAAAACCAATTTCCTCGTCGGCGCCGTCACCACGAATTTCAAGCTCCGCGAGGGCGAGGTGATGCCGCAATACGCCAAGCTCGCCGCCAAGGTCGCGAGCGGCGCTCGTTTCATCATCAACCAGATCGGCTTCGACGCCCGCAAGAAGAGCGAGCTGCTTGCCTACATGCGCGCGCACGGCATGGGCCACGTGCCGCTGATCGGAAACGTTTATCTGCTCAGCGGCCGCGTCGCCGAAATCTTCCACGAGGGCCGCATCCCCGGCGTCGTCGTGAGCAAAGAACTGTTCGAACTCTGCTCGCGCCACGCGAAAGGCCCCGACAAAGGCGCCGCGTTCTTCGCCGAATTCGCGGCCAAGCAAATCGCGATTTACCGCGGACTCGGTTTTCGCGGCGCATATCTCGGCGGCGTGCACACCTTCGCGGCGATCGATCGCATCCGGAAGATCGAGCGCTCGTTCGCGCCCGATGATTGGAAGCAGTTCGCGCGCGAAATCTCCTACTCGCGCGCCGGCGAATTCTTCTTCTTCGCCGAACAGCCCGGCACTGGTCTCGCCGATCCCGCGCGCCGCGCGCCCGCGCCCGATCTGCGCTCGAAGCACACCAGCCTCGTTTACCAATTTTCGAAGTGGACGCATGCCGCGATGTTTACGCCCGGCACCGTGCTCAGCCGCCTCGGCACGCGGATGTGCGCGAACGCCGAAGATCCGATGCAGGGTCCGAAGCTCATGCGCGCCCTCGAGCATGCGAGCAAGGTGGCGATGTTCGACTGCAAGGACTGCGGTGACTGCTCGCTGCCCGAAATCGCGTATCTCTGCCCCGAATCGCAGTGCGCGAAAAACCAGCGCAACGGCCCCTGCGGCGGCACGCGCGACGGACGCTGCGAAGTCGACGGCTATCCCGACTGCATCTGGCTGCGCGCCTACGAGCGGTTGAAGGCCGACGGCGACGGACGCGAGCAGCACCTCGTCGATCACGCGCCGGTCGTGCAGGATCAGAGCCTCCGCCGCACGTCGTCGTGGGCCAACACCTGGCTCGGCCGCGATCATTTTTCCAAACCCAAGCCGGCGCTCTCACCACCCGCCGCCGCGCCCACCACACCCACACCCCATGTCTGACCGCAAACTTCATATCATCGGCGAACTGATCAACAACTCCTACGCCCGCGCTCGCAACGCGTTCACCGCGCGCGATGTCGCCGGTTATCAGAATCTCGCGAAGATCCAGTCCGACCTCGGCGTCAGCTACCTCACGCTCAACCTCGACGGCACCGCGCGCATCCAGGTGAAGATGGACGAAATGCTGTCGTTTTTGCCCGACGTGATTTCCGCGATCCAGGACGTCACGAGCGTCCCGATCAGCTTCGATAATCCGTCCGTGCTTTATCACGAGGTCGCGTTGAAACATTATGATCGCGCGAAGAGCGGCCCGCCGATCCTCAACTCCGTCGCCGCCTCGCGCGAACGGCTCGACGACATGATCGCGCTCGTCCGCGACTACGACACCAACGTCGTCGTGATGGCCTCCGAGCATTTCGTCGACGGCGGCACGTCGCAGTGTCTCAACCCCGACGACTCCTACCGCGCCGCCAGGCACTTCGTCGAACTCCTCGTCACGAAAGCCGGCCGCCGCCTCGACCAGATCATCATCGATCCCGGCCTCGCGCCGGTCGGCGCCGACACCTACGGCCTTGTCAACATCGGCCTCGACGCGATGAAGAAGATCAATGCCGACCCCGATCTCAAAGGCGTTCACTTTATTGTTGGCCTTTCGAATTTCGCCTGGGGCACGCCGAAGGGTGTGCGCGAACAACTCGAAAACGCCTACCTCACGCTCGCGAGCGAGCACGGCCTGGATTTCGCGCTCGCGAATCCCGAAAAATCTCCCGGCCCGTTGCCGTCTGACCATCCGATGGTCGCCAAACTCCGCGAGGCGCTCGAGCAAGGCCGCGCGCAGGACGGCGAGACGCAGGAAACCGCCGGCTTCCGCCAGGCCGAAGCGATCATGGCGATCTGCGCCGAGGAGGCGCCCGCCGATTGAAATCGGCGGGAAGCTCCAAGGACCAACATCCAAGCTCCAGGGAATTTTCAATGACCAAGCTCCAATTGGATTTTGAGATTTGGTGCTTCACTGGAGCTTGGAGCTTGGTCCTTGAAGCTTCCGGCGCGCGAGACTGATGAAAGCGTCCTCCTCACCTTTGACTTCCGATCGTCTCTCAACCCGCGCCGGCCCCGTTTGGCTTCACCTCGGCACGCTCCTCGACGGCACGAGCACGCAGCCGTGTCGCGACGCCCACGTCGTCTATAACAGCACGAAAATCCTCTTCGTCGGCGTCGACGGCCGCACGCCGCCGCGCGAAGTTCTCCGCGCCGGCCAAACCACGCCCGATGTTTCCGCGCCCGACGCCACGCTTCTCCCCGGCTTGATCGAAGCGCACGCGCATTTGTTTCTCGAGGGTGGTGAGCTCAACGCCGACCAGCGCGCCGCCTACCTTCAACAAACGCCCGACCGACTCCTCGCGCTCGCGAAGGAGCGGCTCCCGAAACTCGCCCGCTACGGCATCGCCGGCGTGCGCGACGCCGGCGACAAGGACGGCGTCGGCCTCGCGCTCAGCAAACTCTACGCGACGGGCAACGGCTCGCGTCCGCTCATGCCTTACCTGGAAAGCCCCGGCGCGGCCATCCACCACAAGGGCCGCTACGGATCGTTCATGGCCGACGCGATCGAAAATCACGCTTCGCTGCGCGCTGTCGTCGAATCGCGCGTCGCCGCCGGCGCCGATCGCATCAAGCTCATCCCGACCGGCATCATCAATTTCAAGAAAGCCGCCGTCACCGCCGAGCCGCAGATGACGACGGAGGAAGTCGCCGAAATCGTCGCCGTTTCAAAATCGTTCAACCGGCAAACCTTCGCGCACGCGTCGGGCGACGTTGGCATCGATCGGGCGATCGACGGTGGCGTCGATTCGATCGAGCACGGTTTTTTCCTGCGCGACGACCAACTCGCGAAACTGCGCGACCGCCACATCGCCTGGGTGCCGACCTTCGCGCCCGTGCAGAAGCAGGTCGATCACGCCGGGATCATGAAATGGGAGCCGGACATCGAGACGAATCTCCGCGGCATCCTCGAGCGCCACGCGGCCAGTCTCGCAAAAGCGCATGCGATGGGCGTCACGATCGTCGCCGGGAGCGACGCCGGCTCCTACGGCGTGGCGCACGGCGTGGATTTTTTCTACGAGCTCGAATTGATGGAGCGCGCCGGCCTGCCCTCGCTCGCGGTGATCAACGCCGCGACGGGCGTCAGCTCCGTCCGACTCCGTTACAAGGAAAAGCTCGGCCGCATCGAAACCGGCTTCCTCCCGCGTTTCATCCTCACCCGCCACTCGCCGCTCAAAACCGTCTCCAATCTCCGCAAGTCCCGCACGATTCTCTTCGACGGCGAAGTCTTAGAAACGAGCGAAGATGCCGATGTGCGAGGCCTTTGAATTTAACCGCAAAGAACGCAAAGACCGCAGAGACCCAACCATCATTTCTTTGCGCTCTTTGCGATCTTTGCGGTTAACTTTTCCTCCATGAAACCTCTCCTTCACGAAGCCGCCCGCGAACGCCGTCTCGTTTGCGACGGCGCGATGGGCACGCAACTCATGCTCGCCGGCCTCGAACAAGGCGGCTGCGGCGAAGCCTGGAATCTCACGCATCCCGACCGCGTGCTCGCGATCCAGAAGCGCTATGCCGACGCCGGCGCCGATTGCATCATCACGAACACCTTCGGCGGCAGTCGCATCATGCTGCGCCGCCACGGTCACGAAGCCGAACTCGCCGAACTCAACGCCGCCGGCGCGAAGATCACGCGCGAAGCGTTTGGCGGACGTCCCGGCTACGTGCTCGGCGATGTCGGCCCGCTCGGCGCGTTGCTCGAACCCTACGGCGAATTGTCGGAAGCCGACGCCCGCTCCGCCCTCGAGGAACAATGCGTCGCGCTCGTGAAGGGCGGCGTCGACGCGATCATCATCGAAACGCAGACCGGTCTCGAAGAACTCGGCCTCGCGATCGATTCCGCGAAGGCCGCCGGCGCGCCGACGATCATCGCTTCGCTCGCCTACGATCTGTCGATGGATGGCACGTTCTACAAAACGATGATGGGCATCTCGCCCGAGGACGCCGCCGAGTTCGCCACGGAACGCGGCGCCCACATCATCGCGCTGAATTGCGGCACGGGCATGGACATGGTCGGCGCCGCGCGCGTCGCGCGCGAATATCGCTCGCGCACTTCGCTGCCCATCATGGTGCAGCCCAACGCCGGCCTGCCGGTTCTCGAAAACCTGAAGGCCGTTTATAAACAGCTCCCCGCGGACATGGCGAAAGCCGTGCCCGAGGCGCTCGAGGCCGACGCCGCCATCATCGGCTCGTGCTGCGGCAGCACGCCCGATCACACCCGCGCGATCCGCGAGGTCGTCGACGCGTTCGCCAAACGCGGCTGACGCGATACTGTTTTGCGGCGACGAGCCGCACCGCTGCGCGCCGCCCCACGCAAAGCGAAAAGACTTCTCCCATGAACCAAGCATCGTTCCCGGACATCTTTTCCTTGCGCGGCCAGACCGTGCTCATCACCGGCGGAGGCACAGGGATCGGTTTCGCCGTCGCCCGAGGCATGCACGCCGCCGGCGCGAAAGTCATTCTCGTCGGTCGTCGCGAGCCCGAACTCAACGCCGCCGTCGGCAGCCTCGGCTCCGGCGCGGCCTACATGGTCCACGACATCACGAAGGTCGACGAGGCGTCGGCGTTCATCGAACGCCTCGTCAACGAGCACGGCCCCGTCACGTCGCTGGTGAACAACGCCGGCATCCACCTGAAAAAACCCGCGATCGAAACCACGCCCGAGGAATTCCAAAAGGTCCTCACCACGCACATTCTCGGCGCGCACGCCCTGAGCCGCGCGGTGCTCCCCGGCATGATCGAGCGCAAGCACGGCACGATCATCTTCATGGCCTCGATGGCGTCGCTCTTCGGCATCCCGCTCGTCGTCGCCTACGCCGCCGCGAAATCCGCGATGATCGGCATGCTGCGCACGATGGCGACGGAGCTCTCGGGCCACGGCATTCGCGTCAACGCCATCGCTCCCGGCTGGATCGAAACCGAAATGTCGCGCAAAGCCCTCGAAGGCGATCCGACGCGCAAGATGAAGATCATCAGCCGCACGCCCATGGCGAAGCTCGGCGATCCTTCCGACGTCGGCTGGGCCGCCGTTTATCTTGCATCGCCGGCCGCAAAATTCGTCACCGGCGCCGTGCTCCCCGTCGACGGCGGAGCGAGCATGGGTTTTTAAGCGCGCCTCGAAGGTGGAGCCCAACGTCCTTGTCGGGCTGGTTTGGAGGGGCATCCGATCAACCCGACGAGGACGGTCGGGTTCACCTCTCATTGGCCGCGCGCCCCTGCGCCATTCTTTCCCATTGACCCGCCTCCCGGCCCGCGCTCCTTCCTAATGCCATGGTCCCGAGCGTCCTGATCATCGACGACGAGAAGCACACCCGGGAAGGTTTGCAGCAGGCGCTTGCCGAAAACTACGACGTCTCCGTCGCCGCCAACGCCGACGAGGCCTTCAACCTCATGGACGCGCAGGCGTTCGACGTCGTCGTCACCGATCTGCGCATGCCCGGAAAATCCGGGCTCAAGGTGATCGACAAGGCCCTCTCGCTGCCGAACCGTCCCGCCGTTTTGATGATGACCGCCTACGGCAACATCGAGACCGCCGTCGAAGCGATGAAACGCGGCGCCGTCGATTTCCTCACCAAGCCCGTCAACATCGAGCGGCTCGAAGTCCTGATCCAGCGCGCGCTGAAAACCCGCACGCTCGAGGTCGAGGTGAAGCAACTGCACGAGCGGCTCGACGAAAAGTTCAGCTTCGAAGGCATCATCGGCCATTCGCCGAAACTGCAGGAAGTCATCGACCGCGTGAAACTCGTCGCGCCGTCGCGCGCCACGATCTTGATCGAAGGCGAATCCGGCACGGGCAAGGAATTGATCGCACAGGCGATCCATCAATCGAGCCCGCGCGCGCGCGGCCCGTTCATCGCGGTGCATTGCGCGGCGCTTTCGGAAAACCTGCTCGAGAGTGAGCTCTTCGGTCACGAGCGCGGCTCGTTCACCGGCGCCACCGAGCGCCGCGTCGGTCGGTTCGAGATGGCCGATGGCGGCACGTTGTTTCTCGACGAAATCGGCGAGATCTCCGCGTCGACGCAGGTGAAGTTGTTGCGCTTCCTCGAGACGAAGACCGTCGAACGCGTCGGCGGCTCGAAGCCGATCGACCTCGACGTTCGCCTCGTCGCCGCCACGAACCGCACGCTCGAGCAACTCGTCCGCGAGGGGAAATTCCGCGAAGACCTTTTCTTCCGCCTGAATGTCGTCCGCATCGCGATGCCGCCCTTGCGCGACCGCGCCGAAGACATCCCGCTGCTGCTCTCGCACTACATCAACGTCTTCTCGCAGGAAAATAATGTGCCGCCGCTCAGCGTCGAGCCGGGCGCCCTGCAGACGCTCCAGCGATATGCCTGGCCGGGAAACATCCGCGAGCTGCGCAATTTCGCCGAAAACGCGGTCGTGCTCCGGCGCGGCGGCAGTTTCAGCGAATACGATCTCGAACCGAAATATCGCGGCGTCGCGCCGTCGCCAGGGGGAGGGCAGGTCTCCGACCCGCACTCCGCGTCATCGGCCTCAGCTTCCGCCGGGTCTTCGCTCTCCGTTGAGGAAAACGAAAAACGTCTCGTCCGCGAAGCGTTGATCAAGGCCCGTGGCAACCGCACGAAGGCCGCCGAATTGATGGGCATCAGCCGTCGCACGCTGCACCGCAAAATCGCGCAATGGCCGGAACTCGACGTGATCGACTGATGCGCCTGCGCTGCTTCGTGGTCGAGCTGGCGGGACCGTTCTAGCCCATGCCGCGTCCGCGCAGTTTTCAGGAGTTGATTCACTGGCTCGAGATGGGCGAGGGCGCGCGCTGGGTTCGCCTCGCCGCCGTGCTGCTCGGGGTGCTCGTGCTCTCGCTGAAAGTGTCCCACAGCCAGTTCCGCGGCGCGACCAACGAGTCGACGCTGATTCAAGCCGGCGTCGGCCGGCAGCTCGCGCGAGGCGAAGGTTTTTCGACGCTCGTCAATTATCCGCAAACCGCCGCATTTCTCGCGACGCGGGGCGAGCGCTTCGATCCCGCCAAGGCGTATCCGGAACTGCATCACGCGCCGCTCTATTCGTTGACGATCGCCGGCGCGCTGCGGCTGCTGCCGGAAGGCGCGCGCCTGGCGCTGTTCGCCGCCGCGCCCGAGCCGCCGGACGGTTTCCGCGCCGACTACTTTTTGCTCGGCCTGAATCTCGTGCTGCTGTGGATCGCGGCCTGGCTCACCTTCGATCTCGCGAAACGGCTTTTCGACGGCCGCACGGCGTGGCTCGCGATGCTCGCCTTGCTGCTGTCGGTGGGCGTGTGGCGGCAGACGATTCTGATCGACGGTTCGCCGCTGCTCATGGTGCTCGCGCTCGGCGCGTTTTCCATTTGGGCGCGGATCGAAGAAAGTGGCGGCGAGCGCCAGCGAGCCGAAGATCGAGCTGCGATCCGGCTCGCTGGCGCTCGCCGCTACACGGAGATCGCGGCCCTCGGCGCCGTCTGCGGCCTGCTCTTTCTCGCCGAATACTCCGCCGGCGCGCTGGTGGGCGTCGCGCTCGGCTACGCGGCCTTCTCTTTCCACGGCGGCGCACGCTGGAAAGCGCTCGCACTTGTGACGCTCGCGTTCGCGCTGGTCGCCGGCCCCTGGATCGTTCGTAACCTCACGCTCACCGGCTCGCCGACCGCTCTCGCCGTCCAGAACGTTGCGCTGAAAGCCGGCGATCCGACCGCCGAACCGGCGACGCAACGGAACACGTTTTCGCCGGAGCTTCCACGCATCGATTTGCGCAAGCTCGGCAACAAGGCGCTCACGAGCTGGCAGGAGAATCTCGAAAAACGCGTGTGGTCCGGGGGCGCGATGTGGCTGGCGGCGTTTTTTGTCACCGGCTGGCTGTATGCATTTCGCGCGACCGCGGCGAATCGGCTGCGCTGGGTCTTCACGATTTCGTTCGCCGTCCTCCTGGCGTCGCAGGCGGTCTTCAACTCGGGCGAATCCGAACGGCCCGCCGCGGGCTGGCTGGCGCCGCTGGTCATCGTTTTTGGCGCGGGTTTCTTTTTCGTGCTGATCGGCAGCAGCGCGCGCCTGAGCCCGTGGCCGCGGCTGTGTGCGGCGGGGTTGCTGGGGTTGCAGGCATTGCCGCTGGCGCACGATCTTTTGGAGCCGCGGCGCGTGCATTTTCAGTATCCGCCCTATTTTCCCGGCCTGTTCATCGGCATGCGGCAGGAGCTCGAGCGTCGTCCCGGCGCGGACCGTTTCGGGCTCATGGCCGACGTGCCCGCGGGCGTGGCGTGGTATGGCGGGCAGCGCGTATGGTCTCAGCCGGTGAAGCTGCGCGATTTTTACGCGATCACGCTCGAGCAACCGCTGGCCCAGCTCGTGCTCACGCCGCACACGCTCGACCGGCCCTTTTTCTCGGAACTCGCCGTTAGGCCGGCCGAGCGCGATTCGTTGAGCCGCGGCACCAACGTCTTTGGCGAATGGGGCCGCATCTATGCCGGGCTTTTCACGCGTTCGTTTCCTCCGGAGTTTCCGCTCAGCGCACCGCAGAAGCTGGCGGAAAATCTCTATGTGCTGTTGAACCCCGCGCTGCCGCCGCCGGGGGAAAAGTAATTGATTCGCCCGACCCGCCGTCTCTACCGTCCGCCCCGTCCCGCCCTCAACTCGATGACCATCGCGCGCTTGTTTCTCGTCGGCTGTTTCGCTGCAGCCCTGCCTGCCTGGGCCGTTTACGCGCCGCTGCCGGAGCAGGACATCCAGAAGGATTTCACCGCGACCGTGCGGGGCGGCGTTTACCACGACAGTAATATTTTCGGCGCCGAAAGCGGTGCGATCAGCAGCACCGTTTACACGCTGCAGCCGAAGCTCGCGTATAACAGTTCGCTCACCGATCAGACCTTCGCCTCCGCCGGCTACACCGCCACGATCGATCACTTTGACAACCGGCCCGGCGAAAAAACGGTCGACAGCCATGATTTCATGGCGCGTCTCGCCCACGCGTTTTCGTCGAGCAGCAACATCGACGTCAGCAACTTCTACCAGATTGCGAAGAATCCCGAATCGCTGCTCGCGGGTCTGCCGATCAACACCGACCAGTCGTATAAGCGCAACGAGTTCAACGCGCGTTATGTCGCGAGTCCGCTCCCGAAGCTCGGGGCGACGCTGAAGTTTCGCAGCGTTCTCTACGATTACGACAATCCGGTCCTGTCCGGGTCCATCGACCGTATCGAAAATCTCTTCGGCGCTTCCGGCAGCTACGACCTCCTGCCGGAATTGAAGGGCGTCGTCGAATACCGCCGCGAAAACATCAACTACCGGAAGGGTGGGGCGACGAAGGACAAGGATTCCGATTTTCTCATCGGCGGCTTCGACTACGCCGTCGCGCGCAAGCTCACGCTTACCGGACGGCTCGGCAACCAGTGGCGCGAGCGCGCCTCGGAGCGCAGCTCCAGCGGCGCCTACGCGGAGTTTTCCGGCAAATACAATTATGCCGAACGCTCGTTTATTACCGGCGGCTATGTTTACACGTTGGAGGAAACGTCGAACGTCGCGCTCTACAGCGACACCCGCGTCAGTCGTCTCTTCGTCAACCTCCAGCACTCGCTCAGTCCGCTCATGGTTGCGTCCGCGTCCTACACCTACGAGCCCTCGGAGCTTCAAGGTCGCCGGGGCGTGGCAAATGCCGACGAAACGACCCAGCGCGCGGGCCTTGCGCTCACCTGGCTGCCGACGCCGCACTGGTCGTTCTCGGCGAATTACGACTACGACGACGTTTCGTCCGAGGCGCCCGGCCGCGATCAGAATCGCGAACGCTACGGCGTGAGCGCCGCGTATCAGTTCTGAGCGGCCGTCGGGGCAAGCAGGCCGCAAGTTCGCTCGCGCTGAAAGCGCCGCAAGCGGGCGGCCCACGCCGAGTTCAGAGGCGCCGAACCGAAACCGAGGAATCGCCCCGATTGTCGGGGGCACAATGAGCTTGCCGGTCCTCCGCCCCCGGCGTTCTCTCGGCCCGACTTCATGGCCTCTACTTCCGCCAGCAAGGATTCCGCCTCGCTCGCCGATTTCCTCCAGCTGCTCCGCCTCCGCAAGGCCCTGATCGCGCTGATCCTCGCGCTGGTGCTCGTCACCACCATCGCCGTCACCGCGTTCCTGCCGAAATGGTATCTCGCGACGACGAAGATCCGCGTCGAGAAGCCGGAGGGCGAGGTGAAGCTCTTTCAGACGCAGAGCAACAGTTACTACGATCCCTACTTCCTGCAGGATCAGTTTCGGATCATGCAGTCGGAGAAGATTCTCTATCCCGTGATCGAGAACCTTCGCCTGGGCGAGCGCCTCGCGCCGCTGCTCGATGCTTCGGGTCCGCTTCCCGCCGCGATCACGTATCGTTATCTCACGCGTGAAATGCTGCGCGTCGAATCGCAGCGCAACTCCTCGCTGATCGAGATCAACGTCTTCGCGCAGGACGCCGCCCTCGCCGCCGACATCGCGAACGAAATCGCCCGCGTTTACTCTGACGATCGCATCTCCTTCGCCACCGCCGAACAACGCGAGGGACTCGCGCATCTGCGGAAGGAGCTGGAAGCGCAGGAGCAGGTCGTCAGTGCGCAGCGCGACGCCGTCGAAAAGCTCCGCAACGATCTCAACATCTCCGGCGTCGACCTCAACGCGCGTTACTCCGACATGGAGATCGAGACGCTGCGCCAGATGCAGAATTCGCTGATCGCGCTCAGCGTCGATGCGATCGGCCGCCGCACCCGCTGGGAACGCTTTCGCAACATCGCCCCGGAGGAGCGATTGAGCCTGGTTAACTCCGAGCTCATCCAGGACACGAACATCCAGAACCTCCTGCAGGCCTACCTGCTCGCCGACCAGAACGTCACCAAGCTCGCCGGCCGGCTCGGCGAGGCGCATCCCGACCTCGTCTCTGCGATCGAGAACCGCGCGAAGATCCGTGAGCAGCTCGACAACCAGCTCCGCGGCTACGAAAGCGCGCTCGAGATCGCCTACAAGGAAGCCGACTCGCGCGTCGCCGAGCTGAAGGAGCAGCTGAGCCAGGCGAAGGTGGAGCAAATCCTTTCCGCGCGCGAACGCATGCGCCCGTTCGAGGAAGCCGCGCAACGGCTCGAGGACGAAACCCGCCTGCTCACCACGCTGAAGCTCACGCTGCGCCAGCGTGAAATCGATTTCCAGGTGCCGAAGCGCACGATCGAGATTTTGAATACAGCCGAGCCCGCCCGTCGTCCAAGCCGGCCGAGCTGGCCGCTGAACCTCAGCTTTGCGCTGCTCTTCGGTTCGCTGCTCGGCGTCGGCGCGGCGGTGATGCTGGAGTATTTCGACACCAGTTTCCGCAGCGTCGCCGACGTCGAGACACGGTTGAAACTACCCGTGCTCGGCGTGATTCCCTTCCAGCGCGACCCGCTCGGCGGCGAGGACGAGGATCCCGCTGACGCCGAGCCGTATCGCGTGCTGCACACGAACCTGAATCTCGCCCTCAAAGCCGGACAGCCGGGCAGCTTCGTGATTTTTTCCGCCGGACCGGGAGAGGGAAAATCGACCACGCTCCGTCGGCTGGCGCAGCTCACGGGGCTGGCGGGCGAGCGTGTGATCCTGATCGACTCGGATTTACGCCGACCCTCGCAGCACCGGCTCGCCGACCGTCCGCGCGAACCAGGTTTGAGCGAATTTCTGCTCGATCGACAGCCGCTCGACGCAGTCATCCAGAAAGGGATCGCGCCGAATCTTGATTTCATTCCCAGCGGCGCGGTGCCCGGGTTTACGTTGGGTTTGTTGCATTTGAATCGGTTGCGCGAACTCGTCGCGACGCTGCGCACGCGCTACGACAAGATCGTCTTCGACTCACCGCCGATCATCGGCGTGAGCGATGCGAGTGTGCTGGCGAGCGTGGTCGATGGCGCGGTGTTGTTGATCCAGCATCGCCGCAATCCGCAGAGCATGGTCCTGCGCGCGCAGCAGACGGTCGAGGCGTTGAAGACGCCGCTGTTGGGCGTCGTGTTGACGCAGGTGCCGGTAAATACGGGCGGCGATTACGGTTACTACACGAGCAACTATTCCTATTACAGCGAGGGTGGGGAAAAGCGGAAACGCGGCGGCGCTCCAAAACCGCGCAACGGGCGCCCAGGCGAGAAAGCGGCCCGCGAGGGCGAGCGGCTGGTGCTGCGCGAGCCGGACAAAGGCGGGAAATCGTAAGGCCGGCGGGCTGGTTTGGCCGTTCGCGTTGGGTCAAAATAGCAGTTGACGAGGCCCCGCCCCGGCTTACTTCTGGCTCCCTGTTTTGCGGGCGTAGCTCAGTTGGTAGAGCACCACCTTGCCAAGGTGGACGTCGAGAGTTCGAGTCTCTTCGCCCGCTCCATTTTCAGAAAGCCGCCGGAAGCGATTCCGGCGGCTTTTTCGTGGCCTGACGAAGTGGGGTGATCGAGGAAAACGCGGGACTCCCCACAACGGCCCGGGAAGGTGCGTGCGGCGGTTAGTGCGGGCTCCCAAAATACCGCGGCCTCCTTAGGAAACCAAAATTTGCGCAGCAAAATCGGGGCGCTTTTATGAATGAAGATTGCACCAATTCGGAAACGCCAAAGCCTGAGTTCACCCAAGCTTCTATCCGACGTGGACAAGGTTTCCGCCTTCGCGCTGGTGCTCTGATGTTCCGCTTCATCCATACTGCCGACTGGCAGCTTGGCGCTCGATTCGGCCAATTTGGCGCGAGCGGTGCGCGTCTTCGCGAAGCGCGGCTGAGCACGCTGGCCAAAACGTTGGCGCTCGCGCGGCAGCACGCAGTGGACGCCTTCCTCGTTGCGGGCGATTTGTTCGAGGACAACCAGATCGACGACTCGCTCGTCGCTGCGGCCGGTGAAATCTTCGCGGGGCATTCCTCCGTTCCGATCTACATCCTGCCGGGAAATCACGATCCGTTCACCGGCCCCGAATCGGTCTGGCTTCGGAAGTCGATGCGGTCGTTGCCGGCGCACGTGCACGTGTTGACGACTCCCGGGATCACGGATCTGGGTGGAGTTTTCCTGCTGGCCTCTCCGCTTCAGCAGAAGCTGTCCACCACGGACCCTAGCTTTCGCTTCATCGAACTCGCGGCGTCTCTCCCCGCAGACGCGATCAAGATCGGTCTCACGCACGGGGCGCTCGCGATCGACGGCAAGCACCAGCCGAACGATTTTCCGATCGCGCTCAACGCCGCCACGCGTGCCGGCCTCGACTACCTCGCGATCGGCCATTGGCACAACTGGCTTGCCGACACCGATGGCGGTCGCGTCGTCATGCCCGGCACGCCCGAGCCGGACCGCTTCGCCAACGACGCTGCCGGCCATGTCGCGCTCGTCGAGATCGCCGGCGCGGGACAGCAGCCCTTGGTGAAACCGCTTCCGGTGAACACGCTCACGTGGCGGTCGCTGGCTTTCGATTTCCTGTCGCCGGACGCCGCGCGCGCGTCGCTCGAGGCCGCGTTGGCCGAGCTTCGACCGAAGGCGGAGCATGCGGTGGTGCGCGTCACGTTCACCGGAACGGTCTCTCCCCGATCGTTGGCGGAGACGCGCGATTGGCTTGAGGCGGCGCTGTCGCCGTTTCTGGTCGGGCAGATTGTCGACCGCACGCGAATCGCGCTGAGCAGTGCCGAACTGGCCGACCTGCAATCGCGGCATCCGCTCCTCGCGCAAACGCTCGCGGACATCGATCGGTTGGAGTCGCTCGCCACCGGCGAACATCATAGTGTGGCAGCAAGTCCGTCAGCCACGGGCACATTTGAGGCAGTGCAACCGGCTCTGACGCTCGCGGACGTGCAGGCGCTGCTTGCGCATTCCAAAATCGATCTCGCAAGCCTCACGCCGGAGTTCTTCTCGCGCCTCCGGCAAATACTGCTCCAAACGCTGCAGGAGGTGGCGCCGTGATTCTTCACGCGATCGAGCTCACGCACGTCGGGCCGTTTCGAGGCACGGTCCGGCTTGGTCCGTTCGCACCGGGGCTCAACCTGCTTTGCGCGCCGAACGAAACGGGAAAGTCCACATCGTTGCGCGCCGCCGCTCGCGCGTTGTTCGACAAGCACACGACCAAGGGTGAAGAGTTGAAATCGCTCCAGCCCGCGGGCACCGATCTCGCGCCGCGGGTCCTGGTTGAGTTCGAAACCCGCGCGGGGCGTTACCGGATCGAGAAGACATTTCTGCAATCGCCGCGCAGTCTTCTTCAGCAATGGCAGGGCAGCGCCTGGCAGCCCATCGCTGAAGCCGACGCCGCCGATCAACGCATGCAGGATCTGCTGCACTCGTCCTTGCCGGGTCGCGGCGCGACGAAGCCGGAGCACTGGGGCTTTCTCGGTTTTCTTTGGGCGCGCCAGGGTGAACTCTCCGAATGGCCCAAGCTCGAAGACGAGGCGGTCGGCCAGCAAATTCGCGCCCGGCTGGCGCGCGTCGATCTCGATCCCGTGATCGATCAACTGCGCACGCGCCTCGCGGCGGTCGCGGATGCGATTGTGACCGGCAGTGGACAGCCGAAGGCCGGCGGGCCGTTGCGGCTGGCGGAAGACGAACTCGCCGTGATCGAAACGGAGTTGGCAACCCTTCGCATCACGCGCGCCAATCTCGATTCGGCTCACCAGCGTTATCAGCGCGCAGTCGCCGCGGTGACGCAGTTGGAAAAGGAGCACGCCGACCGCGAGGTGCAGGCGAAAGCGCTCGGCGAGCAGGCGCTCGCGGCCGAGAAGCTGCGCGGCGAACTGGAAACGCGTCAGGTCGAGTATAAAGCCGCGCAGGAAAAACTCAGCGCGGTCGTGGGCGACGTCGCGCTGATCGCGCAACGAAACACTGAAATCATCCAGACCCAGGACGCGCTGGCGAGAGCCGAGGAGGCGGCAAAGACGTCTGAGGCTCGCGTCGCCGCCGCCCGCACGAACCTGGATCAGCAACAAGCGGCGCGACCCCAGCATGAGGCGCAGCTCGGCGCGCTTCGCACCGGGCTTCAGCGTTTCCAAAGCCTGCTGCGTCTGCGTCAGCTTTCGGCCGACGCGAAGCAGCTCGAAAAACAACTCGCGAAAATCGATCAAGCGACGGCGGACCTGGCCAAGCTGGCCGCGAGCAAAGCGAAACTCCCGGCCATCACCGCCGCGAAAGTTCGGAAGCTCGAGGAATTGATCGATGAGATCCGCACCCAGCGGGCGCAGTTGCAGGCGCTTGGATTGACGGTGGAGCTGAAACCGGAGCGCGTGTCTTCCGCGGCGATCGATGATGGACGCAACCGCCAGCAGCAATCGTTGCCAGCCGGTGAAGTGACCCGCCTGCACAGCCCGCAATCGCTGGATCTGACGCTCACTGGATGGGGTCGCATCACGATCCGTTCGGGTGCGCAGGAGGCGCAGAATGTCGCGCACGAGCTGGGTGAATCGGAAGCGCGTTTGAAAACGGCTTTGGAGGAAGCGGAGGTGGCGTCGCTCGAGGCCGCGCGCGAGACGCTCGCCCGGCGGAAAGAACTCGAAGTCCAAATCAAAGCCGCCGAAGCCGCGTGCGCCGAACTTTTGGGCGATTACGAAACGGCCGACGAGTTACGCTCTGCCGCCACCAGCGCAGCCAACCGGGTCGAGGCCCTCACCGTCACGCTCGCGCCGGATGCGGCCGATTTGGAGCGTAGCTCCAGCGAGTTGGAAGCCCACGAGGCCCAGCATGCAGAAGCGATCCCGGCGGCTGAAAAAGCGCTGAAGGTGTTCGACAAAGCCCTCGTCCAATCGCGGACCGAAGAACGCGAAGCGATGGACGCGTTGCAAAAACTCACGGCGGCCGCGGGGGAGCACCGCACGCGCCTGCGCACGCTCGAAAGCCAGATGGCCGACGTGTCGGCGCGTTATCCTGAAGGTGCGGAGAAGGCGAAGGCCCGGGCGCAAATGGATTTCACACAGGCCGAAGCGCGCGTCGCGGCACTCAAGGCGAACCTTCCGGCCGACTTCGAAAAGCTCCCCGAGCGCAACAAGCGCGCGGCGACTGCGCTCCAGCAACTCGCGAACGAACTGCAGGCGTCGCGCAGCGAACGCGACAACGCGCGGGGCGCATTGGAAAGCCTCGGCGGGCAGGGGATCTATTCGCGGGAAACTGAACTCGAAGAAAAGAAGGCCGAAGCGACACTGCGCCGCGACGCCGCCCGCACGAAGGGTTGGGCAGCGCGGATTGCGCACAATCTGATCGAGCACCGGAAACAAGCCGCGACGCGCGCCGTGCTCACGCCCTTGGAGCAGCGCCTCACCGCCGCGTTCGCCGAGTTGACGGGCGATCGCGCCCGCGAAGTCTTCCTCGACGAGCATCTCCAGATCGCCGGCATCGGCCGCACGCGCGCGGAAAGCCACGCGTTCGACCTGCTCTCGCAGGGAGCGAAAGAGCAACTGCTCCTCTGTCTCCGCATCGCCGTCGCGCAGGAACTCGCCACCGCCGAGCCGCAGGTGCTGATCCTCGACGACGTCCTGGTGAACACCGACCCCATCCGCCAGGAACGAATCCTCGACGTCCTCGCGGCACAAGCGTCGCGCCTGCAAATCCTGATCCTCACCTGCCACCCGGATCGTTATCGTGGCGTGGGCGCACCGGTTTCCATTGGAGGCTGCATGGCCTGATTTCGTTCTCCTCCAGAAAACGCTATGCCTCCAAAAGCAAAAAAAACCACAGCTCCCGCGGAATCGGTAGAAGATGCGATCCCGGAGAAAACCACTTCGAAATTACGACGATTGGTTATACGGAACTTTAGGTGCATCGGTCAGTCAGCCGTGTCTATCGACCTCGACGATATCGTCGTGCTTGTGGGCCCCAACAATGCCGGGAAAAGCACCGTCCTTCGCGCCTACCAGGTCATCACGGATTCATCCGCGCCCAAATTGACCATCGAGGATTTTCACAAAGGCGATCCTGGCATTCCAGCCACCGTGGAGCTGTATACTGCTGTCGGCGATGACCTGCCGGGGAATCGGTGGGTTCAGAAGGTGGATGGAGAATCGATCGTGCGCGAGCGCTGGACATGGAGCGCGCCCGCGGCCGCCGCAAAACGACAGGATTGGGACGTGATCCTATCGGACTGGGCGGAAGAAGGGGTTCCGTGGGGGGCGGCAAACGTAGCGAAATCCCGTCGCCCTGCCCCCCATCGTATCGAGGCGTTCGCAAATCCCACCACGCAGATCAAGGAGGTCACGGACATGCTTCTCAGGGTGCTGCAAACACGTGTAAAGGGGCTGGATCTTGACGTGCCAGGCGAAGACGGCGAGCCGAAGAGCACAATCTACGGGCAGCTCTTGAAATGCTTTGCCGAGACCCAAAAGACCGTGGTGGAAGAAACGAAAGCAGAGATCGAGAAGACCGAGGCGCAGCTCAGCGCATTCGTCGCCGAGGTCTTTACTGGCTATAAGGTCAAGTTTGATGCGCGACCGGAAGAAGATCTCGTCAAAGGGCTAAACTTCTTCAAGGCGGGCGCCGAGTTGCAGATGGGACCAGCTGAGGGCCATCTCAGTAGCGCGGAGCATCAAGGCAGCGGGGCGCGGCGAACTCTGATGTGGGCGGCGTTGCGATTCATCGCAGAGACGGAAGGTCTAAAAAAGGGCGATATCGGTGTCGCCAATTTGTTGCTCCTCGATGAGCCAGAGTTATGCCTTCATCCCAACGCCGTGCGAGAATGTTGCAGCACGCTTTATAAGCTGTCCGAAACAGGCAAGTGGCAGGCAATGATCACGACGCATTCGCCCGCATTTATCGACCTTTCTCGAGACAACACGACCGTCGTGCGTGTAGAGCGAGAGGCCAATGGTGAGGTGAGTGGCACCACCGTTTTCCGCCCTTCGCAGGCCAAGCTCGACGAGGACGAAAAGCGCGAGCTCAAGCTGCTGAACATCTACGATCCCCATGTCGCTGAGTTCTTCTTTGGCGGGCGAACTATTCTGGTCGAAGGCGACACGGAATACACCGCCTTCAAATGGATCATCGCAACCGAGGCAGACCCCACCCTCTTCAAAGATGTGCACATCGTGCGGGCTCGGGGTAAGGTCACCATTGCTTCCTTGGCGAAGGTGTTGAACCAATTCGGCGCCCGCTACGCCGCTTTGCATGACTCCGATCTCCCGCTCTTGCCGAAAACCGGGAACGCCAATCCCGCTTGGACGAATAACGATCGGATTCTGGATCAGATCAAGGCGGCCCCCAATCCGCAGCGTGTGCGACTCGTCGCATTGATACCGAATTTTGAGCAGAGCATGTTCGGCACCGGTGTCGACTCGGATAAGCCCTACAACGCCTATCAGACCTTAAAGGCAGATGCAGGCGCCCGAGGCCGCGTGCGCGAGCTTCTTCTCGCATTGATCGATTTCTCAAAGGACCTCCCCTCAGGTGCCTTGCACTGGTCCGATATCGAGGTGTTACGAGCGAAAGTCATCGAAGGCCAAGCCGCGCCCCAGCAATAATCTTCAACACGCACAAATCCGAAGCCCTCCACTACCCAGCGAAGGAATTGAAGAAATGGCGGCGTTCCAGAAACCCAAGCAATCGCAACCATGAGCACCGTTTCTGCCGAGCCCGCAGTCGCTACTTTATCACCCGCCGTCAGCTTCGATCCCGCGATCAACTACGCCCTCCAGCAAAATGCCATTCCGGTGGTGAAGGAACTGCGGTTTCAAAACGACGACGTTGCGCGCAAGGATATCGTCATCCGTGTCAGCACCGAGCCAGTGTTCGCCGCTCCGGTGGAGATGCGCCTCCAAGGCATCGTGGCAAGCGGCGAATATCACATCGCTCTGCTCGATTTGAAACTCAGTCACGACTTTCTCGCCGGACTGAATCAAGCCGTTTCCGGTAGGCGATGATGGGCGGAGCGGCACGCGTTCGTTTAGTCTACGTTGAAATGTGTCCATGACCCGCGAATCCCAGCACACCGAGTGGAAGGAGGCGTGGCGCGACGATCATCTGCGCTGGGTGTGTGGTTTCGCCAATGCCGAGGGCGGGCGGCTTGAGATCGGGCGCAATGACGCGGGTGCGGTCGTCGGCTTGGCCGATGCTCAAAAGCTTCTCGAAGATCTGCCCAACAAGATTCGCGATCTGCTCGGCATCCTCGTCTCCGTCAACCTGCGGCAGAGCGACGGCAAGGATCTGCTCGAAATCGTGGTCGATCCCTATCCCAACCCGATCAGCTATCGCGGCCATTATTACGTGCGCAGCGGCAGCACGCTCCAGGAGATCAAGGGCGCGGCGCTCGACCGCTTCCTTCTCCGTCGCCATGGGCGCACGTGGGATGGTGTGCCGGTGCCGGGAGTCAGCGCGGCCGATTTGTCGACGGCGGAGTTGCGGCGCTTTCGTGATCTGGCGTCAGGCGGCGGTCGCCTGGAAACGGCCGATCTCGCGGTGGCCGATGCTGCCTTGGTCGCCAAACTCAACCTTGTGGAAGGCGATTACCTGAAGCGCGCCGCGGTGCTCCTTTTCCACGACGATCCGGAGCGCTGGATCACCGGCGCGTTTGTGAAGATCGGATTTTTTCGTTCGGAGTCGGACCTCGTTTATCACGATACGATCCACGGCAATCTTTTCGAGCAGGTCGCGAAAACCGTCGATTTGCTGCGCACCAAATACCTCAAGGCCGCCATCCGCTATTCAGGCCTGCAACGCATCGAACGCTTCCCTGTGCCTGCGGCCGCCCTGCGCGAGGCGGTGCTCAACGCTCTCGTTCATCGCGATTACGCCACCGCCGCGCCGGTGCAGATTCGCGTCTATCCCGACCGCCTCAATCTCTGGAATCCCGCCGTCCTGCCGGAGGGTTGGACCGTGGAAACGTTGCTCGGCGAACATCCCTCGGCGCCGCACAACCCGGTCGTCGCCGGTGCTTTTTTTCGCCGCGGCGACATCGAGACTTGGGGCCGCGGCATCCGGCGGATTTTCGAGGCCTGCCGTGCCGCCGGAGAGCCCGAGCCGCGCCTTCGCTCGCTGGCCAGCGATCTGTGGTTGGAGTTTCCCTTCGCATCGGACTACTTGCGCGACTTGTCGGCCGCTGGACAAGTCGCGGGCGAAGTCACAGGTGGAGTCGCGGGTGAAGTCACCCCCGAAGTCACCCCCGAAGTCACCCCCGAAGTCAGACGCATGCTTTCGGTCGTTGTGGGTGAGATGAACCGAACTGAAATCATGTTGGCCTTGGGGCTGCGCGACGAAAAACACTTCCGGGAGCACTATCAGCAGACCGGGATCGCCGCCGGCGTCCTCGAAATGACCATTCCCGGCAAGCCCAAGAGCCGCCTGCAAAAATACCGGCTGACCGCCGCCGGCAAACGCCTCGCTTCACGTCCCGACACACCATGAGCACAGACTCCGCCGAATTCGCCGTCGCCTCACTGTCGCTCGCCGTGAGCTTCGACCCGGCGATCAATTACGCCTTTCAGCAGAACGCGATTCCGGTGGTGAAGGAACTGCGGTTTCAGAACGACGACGTCGCTCGCAAGGATCTTGTCATCCGCATCACCACCGAGCCGGCGTTTGCGGCTCCCGTGGAGATTCGCCTCCAAGGCATCGCGCCGAATGGCGAATATCGCGTCGCTCCGCTCGATCTCAAACTCAGTCACGACGTGCTCGCCGGGCTGAACGAGAAGGTCACCGGCTGGCTCAAGACCGAGGTCATCGCGGGCGAAACCGTGCTTTGCTCGCGCACTGATCTCATCTCTCTCCTCGCGCGCAACGAGTGGTGCGGACTCGTCTCGCTGCCCGAAATCCTCGCGGCGTTTATTCTGCCCAACGACGCCGGCGTGATGGCGATTCTCGATCGCGCGTCGGAGTTGCTCCGCGCGCACACCGGTCGCGGCGCGTTCAACGCCTATCAGGACAAGAGCCGCAAACGCGCATGGGAACAGGTCGCCGCCATCTACAAGGCCATCGGCGAACTCGGCCTCCGCTACATGGTCGCGCCGGCGAGCTTCGAAACCACCGGCCAGAAAGTCCGCTCGCCGTCCGACATCCTCGCGCAGCGTTTCGGTAACTGCCTCGATCTGTCGCTGCTCTTCGCCGCGTGCTGCGAACAGATCGGACTACATCCGCTCGTTTTGATTCACGACGGCCACGCTTACGCCGGTTGCTGGCTGGACCACCGCACGCTGGCGGAGCCGGCCAGCGATGACTTGCAGCACATCCGCAAGCTCGTCGAAAAATCCGAACTCACCGTGTTCGAAAGCACCGTCGTCGCGGGCGAGCAGCCGGGCACGCTGGCGGACGCTGAACTTCTGGCGCGCCCTTATCTCTCCACCGAGCAGCCGTTCCGTCTCGCCCTGGACGTGCGCCGGTCGCGCATCGCGCGCATCCATCCGCTGCCGATTCCCGGCGAGAACGGCGCCGCGCCGTCTTCGCCTGCTGGACCCGCCGCCGGTCGCGTTTCACCTGAAACCGGTTTGGGCGGCCGCGATTTCACCGATCCGTTGGACGTCCCCGTCGCGGCCGCCACGAAGGCCGCGTCGCGCATCGACCAGTGGAAAAGCCGTCTGCTCGACCTGAGCCTGCGCAATCGTCTCCTCAATTTTCGGGAAACGAAATCCACGATTCGCATTCTCTCCGCCGCGCCGGAGCACGTGGAGGACGAGTTGGCCGCCGAGCGCGAACTGTCGCTTCAGCCCAAGCCGAAATTGATGGGCGAGGACGATCCGCGCAGCGCCGTCACCTACACCCGGCAGCAGCGCACCGATGCGCTCAACGATCACTTGCGCGACGAACTCGCTCACGGGCGCCTGCGCACCGCGCTCGACGAATCGGAGAACGCGCGCCGTCTCACCGAACTCTACCGCGCCGCGCGGGTGGCGCTCGACGAGAACGGCACCAACACCCTTTTTGCCGCCGTCGGTTTTCTCGAATGGCGCGAGACCGAGCACAGCGAACGGGTGCATCGCGCGCCGCTGCTGCTCGTGCCCGTGGAGCTGAAGCGCAAATCCGTCATCGAAGGTTTCACGCTGCGCCGCATCGACGAGGAAACGCGCCTCAACGTCACCCTCATGGAGATGCTCCGGCAGCATTTCCAGAAGGAGATCCCCGGACTCGATCCGCTGCCGGAAGATGAAAACGGCGTGAACGTCGCCCGCGTGCTGCAGCTTTTCCGCGACGCGGTTCGCGATCTCGCTGGCTGGGAAGTGAAGACCGAAATCTGGCTCGGACAGTTTTCGTTCACGAAATTTCTCCTTTGGAAAGATCTCGCCGACCGGCTCGACGCGCTCACGCGCAATCGCATCGTCCGTCATCTCATCCATGACGCCGGCGCGCAGTATCCAAATCCACCCGACGACATCACGCCGCCGCGGCTCGACGACCAGTTTCATCCGCGCGACATCTTTTGTCCGCGCAGCGCCGACTCCTCGCAGCTCGCCGCCGTCCTGGCCGCCGCCGCGGGCCACGACTACGTGCTCGAAGGGCCGCCGGGCACCGGCAAATCGCAGACGATCACCAATATCATCGCGCACTGTCTGTCGCAGGGGAAGCGCGTGCTCTTCGTCGCCGAGAAGCGCGCGGCGCTCGACGTCGTTCACCGCCGTCTGCGGGAGGACGGCCTGGAGCCTTTCTGCCTCGAACTGCATTCCAACAAAACCGGCAAGGCCGACGTGCTGGCACAATTCGACCACGCCCTGAAATTCATCGACCAGTCCTCGACGTCCGACTGGGAACATCGCACCGCCGAGCTGGAGAAACTCCGCGCGTCGCTCAACGCCTACACGCGCGCGCTGCATCGGCGACATCCGTGCGGTCTGAGCGCGCACGACTGCCTCGATTATCTTCTGCCGCGAAAAGAGGAGGCCGTGGTGCGCTTCGACCGCTGGCCGTCGATTCTCGAGACCTCCGCCGAAACGCTCGACGGCGCGCGTCTGCTGAGTCGTTTGCTGCAAGAGCGCTCGCGTCCGCTTGGGCCGCTCGCGGATCACGCGCTTGCGCCGGTGGCGTGCGCGGAGTGGTCGCCCTCGTGGGCGGAGCGCACGCTCGATCGCATTCGCGAACTTGGCGCTCTCACCGACGCGGCGCTCGAAGCCACGCGCGAACTTCGCACATGGCTGCGTCGCCCGAACGTCGCCGCGTCCCGGCAGGAGCTCGCGCATCTCGGCGCGCTGGTGGAAAGTTTGCTCGCGCCCGAGCCGGTCGGCGCGGCGTTCGCAACGACGCCGTGGAACCAACTCGGTGGCGATCTCGAAACGTGGATCGCGCTCACGCGTGAACGGACCGAACTGCGGGCGAAGCTCACCGATTACGATGAGACCAAACTGCTCGCGCTCGATCTGGACGCATTGCAGGCAAAGTGGACCTCGGCGCAAACTGCCTGGTTTTTAGTAAAATGGCTTCGTGTCGGCAGCGTGCGTCGTCAGCTCCAAACCGTCCGAACGGACGCCGCCAAACCCGACGGCGCCACCTTGGGCTCCACGCTTTCAGCCGCCCAACGCCTCCGTGCCATTAACGGGCAATTCGCTGCAGCCGCGCCGACGGCGCAGGCTTGTTTGGGTGCGCTTTGGTTGAAAGGAGAACCGTCGGCGGACTCACTCACGCGCGCCCGCGCCTGGGGTGAGGTTCTCCACGCGCGCATGCTCGCCTGCGCGGGTGACGACCTCGCATGGCTGGGCCAGTTGCGCACGTTGCTCGGAGGACTCTTCGGTGAGGGTCCGGCGGCTTATGCGCCGGACACGAGTATTGGCGGACGACTCACGCGCTATCGCGACGCGCTGGCGCGTTTCGGCGAAGCTTACGAAACCCTCGCGACCGAGGTGGGATTGCGGCGTGAAGCGACCGACATGGCGGCGGATCATCTCGGCGCCGTGCAGACGTTGACCAGGCGTTTGGCGGCGGGGTGGGGGAAGATTCGCGACTGGTGCTCGTGGCAGAAAGTCCGTCACCAAGGGATCACGCTGGGGCTCTCGCCCGTGATCGAGAAACTGGAGTCGCCGGAAGGACACGCACTCGATCTGCCGGCCTTGTTCGAGCGCAGCTTTCGCCGGGCGGTGTTGTTCGCCTCGATCGAAAGCTCGGTGGCCTTGCGCGAATTTTTCGGGCGCGAGCATGCGGAACGGATCGAACGTTTTCGCGAGGTGGACGAAAGGCTCGCGACGCTCGCGCGCGATCTTATCCGCGCGAAGCTCGCGGCGGGGATTCCGCGCGATCAGGTCCAGAGCGACATTCCCAAGACCGAGATCGGTTTGTTGCGAAAAGAGATCGGCAAGAAGACGCGTCACATTCCGGTGCGTCAGTTGCTCAGCCGCATTCCGACGCTGCTCCCGAGACTCAAGCCCTGTGTGCTGATGAGTCCGCTGTCAGTCGCGCAATACCTGGAGGCGTCGCACGAGACCTTCGACGTGGTGATCTTCGACGAGGCGTCGCAGATTCCGGTGTGGGATGCAATCGGCGCGATCGCACGCGGTCAGCAACTCATCGTGGTCGGCGATCCGAAGCAGCTCCCGCCGACGAATTTCTTCAACAGCAGCGGCGACGACGAGGACGATCTCACACCGGAGGAACACAAGGATCTCGAAAGCATTCTCGACGAACTCATGACCAACGGCCTGCGGCACAAGCGGCTGCAGTGGCACTACCGCAGCCGTCACGAAGGCCTCATCGCTTTCAGCAATCGCCAGTATTATGAGAATGACCTGCTGACATTTCCGTCGCCGGAGTCCGGTCACGGCGGCGTGCGTTGCAAGCACCTGCCGGAGGCGCGCTACGACAAGGGCAAGACGCGAACCAATCGCGGCGAAGCCGTGGCACTGGTCGACGATCTGGTCGCGCGGCTGCGCAAGACGGACGGGCCGCGCCGCTCGTATGGCGTCGTGACGTTCAGTCAGGCGCAGCAGAAATTGGTGGAGGATTTGCTCGATGAGAAACGTCGCGAGCATCCGGAGATCGAACGCCATTTCGGTGACGAGCCGCCGGTGGAGGGCGAACCGGTCTTAGTGAAGAATCTGGAGAGTGTGCAGGGCGACGAGCGCGATGTGATCCTGTTTTCGATTTGTTATGGGCCGGACGAAACGGGCAAAATTTCGATGAACTTCGGCCCGCTCAACCGCGACGGCGGCGAACGCCGGCTCAACGTGGCCGTGACCCGCGCGAAGCACGAGGTGCTCGTTTACAGCGGGCTGCGCGCGGACCAGATCGACCTGACCCGCACGCGGGCGAAGGGCGTGCGCGATCTGAAATATTTTCTCGATTACGCTGACCGCGGCCCGAAGGCGCTGGCGGCCGCGCCGACGACTTCCGGGAGTGCGGCGACAGACGCGGATTCGGAATTCGAGAAAATGGTAGCCGGCCGCATTCGCGCGGCGGGTTACGAGGTGCATCACCAAGTTGGCTGCTCCGGCTATCGCATCGATCTCGCGGTGATCGATCCTGCGGCGCCGGGTCGCTACCTGCTCGGGATCGAATGCGACGGCGCGACGTATCACCGCGTTGCCACCGCTCGCGATCGAGACAAACTCCGTCAGATGATCCTCGAAGGCCTCGGCTGGAAGCTCCACCGCATCTGGTCCACGGATTGGTGGCACGACGGGGATGCCGAGATGGAGAAATTGATGGCTGTGGTGAAGGATCCTGCCGCAAAACCAGCAGGCTCGGTTTGACTGAAGAAAGTGTAGGCCTTTGGCAGCGGTATGCACCGAATCCACGCATGATCACGGCGACGGCAAAAGTCTTCCAGTCGGGCAACTCTCAGGCCCTGCGGCTCCCGAAGGAATTTCGTCTGAGTTCCAAGACGGTGAAGCTGGTCAAGACGGCGGACGGGTTCGCGGTGAAGGATGAATCCGCCAGCGCTCGACGTGCCAAGGCATTTGCCGCGTTAGCGGGCAGTTGCCCGAAGTTTCCGGAAATGCCGGCCAACACGGCGGCGAACATTCCGCGCGATTGGGAGTGATTTACCTGCCGGACACGAAGGCCTTCTCCGCCTACTATCTGGCGGGACGATCGCCGCCACTCACCGAGCGTATGCGACTGGCGTGCGCCGCAGGGGAGCTGAGGCTTTCCGTGGTGGTGTTGGCCGAGCTGACTTTCGGTGCGGAAAAGATTCGCACGAAATTGGGCGACACCAAATTCACCCGGCGGGTTGAGGCGCTGCGGAAGCAGTTGGAAGTCGAGCCGCTCGGCGAGCGCTTTGCTGAGCACTACGCCGCGGTTCGGCTGCACTTGGAATCTGCGGGGCAGAAGATCGGTGATCGCGATACGATCATTGCTGCGCATGCGCTCTCGATCGGTGCCGTCATGGTCACTCGTAACCTGGGTGAGTTTGAACGCGTGCCAGGGCTGAAGGTGGAGAACTGGGAGGCTTGATCTGGTCATCTCAGATCGTCGGAGACGCGGAAGTTTTGCTTCGCGACGCAAAGCGTCAGGTCGCGTCCCGTATCGACGCGTATCAGAGATAGCACTGCGGTCCGGATTTCGATCGGCAGCGTAGCCCAGGCTGCAACGATCTCCGCCAATTCCAGACCCTGTGTGACGACCGCTGTGTCGGTGGGCAGAGGGTGTCAATCATCTGTCACAAGTGGAAGGGCTTGTGATTGTGACTGATCCAGTTCGAGTCTTCGCCCGCTCCATTTTCGAGACCCTCGGGCAACCGGGGGTTTCCTTTTTTTTCCGACAGACGAAGCAGGCGCGGCGGCGGGCCGGGGCAGTGGAGTGCGTTCGGCGGCGCGAATCGCGGGCGAAAGTTTTGCCCGGTGAGCTTTTTGTAGGCGGCTGCGACCGTTTTCATCGAAGCCTTCTGCCCGCTCCCTGGCCTTTCGCGCGAGCGGCTGCAGGTGGCTTTCGTGGCCCGGGGAGTATTCGATCGAAACGCCTTCCAGGTTTACAACGAACCGCTCCGTGCGCGTCGGATGAGCCGTCCCAACGACGCTCGTCTCGGCACCGGCCGCGACCACTGATTCGCCGACGAATAGAACGCTGACCAAGGGTAGAAAAGACGCCGGTCGCGACGCATGCATTGGGCGATATGAGGATGGTTTTCAACTGACCGTCACGCGCGAAGGGGCGAGAGGTTCCCGATTGGAGTCTCGGGTTTGGCGCCGAAGGGCGGATCGCGGTCGACAAAATGCCGCTGTTCGGCAGCGGCTTTTTCTGCACGCTGCGCGGCGTGAAGGCCTCCGACTATTTCGATTTGCCCGAGTCCCTCGCGCCGTTTGCGGCGCAGTTTTTGCCGGATGTGGCGCCGTGGGAATGGATCAAGTGCATCGGGCCGGCCCTCGCAGGCGCGTCACTCGCGGCGGAGTCGAAGGCATTTCCGGCGGGCGTCCGGGTCGAAGGCGCAGTGTGGCTGCATCCGACCGTGAAGCTGCCCGCGCATGCGACCTTGATTGGACCCGCATGGATCGGCGCGCACACAGAGATCCGGCCGGGGGCGTT
>JAEZAD010000186.1 GCA_023430565.1 Verrucomicrobiota bacterium
GGAGGCGCTGCGCGCGAGGAGCAGGACGGTGCTGCCGATGCCTTCGAGGATGGCGTTGAGTTGTTTCATGTCAGCGCGACGCGTCGCGGAGCTTGTTCTCTTTGGAAGGGAAATCGAACCAGAAGAAGCGCCAGCGGTGGTTCGCGGTGCTGCGGCGCCAGCCGAAGAGGCCGTGGCCGATCGCGACGCGTTTCTCGCCGTCGCGCTCGCGGCTGCTGTAGAGCGGACCGAGGTGGAACTCGCGTTCGGCGGGAGCGGTGCGGGAGGTCACGAGCCCCCAGAGAAATTCGTGGCGCTTGGTGCCGGGGGCGCGCTGGTCGTAGCGGTAGAGGGAGAAGAGGGGCGACCAGGAGGTGCGGATGCGCTCGTTGTCGGGGAAGAAGACTTCGAGCGGGCTGGGGAATTGGAATTGTTGGCGGCCGGCGCCGTTGTCCCAGAGGCTGAAGAGCGGCCAGACGTGGGTTTTCTCGGCGGCGGGGAGATGGGGATTCGTGGCGCTGCGCTGGCGCGTGGAGCGGTAGATGAAGTAAAAGAGCTGGCTTTGCTGATGATCGAGGCCGGTGTCGGTCCACTCCTTGCGGCGGTAGATCGGCCACATGATCCAGCGCTTGTCGGTGCCTTTGACGTTGGAGTGGGTGTAGAACGGGCCGAAGCGGTTCACGTAGCGGTCGTCGCCGCGACCCTGCACGAGGAACGGCCAGAAGTAGCGGGTTTCGTGGTAGCGATATGGCTCGGTGCGATCGGTGTATCCGAAAAATGGCCACGCGTAGCTCTGGTTGACGAAGCCCGGGGCGGTTTCGCGGGAGTAGAACGGCAGGACGCCGACTTCACGGCGCGGGGCGGTGCCGGCGGGCGCGTCGGCCGGAGCGGCGATGGTGTTGTTCCAGGCGAGGGGCCAGAGATAGAAGCGGCGATCGAAGACGCCGGATTTTTCGAGATGGCCGAATAGCGGCCAGATGGCGAAGCCGGTTTCGGAGCCGCGGGTGGTCTTGACGAAGGGCCAGGGCGTGCTGGTGGCGACGGCGCCTTTCTTTTCGGTGCGGGAGTAGAAAGGAAAAACCGTGAACGAAATGCGATCGTAGCCGAAGCGGTTCTTGATGGTGCCGCCGAGGGGAAAAAGGGCGCGATAGGAGGTCGCGGGATCGCGGGTGTCGCGGGAAAACCAGAAGGGCCAGACATCGAACGTGTCGTAGCGCATCGCTTCGGGCAGGCGGGCGGCGCGGTCGGGCTGGTCGCCGGAGCGGTTGATGAGTTGAAGAACGCTCCAGCGGTAGGTTTCGTCGTCGGCCCGGTAGATAAAAAGTGGATACAGGAAATTCGTTTCGCTGATCTCGCCGTCGGGCGTGGTCCATTGGGCGAGAAGCGGGCGCAGGCCGGAGACGGTGCGCACGCCGTCGGAGGCGGGCTGGCGAAAGAGGAGCGGGCCGGCGTATTGGGTGGAGATGACGTTGCCGTCGTCGTCGGTGCGCGTGACGCGAACGGGCCAGAGGTTTTCCTCCGCGCACGTCGCCATGCTCCCGGCGGAAGCCAGGGCGACGGCGAAGATGAAGCGGAGGAGGTTCATGTGTAGTGTGCGGCGGACGGGCACGCGGGCACCCGTCGGACCGGTGGAGAGTCGGCAACCACCGGACGTGTCGACGCTAAGGGTCGATTGGTATGAGTTTTCGAAACGGGCGCAAACGCTATGTGAACCGGAGGAAGGCGGCGGGGTTCCGCCGGATGGTGGCTTCAGAGAACGAGCGAGGCGCCGGCTTCGAGGGTGCGAAATGCTTGCGGTGGAAGAGTGGCGGCGTCGCGGGCGGCGGCGAGGGCGTGAATGGGTTCGTCGCGCCCTTCGTCGGTCAACTGCCATGTGCCCCAGTGCATCCCGACGGATTGGCGGGCGCCGGTGTCGCGGTGGATTTGCACGGCTTCGGCGGGGTTGCAGTGTTGGGCCGCCATAAACCAGCGAGGCTCATAGGCGCCGATCGGAATGAGTGCGAGGTCGGGCGGGCCGAGACGGCGGCGGATATCGAGGAAGAGCGTCGGATCGTAGCCGGTGTCGCCGGCGAACCACCAGGTGCGCGTGCGGTGGCGGACGAAGAAGCCGCCCCAGAGGCGGGCGTTGCGGGTGCCGGAGAGGCGGTTGCTCCAGTGGCGGGCGGGGGTGAGGGTGATTTCGAGGGCGGGGAGGTGGACGGGCGTGTGGCTTTGCCACCAGTCGAGTTCGACGATGCGGCGAAGGCCGGCGCGGCGGACGAGGGGGGCGTTGGCGAGTGGCGTAATGACGAGTGGGTCGTGGGTGCGGGCGAGAGCGCGCAGGGTTGGAATATCGCAGTGATCGTAGTGATCGTGGCTGAGGAGAATGATATCGATGCGCGGGAGTTGAGTGAGAGGAAGGCCGGGCGGTTGAACGCGGCGGGGGCCGAAACGGTTGAGCGGACCGCAGATGTCGCTGAAATGCGGGTCGGTGAGGAGGGTGGTGTCGGAGGTTTGAACGAGAAACGTGGCGTGTCCGATCGCGGTGAACACGCATTGGTCGTCGCGCGGTGAGGGAGGCGAAGGTTGTGGGGTGAGCGGAACGTGGGCGGGCCAGGGCGTGGGGCGGCTGGTGCGTCGCCAGCGGAGGACGTCGAGCCAGGTGCGGTTTTCGTGGCGCGGGTTGAAGAAGGTTTTCCCGTTGAAGTGGTCGGAAGGCGGGAATGACATCGCGGGAGATGAAACGAGCTAAGGCGCGCGGGCAAACGGTGAGGGAGCGGTCATGCGCATAAGCGGGGGCGGGGCGCGTGGGATCACGTTGATGGTGCCGCGGGGCGATGCGGTGCGGCCGGCGACGGATGGGATGCGGCAGGCGGTGTTTTCGAGTTTGGGCGCGCGGGTGGGCGGGGCGCGGTTTTTGGATTTATTCGCGGGGAGCGGGGCGTATGGGCTCGAGGCGGTGAGTCGCGGCGCGAGCGCGGGCGTGTTTGTGGAGAAGAATGCGAAGGCGGCGGCGTGCGTGCGGCAGAATATCGCGGCGGTGTGCAAGAGCTTGCGGCGCGAGGTGGTGGGGCTGGAGGTTTTGCAGGTGGATGCGTTGGGCGTGCCGCTGGGGGCAAGCGGCGAGGCGCCGGATCTGGTGTTTATCGACCCGCCTTACGAGGTGATCGTGGACGTGGCGGAGCGGTTGTTTGGACGGCTCGGCGAGGTGCTGGCGACGAAAGCGGAGGCGTTGGTGGTGTTCGAGATGCCGGGGGAGATCGAGATCGCGCCGGCGGGGTGGGAATGCGTGAAGCGGTTGGGCAAAGGCGCGCGGCAGCCGACGGTGGCTTTTTTCCGCCGGGTCGGGGTGTAGGGCGTAGGACGTGTCGCGCGGCAAGCGCGCGACCTACATCAGGCCGAGTTTCGCGCGGATGAGGGTAATGGCGGCGAGGCAGGCGGATTCCGTGCGGAGGACGCGCGGGCCGAGATGGACGAAGGTGAAGTGTGCCGCGCGAAGGGCGTCGCGATCGCGGGTGGACCAGCCGCGTTCCGGACCGACGGCCAAGACGATGGAGCGGGAGCGAATTTCGATGGAGCCGAGGGCTTGGGACGATTCGTAATTGTCGAGGACGAGGCGCGTGGCGTCCGAGGGAATCGCGGCGAGGGCTTCGGCGAGCGGGGTGGCGTGTGTGACGCGGGGAAGGCGTGTATCGAACGCTTGTTCGGCGCCGGCGATGACGTGGCGGCGCCATTCGGCGGATGACCACAAGGTGCTGCGGGCGTAGTTCGGATCGGTTTTTTCGCTGAGGACAAAATCGATCGAAGCGACACCGAATGTGGTGAGGTCGCGAAGGATGTCGCGCGCGGTTTGCGGACGGGGGAGGCCGACGAGAACGGAGATGGGAGCTGCGGGCGCGGGTTCGTGAGTCGCGGCGAAGGTGAGGGTGAGTGCGTCGTCAGCGATTGAGGTAAGGGTGGCTTTGCCGCGGGGGCCGTTAACGAGGCCGGCGTCGAAGGTGTCGCCAGGGTGGCGCTTCAGGATGTCGAGGATGTGGCGCGCGCGCGCATCGCTGCGGGGGAGAGGCTGCAGAATTTCGTGGGGCTCGAAGAGGATGAGGTTCACGTGGGGCGGCGAGCGTGCGGATGGATCATACACCGAAGTGTCGGCGGCGAAATGCTCGGCCGGAACCGGATTTCAGGTAAGTTTCGAATGCGACGGCACGCGGTTCGTGGGCGAAGGCGTGATAGCACACGAGATCCAAGGACGGTTTTGGGCGGTGTGCGGGGATTTGCCGGCGTTATGGGCGGCGAGACGTGTGCGAAGGTCGGCGGTGCGGCCGACGTAGTGGTGACGTGGCTCGATGGCGGATTCGAGGATGTAGACGTAGTGCATGGGTGGCACGGCGGGCGAGGGGTGGAGCCCGCCTTCGCGGTGCGCTACGGCGGGCACGCATCGGAGTCCGATGCGTGGAGCGGGTGGACGGAATCGAACCGACGATACCTCTTTGGAAGAGAGGAGTTTTGCCACTAAACTACACCCGCAAGGCGCGATCGAGAGCGAGGGGAGTTTCGACTGGCGGATACGCCGGTCAAGCCCTGTTCTCACCTGGGTGTTGTATCCGGTTTTTACCGAATCTGAACGTAAATGGGATTGCCGGTGTAGGCGGGTAGCGTTTGCGTCATCACCATGGCTATCATCTCGTCCGCATCCCCTGGCACTGGTGCGATGGCGCGGGCGGATGCAGCGAAAAAAGGGAAATCCAACTTCGCGGCGGCGCAGGCGCTGGCCAAGCAGAAGTCGCTCGAGAAAAAGGCCAAGACCTACAAGCTGCCGCTCGGCGAGCTGGCGATTTTCACGCAGCAGCTGGCGTCATTGTTGGTCGCGGGTCTGCCGCTGGTGCAGTGTTTGGAGGCATTGCAGGATCAGACGGAGGACGCGGTTTTCCGGATCGTGATTCGCGACGTGCGGACCGATATCTCGTCGGGCAATTCGTTTTCGTCGGCGGTGAAAAAGTTTCCGAATGCGTTTCCGAATCTCTTCATCTCGATGGTGGAGGCGGGTGAGGCGAGCGGCGGGCTGGCGGAGATCCTGGGGAAGGTGGCGAGCTATTTCGAGGCGACGGTGAAGCTGACCAAGAAGGTGAAGTCGGCGATGACTTATCCGATCGCGGTCATCGGACTCGCGGTCGCGCTGGTGAACGTGCTGCTGATTTTCGTGATCCCGGTGTTTGCGGCGATGTTTGCCGATTTCGGGGCGACACTGCCGGCGCCGACGCAATTCCTCATCGATCTGTCGGACTTCATGAAGGCCTATTGGTGGGCGCTCGGCATCGGCGGTTATGCGCTGTTCTGGGTGGTCGGAAAATATGTGAGGACGCCGAAGGGTCGTCGGCACAAGGACCAGTTTCTGGTGAGGGCGCCGATCTTCGGAAACCTGATTCACAAGATCGCGCTGTCGCGGTTTTGCCGCACCTACGCGACGCTGATCCGCTCGGGCGTGCCGATTCTGCGGACGCTGGAGATCGTGGCGGCGGCGAGCGGGAAGGTGCAGATCGAGGATGCGTGCCTGGAGATTTCGCGCCACGTGAGCCAGGGCGGACAGGTGTCGGAGGTGCTGGCGACGAATGTGTTTTTCCCGCCGATGATGAAGCACATGGTGAAGGCGGGTGAATCGACGGGTAATGTCGATGGGATGATGACGAAGATTTCCGATTTTTACGACGTGGAGTGCGAGGCGACGGTCGCTTCGCTGACCTCGTTGATCGAGCCGATGTTGATTGTGTTTCTGGGTATCGTGGTCGGTGGCATCGTGATGGCGATGTTCCTGCCGATCTTCCAACTTGGCGCCGTGGCCGGCGGTTTGCAGTGAGGCGGGCTTAGCCGCCGGTTGACTTCGCGCCCTGCACTCCGGACGCTTCTGGTTTCATGCCTTCCGTTCTCATTGTCGACGACCTCCTCTCGATCCACGAGATGCTGGAGGCCGTCATTCAGCCGACGGGTTTCAGCACGGCTTTCGCCACCGATGGCGAGAAGGCGCTCGCGCGCTACAAGGCGGAAAAATTCGACCTCGTGCTGGCGGACATCGACATGAAGCCGATGGACGGAATCACGCTGCTGAAGCAGCTGAAGCTCTATGAGCCGACCGCGATCGTGATCATCATGACCGCGTATGCGTCGACCGAGAGCGCGGTGCAGGCGTTGAAGTTCGGCGCGTTCGACTACCTGCAGAAGCCGTTTCGGGTGGACGAGCTGATTTCGACGCTCCGGCGCGGGATCGAGTTCAAGCAATTCCAGAGCGAGCGGGCGCTGACGGGGATCACGCCGGGCGTGAAGACCGGCGACATCGAGAACCGGCTGATCGGGCAGAGCCCGCAGATGCGGAAGCTGATTCAGCAGGTGAGGAAACTCGCGGCGGTGCGCACACCGGTGCTGTTGATCGGCGAGAACGGCACGGGCAAAATCGCGGTCGCGGAAATCCTGCATGCGGCGACGGGCGCGACCGAGGCGCAGTTCGTGCGGATCGACTGTTCGCTCAGTTCGGAAGCGAGTTTTCGGGAAGGTTTGCTCGGCGAAAACGGCGAGGGCGGCACGTGGGTGCGGCAGGCGAAAGGCGGAACGCTGTTTTTGCAGCATCTGCAGTGTCTCTCGATGGCGGTGCAAAAGGAGCTGGTCAGCGTGCTGCGCAACACGGCGCATGGCTTCCGGCTGGTGTGCACGACGACCGAGGACCTCGAGCTGCTGACGGACGAGGGAAAGTTTCACGACGAGCTGTTTTACCGGGTGGCGTCGCTGCCGGTGCAGATGCCGGCGCTGCGTGAGCGGGTGGAGGATATTCCGCTGCTCGTGAAAAACTACGCGGCGAAGGCGGCGAATCCGCATTTCGACGCGGCGCTGGTGGAGTTCACGGACGATGCGCTGGCGGTGATGCGAGCATATCATTGGCCGGGGAATCTGACGGAGCTGTATCAGGTGGTGTCGCGGATCGCGGCGACGACGGAGACGCGGATCGTGACGTCGCAGCAGTTGCCTTTGCGTTTACGGGAGCTGAAGAGCTGGCCGACGCTGGCCGAGTATCTGGCCGGGCAGGAAAAGCAGTATCGCGACATGGTTTTGCACGCGTGCCATGGCGACAAGGTGGCGGCGGCGAAGGTGCTGGGAGTGGATGTGGCGGTGATGGGTTGATCGGCGCGGCGTGGCGGGAAGGAGGGGAGCGTGGCGGAAGGAAGACAGAGATCCTTCGCCGCCGCTCAGGATGACGGAGCAAGGGTGAAAAGGCCTGTCGTGGACCGCGGTAACAACAGCAGAAGGGCGGCGACGCGTTTCCCGCTTGCGGACGGTTTCGCCGCGCTCAACTCTCGCCGAAATCTACGCACATGCCCAAACGCCCCGACTTGAAGTCCATCCTGATCATTGGCGCCGGCCCCATCGTGATCGGCCAGGCGTGCGAATTTGACTATTCCGGCACGCAGGCGTGCAAGGCGCTCAGGGAGGAGGGTTACCGCGTCATCCTCGTTAATTCGAATCCGGCGACGATCATGACGGATCCGGAGTTCGCGGACGTGACTTACATCGAGCCGTTGAACGTCGAGATCCTCGAAAAGATCATCGCGGCGGAAAAACCGTCGGCGTTGCTGCCGACGTTGGGTGGACAGACGGCGTTGAATCTTTCGATGGAGCTGCACAAGGCGGGCGTGCTCCAGAAATACGGCGTCGAGATGATCGGCGCGAAGCCGGCGGCGATCGCGAAAGGCGAGGACCGCGAGTTGTTCAAGCAGGCGATGCTGAAGATCGGCCTGGATGTGGCGAAGTCGCGCACGGTGAAATCGATGGAGGAAGCGCGGTCGGCCGCGGAGGAGTTGGGCGCGTTTCCGTTGATCATCCGTCCGTCGTTTACGCTGGGCGGCAGCGGTGGCGGCATCGCTTACAACAAGGAGGAGTTCGAGCGGATCGTCGCGAACGGCCTCGATCTTTCGCCGGTGCACGAGGTGCTCGTCGAGGAGTGCCTGCTCGGTTGGAAGGAATACGAGATGGAGGTGATGCGCGATCACAAGGACCAGTGCGTCGTGATCTGCTCGATCGAGAACTTCGACCCGATGGGCGTGCACACGGGCGACTCGATCACGGTGGCGCCGGCGATGACGCTGACGGACAAGGAATATCAGGTGATGCGCGATGCGTCGTTCGCGGTGATTCGCGAGATCGGCGTGGAGACGGGCGGTTCGAACATCCAGTTTTCGGTCGATCCGGTGACCGGACGGATGGTGGTGATCGAGATGAATCCGCGCGTGTCGCGTTCGTCGGCGCTGGCGTCGAAGGCGACGGGTTTCCCGATCGCGAAGATCGCGGCGAAACTCGCGGTGGGTTATACGCTGGATGAACTGCGGAACGACATCACGCGGCTGACGCCCGCGAGCTTCGAGCCGACGATCGATTATGTGGTGACGAAGATTCCGCGGTTCACGTTCGAGAAATTTCCGGATGCGGACCCGACGCTGACCTCGGCGATGAAGTCGGTGGGCGAGGCGATGGCGATCGGACGGACCTTCAAGGAGTCGATGCAGAAATGCCTGCGCTCGCTCGAGATCGGCGCCCGCGGCTTCGGGGGCGGCGGCAAGCATGGCGGCGACGAGCCGGTCGAAGAGAAGGTGATCAACGCGAAGCTCGGCACGCCGAACGCGGAGCGGATCTTCTACATCCGGCATGCGTTTCGCGCGGGGTATACGGTCGAGCGGATCTTCGATCTGACGAAGATCGATCCGTGGTTCCTGCATCAGCTGCGCGAGATCTGGGAGATGGAGGGGGAGCTGGCGGCGCAGACGCTCGCGTCGATCGACACGACCGCGCTGCGGCGGGCGAAGCAGTTCGGTTTTTCGGACGTGCAGCTCGCGCATCTGTTGAAGAGCGATCTCGAGACGGTGCGGGCCGAGCGGAAGAAGCGCGGCGTGGAGACGACGTATCGGCTGGTCGACACCTGTGCGGCGGAGTTCGAGGCGTTCACGCCGTATTACTATTCCAGTTACGGCGACGAGAACGAAGTGATGCCGCCGAAAGGCACGAAGAAGATCATGATTCTGGGCGGCGGGCCGAACCGGATCGGGCAGGGCATCGAGTTCGACTACTGTTGCGTGCACGCGAGTTTCGCGCTGCGCGAGCTCGGGATCGAGAGCGTGATGGTGAACTCGAATCCGGAAACGGTTTCGACGGATTACGACACGAGCGACCGGTTGTATTTCGAGCCGCTCACGCTGGAGGACGTGCTGGAGATTTATCAGCAGGAGAAGTGCGACGGCGCGATCGTGCAGTTCGGCGGGCAGACGCCGCTGAATCTCGCGAGCGCGTTGAAGAAGCATGGGGTGAACATCATCGGCACGTCGCCGGAGAGCATCGACACGGCGGAGGACCGGAAGCTGTTCTCGGCGATTCTCGACCAGCTGAAGTTGAAGTCGCCGGCGAATCGGACCGCGATGAACGAGGCGGATGCGCTGGCGTTTGCGAAGGAGATCGGGTTCCCGGTGCTGCTGCGGCCCTCGTTCGTGCTCGGCGGGCGCGGGATGTTCATCGTTTACAGCGAAGAGGAGTTTCGGGCGGTCGTGCGGCAGGCGTTCGACGTGATGCCGGACAAGCCGGTGCTGATCGACAAGTTCCTCGAGGATGCGATCGAGCTCGACGTCGATTGTATCAGCGATGGTGAGACGTCGGTGATCGGCGGCATGCTCGAGCACATCGAGTTTGCGGGCGTGCACTCGGGCGACGCGGCGATGGTGATGCCGCCGCATACGCTCGGCCGTGAGATGCTCGAGACGGTGCGCCGCGCGACGTATGCGCTCGCGAAGGAGTTGAACGTCGTCGGGTTGATGAACGTGCAGTTCGCGATCAAGGACAACCAGCTCTACGTGCTTGAGGTGAATCCGCGGGCGTCGCGCACGGTGCCGTTCGTGGCGAAGGCGATCGGCGTGCCGCTGGCGAAACTCGCGGCCAAGGTGATGGCTGGCATGAAACTGAAGGACCTCGGCTTCACGCGCGAGCAGACGCCGAAGCACTGGTGTGTGAAAGAGGCGGTGTTTCCGTTCGTGCGGTTCCCCGGGGCGACGATTGCGCTCGGGCCGGAGATGCGTTCGACGGGCGAGGTGATGGGCCTGGACGCCGATCTTGGGATTGCGTTCGCCAAGGCGCAGGCGGCGGCGAAGCCGGGGCTGCCGACGAAGGGGAATGTGTTCCTGTCGGTGAAAGAATCGGACAAGGTGCGGGCGGTCGACATCGCGCGGCGGCTCGAGTCGCTGGGGTTCTCGCTGTATTCGACGAGCGGGACGGCGCAGGTGCTGACGGAGAGCGGTGTCGCGGTGAAGCGTCTGGCGAAGATCAACGAAGGCCGGCCGACGGCGGTCGACATGATCAAGAACGGGCAGATCCACATGGTGATCAACACGCCCAGCGGGATGATCCCGCGGCGCGACGAGAATGCGATCCGGGCGGCGGCCTATGCGCACAACGTGTGTATCATGACGACGATTACGGGCGCGCAGGCGGCGGTGAAGGGCATCGAGGCGTTGAAGGAAAAACCGCTCGGCGTGAAACCGATTCAGCAGTATCGCGGCAACGTGAACGTGCTGTGATGAAATGTCCGGCGCGGCCGGGCTTCACCGATGACGACACCTGCCACTCTCGTTGCGCTGTTGCATGGCCCGGATCAGCCGGGGCTGGTCGCGCGGGTGGCTGGTTGGATTTTCGAGCGCGGGGGGAACATTCTGCATGCGGACCAGCATCGCGACATGGAGGCGGGGGTGTTTTTCCAGCGGGTGGAGTGGGTGCCGCAGAGCGGGGAGTCTTCGGCGGATGCGGCGGCGTTTCGGGCCTTTGCGGCGTCGCTCGGGATGAACGCGCGGATGACTTCGTCGGCGCAGCGGGCGCGCGTGGCGGTGTTCGTGTCGAAGGCGGATCATTGTTTTCACGATCTGGCGTTGCGCTGGCGCGCGGGCGAATTCGCGGGCGAGTTGGTGGCGGTGATCTCGAATCACGACGACCTGCGCGAAGCGGCGCGCGGGTATGGGTTGCCCTATCATCACGTGCCGTTGACGGCGGAGACGAAAGCGGCGGCGGAGGGCCGGCAACTCGCCTTGTTGAGCGAGCTGTCGGTGGATCTGGTGGTGCTGGCGCGTTACATGCAGGTGTTGTCGGGGGATTTTTTGGAGAAATGGGCGCGGCCCGTGATCAACATTCATCACTCCTTTTTGCCGGCGTTTGCGGGCGGGCGGCCGTATCATCAGGCACATGCGCGAGGAGTGAAGCTGATCGGGGCGACGGCGCACTATGCGACGCGGGATCTCGATGAAGGGCCGATCATTCATCAGGACGTCACGCGCGTGACGCATCGGCAGGGCGTGGACGATCTGGTCCGAATGGGGCGCGATTTGGAAAAGCGCGTGCTGGCGCAGGCGGTGCGGTGGCATCTCGACGCGCGTGTGCTGGCCTACGGAAACAAGACGGTGGTGTTCGACTGAGCGGCGGGCGCAACTCCCGCCTTTACGCGTGGGGGGCGATCTGTTTCGGTCGCCGATTCACGAACTTGAAAACTTCTGTCATGGCCACGTCACCCTCGTCCTCGACCCCGACACCTTCCGGCGGAAATCCCCAGAACCAACCTGCCGAAGGCGGTCCGGTGGTGCCGCCGTTCGAGGAGCGTCTGTGGCTCTTCTGGCAGAAGAACGCGAAGACGCTGCTGGGCATTGCGGCGCTGGTGCTGCTGGTGATCGTCGGGCAGGGCGCGTGGGAGATGCTCCAGGAGAAAAAGGAGCGGGACATTCAACAGGCGTATGCCACGGCCACGACGACGGCGCAGTTGACGACGTTTGCGGCGGCCAACCCGGAGCACGAGCTCGCCGCGGTGGCGCAGCTGCGGATTGCGGATGAAGCCTATGGCGACGGTCGCTATGCCGAGGCGTCGACCGCTTACGACCAAGCGGCGGGGGCGCTGCCGGCGGGACCTTTGGCGAGCCGCGCGCGGCTGGGCGCTGCGATGGCGAAGCATCAGGCCGGCCGGACCTCCGAGGCGGAAACGGCGCTCAAGGCGATCGCCAGCGATGCCAACGAGATCAAGGCCTACCGGGCCGAGGCGATGGCGCATCTGGCGAGTCTGGCGTCGACGGCGGGGAACGCAGCGGACGTGAAAACGTATGCGGACCAATTGATGCAGCTGGATCCGGCGAATCCGTGGACGCAGCGGACGCTGCAATTGCTGTCGTCATTGCCGGCGGCGGGCGCGGAGAGTGCGGCGCCGGCGGCGGCGTCTGAATCGCCGGCCATTACGCTGCCGGGCGCGAAGCAGTGAGACGTTCGTAGGGGCGCGTCAGCGATTGCGCCGACGGCGGTAGACGATTACGCCGGCGAGCGAGACGCCGCCGAGAATCGCGGCGTAGGTGGAAGGCTCGGGAATGGCGGACGGTGCGGTTGTGCCGGAAATGGACAGGTCCGCGCCAGACAAGTCACGGATGCGGAACGTAGAGGTGCCAGCGGAGTCGCGCCAGCCGTATAACCGAAAGTCGATCGTCCCGCTGATGCTCTGCAGGCCAGTCACGCTCGATAGCGTAATCGATTGGGGCGGCGGCGTGGTGCTACTGAACTCGTAGGTCCACAGCTCATTTCCCTCGGCGAATCCCCCCGTTGCACTGCTGAGCAGGGCAACATTGAACCCGGTCGTGCTGCCGATCCCGATATTCGCCGTGATGGAACCGATGCTGGCTGTATAACCTTCCACCGGGGCGATGGTGAACGAGAGATAGTCGCCGTCGTTGAGCGCTCCCGAAAGCGTTGTTTGGTCGAAACCTGTCCCGCCAAACGTGTGATTGGTTGCCGAGGCTGAGGCACCGCTTCCAAGCCCGAGGGCGCCTAACGACAAATGAGTGGCCAGCGTTCCCTGGAGCGTCCCGGCCTCTTGTGCATCGAGGCCGTTTACGTTCCAAGAGACGAGCGGCTGAGCGGTCAAGACGACCGGAAGTGTGAAAAGCAAAACGACAAGGAGGTGTGAGCGCCGGAGCGGCGGAAACGGGGCGGTTCGAGCTGGGAATGTATTGAGGCGGGTCATGGGAGCTGGAAGGATCCTTGGAAGCGCTATTGGTGTGCAATATAGCGCGCAAGTTTTTTGCTCTAGTCCGCGACAGATTCCGACCGTTTTGGATTCATAGCTCCCGGGATTTCGAACGTCGGATGCCAAGGTGGGCGTTGACTCTTTTTCCCGTCGCGAGTCCGATGCGGCGATCCTCGGGGTGTAGCTTAGCCTGGTAGAGCGCCTGGTTTGGGACCAGGAGGTCGCGAGTTCGAATCTCGCCGCCCCGACCATTTTGCAGGGGAAGCGCGGAGGTTTTCCGATGGTGCCGTGGGGCCGGGTTGGTCGTGACGCGGCGGAACCGGATTTGGCGACTGGCTACGATGGGGGCATGAGAAAGCCCAAGCCGACTGCGCGCCGTCCGGCGTCGAAGAAACCGCTCGTCCAATCTCAACCGAAGCCGCCGTTTCCGAAACAGCACCAGAAGGCGCCGGGGCTCGAAAGCGAACTCGATCCCAAACCGCGCTGGGAGGCGGCGCAGTATCACGCCGCTGGAAAACTCAACCGCAAGGTGGCGCTGATCACGGGCGGTGACTCGGGCATCGGGCGGGCGGTGGCTTATCTTTTTGCGCGGGAGGGCGCGGATGTGGCGATCGGTTATTTGTCCGTCGAGCAGAAGGACGCGATGGAAACCAAGCGCGCGGTGGAGTCGGCGGGGCGGAGGTGCCTGTTGTTGCCAGGGGATCTTTCGAATGCGAAGGCGTGCCGGCAGGCGGTGGAGAAAACGGTCAAGGAGTTCGGGCGTTTGGATATTCTGGTGTCGAATGCCGCGCACCAGATGCGAAAAGCCAAGCCGGAGGAGGTCGAGGACGAGGAGTTCGACCGCACTTTCAAGACGAACGTCTACGCGTATTTCTGGCTCGTGAAAGCGGCGTTGCCTCATCTCAAGCCGGGCGCGGCGATCATTGCGACGAGCTCGGAGACGGGCCTGCTCGGCTCGGGAAGTTTGCCGGACTATTCCGCCACGAAGGGGGCGATCAATGCGCTCACGAAGACCCTGGCGATGGATCTCGTGGAGCGGGGGATTCGCGTGAATGCGATCGCGCCGGGGCCGGTGTGGACGCCGTTGAATGTGGCCGATGCGGGTGCGAGTGACGAGAAGGTGGCGAAGTTTGGGAGCCAGACGCCGATCGGGCGGCCGGCGCAACCGGAGGAACTGGCGCCGGCGTATGTGTTTCTCGCGTCGGATGCCGACTCGTCGTATATCACGGGCATTGTGTTGCCTGTGATGGGCGGCGAGACAAGCGGAGGGTGATGGGCGGGTGGCGAGGACGAAGGCGCGGGCGGAAGGCTCAATCTCTTCTTGCGTCGCAGAGGGCTTCGTTTAGTCCTCCGCGAACCTCCCCTTCGTCTTTATGGATACCATTTCGCGTGAAAATAACAGCATGTTGCCGGTCGCGGGCATCGTCGTCGGCGTGCTGTCACTTCTGGTCGGCGGCTACGCCGCGATCAAGGCGTCGAGCCTCCAAAAGGCAGTGGCCGCTCAGGAGGAGAAGGTGGGACGGATCGATGGCATCGAAGGGCAGTTGACGACGGTCCAGTCGAGCGTCGACAAGACCAGCCGCGACATCGGCTCGCTCTCGCGCACGACGCAGGAGGCGTTCAACACGGTCGCGGCCGATCTCGGCAATATTCACGCATCGATCACCAAGATCGAAGAGTCGCAGAAGAAGGCGCCGGCGCCCGCGGCGGCGAAAACGGGAGCGAGCAGCGGCCCGGTGGTCGCCGGTCCCGACGAATACGTGATCAAGGGCGGCGATACGGGCGCGAAGATCGCGCGGGCGCAGGGCGTGCCGCTTGCCGACCTGATGTCGGTGAACCCGGGCGTCAACTGGACGGGCCTGAAGGTCGGCCAGAAGATCAAGCTGCCGAAGAAATAATTTTCGAGAGGCGTCCACGCTTTGGAAACCTCCCGTAGCGAAAGCGCGGGAGGTTTTTTTGCGCCCGTTTGGCCCACCCCAAACGTGCGGGTTTCGCCGCTGGAATTTGTCGGTCAGTCATGAGACCGTTGGCGGCACGCTCATGAATTTGCCGAATTCCGAATTACCGCGCTGGGAGGCGCTCGCGCACACGACGGTGGCAACGACGAGGATCTTCGCGGTGCGCAGCACGCGGTTTCGTCATCCGGTGCGCGGGACGGAGCGCGATTTCATCGTCATCGATCCGCCGGATTGGGTGAACGTCGTGGCGTTGACGCGAGACCATCGCGTGGTGCTCGTGCAGCAATTTCGTTATGGGATCGACGCGTTCTCGCTGGAGATTCCGGGCGGCGTGATCGAGACGGGCGAAGAGCCGATCATCGCGGGCGTGCGGGAGTTGCAGGAGGAGACGGGCTACACCGGGGCGCCGGCGCGGATGCTGGGGAGCGTGCACCCGAATCCGGCGATGCAGAGCAATCGCTGTCATCTCGTGTATGTCGAAGAGGCGGAGCCGACGCAGCCGCTGGCTTGGGATGCGGACGAGGAGATGAAGGTGGTGACGCTTCCGGCCGACGAAGTTTTCGCGCTGGCGCGCAGCGGCGGTATCACGCATGGGCTCACGTTGAACGCGTTGTTGTTGTTCGAACCGTTGTGGCGGGAGCTTTCCGGTCGCGGGAAGTAGCTGAAGTGGGGTGGGGTCGTTTGACTTGAACTCGGGGGGACGCTTACTGGGGCTCACACACGTTTCATGACCCTTCCCACGTTTGCCAACGCCTCCGGAACGCTCGGTTCCGCGCCGGAGGGCGAATACCTGCCCGCTCCGCTGGAGCGTGAGATTCGCAAGATTTACGAACGCAGCCCGCTCTATGGGCAGCGGTTTCCGCTGCATGCGGAGCCGCTGCAGTGGTCGTGTTATCGCGAGATTCCGGCGCTCTCGAAAAAGGAAATCGTCGAACGCGGACATCAGGCGTTTTTCGCGGACTACGGCGCGGTGGAGCGCGGGCTGCAGACGAAACGCTACGAATACGAGAGCACCGGCGGGACGACGCAGTCGCCGATGACCGTGATCATGGAGGAGGGGTGGTGGAATGCGCAGACGGCGCGGGCTTATCTCGCATCGCCGATCCTGCGGGAGTTCGTGGGCCGGCCGTATCGCAAGTGCGTCCTCGCGCCCGTGGGGTGTTCGAGCAATTTGTGTCCTTACGAAGATCACCCGTTTCCGCACCGGTATTTCGACGGGACGGTTTATCTGAATCTGTCGAGCGATCCGTTCGCGTTTCCGGAGTCGGAGTGGGATCGCATCGTGTTGGAACTGCAGGCGACGAAGCCGGAGGTGCTCGAGGGTGAGCCGGTGTATTTGTCGCTGCTGGCGCGGGCGGCGAAGAAGCGCGGCGCGAAGGTGCCGAGCCTGCGCGCGGTGATTCTCACGTATGGCAAGGCCAGCGCGCAGCATGGCGCGCGAATCGCGGAGGTGTTTCCGGCGCCGCAGGTGGATCTCTACGGGTCGACGGAAGCCGGGTATTTGTTTGTCGGCGAGGCGTTCAAGGACAACTCGCGCGTGATCGACGCCAACGCGTTCATCGAGCTCGTGCCCTGGCGGCCGGAGACGTTGCCGGACGTGTTTCAGATCTACGTCACGACGCGCGATCGCGAGGCGATGCCGTTGCTCCGGTATCACACCGGCGATATTGTGCAGCGCTTTCCGACCGGATTCCGGCTGCTGGGGCGCGAGAGCAACCTGTATTTTCGACCGGATGGGACGCTGGTGTCGCCGACGGATATCGATGCGGCGCTGCCGGCGGAGTTCGCGTGCTGGCACTACATGCTGGTGCAAACGAGCGAGGTGCGGTGGGATTTCCATTACGTCGCGGATCATGTGGCGCCGGCGGGGATCGAGCAGGCGATCGGGCGTGTGTTGGGCGAGGGCGCGCGCGTGAGCGCGTTTCGTCGCCGGGTGATCGCGCCGGCGGCGAGCGGGAAGTTTGCGTTGTTGAAGCCGCTGGCCAGGTGAAGCGGTGTCGAGGGCGGACCGAACGTCGCAACACCTAGGAGATTGGCCCGATCTACTACTCCAAAAAGTTAGGGCGACTAATAAGCTGTCGAAGACCCGGCGGCCCCTTTACAAGACTCGGGTGACTGTCGAGTTTAGCGGTCCTCCCGCGCTTCGGCGCAATCCCCTCCCGTATCTGCGATGAACCTCTTCCGCTCCACCATCGGCCGCAAGTTCCTCATGGCCGTGACGGGCTTGATCCTGATCGGATTCGTGATCGGGCATCTGGTCGGCAACCTTCAGGTGTTTTCCGAGCCGGACAAGCTCAACGGTTATGCCCATTTTCTGCAGTCGCTCGGGCCGCTGCTTTGGGTCGCGCGCATCGGACTGCTCGTGGCGGTTGGTATCCATGTCTGGGCCGCGACCGTGCTTACGTTGGAAAATCACGCCGCGCGTGATGTCGCGTATGGCGTGAAGCACACGATCCGAGCGACGCTCGCTTCGCGCACGATGCGGTGGACCGGCTACGTGGTGCTGGCGTTCATCGTGTATCACATCGCGCACTTCACGATCGGTGTGGCCGGGGCGGACACGTTTAAGACCGCACTGCCGGAATACACGATGCAGAGCGAGTATCACATCGGCGGTTTCCCGGTGGTCGCCGCCGGCACGGTGGTGCATGACGTGCACTCGATGGTGATCTTCGGATTTCAGAATGTGGCGGTTTCCATCTTCTACATGATCGCGGTCGGGCTGCTGAGTTTTCACCTCGTGCATGGCACGGACAGCATGTTCCAGACGTTCGGCTGGCGTTCCTCGCGCTGGTCACCGGCGCTCCGCAAGGTCTGCGTCGCGTTCGCGATCGCCTATTTCCTCGGCAATCTCGCGATTCCCGGCGCCGTGCTGATCGGTAAACTCCAGCCGCATGCCGGCGCGTCTGCTCCCGTCGCGATCAATCGCTAAATCTCCGCGCCATGGCCCAACTCGACTCCCGCATCCCGTCCGGCCCGCTCGCCGACAAGTGGCGCACGCACAAGGCGAACATCCGCCTCGTCAATCCGGCCAACAAACGAAAATACGAAGTGATCGTCGTCGGCGCCGGCCTCGCCGGCTCGTCCGCCGCGGCCACGCTCGCCGAGCTGGGCTACAAGGTGAAGTGCTTCGTGTATCACGACAGTCCGCGTCGTGCGCACTCGATCGCGGCGCAGGGCGGCATCAACGCAGCGAAGAACTACCAGAACGACGGCGACAGCGTGTATCGGCTGTTCTACGACACGATCAAGGGCGGCGACTACCGCGCGCGCGAGGCCAACGTCCACCGGCTCGCGGAGGTGTCGGTCAACATCATCGACCAGTGTGTCGCGCAGGGCGTGCCGTTCGCGCGCGAATACGGCGGGCTGCTCGCGAATCGTTCCTTTGGCGGCGCGCAGGTGTCGCGGACGTTCTACGCGCGGGGGCAAACCGGGCAGCAATTGTTGCTCGGCGCGTATTCCTCGCTGATGCGCCAGGTGGGCGCGGATGCGGTGCAGCTTTTCCCGAACAGCGAGATGCTCGATCTCGTGATCGTGGGCGGACAGGCGAAGGGGATCGTGGTGCGCAATCTCATCACCGGCGAAATTTCGCGGCACGCGGCGGACGCGGTGATTCTCGCGACGGGCGGCTATGGGAACGTCTTCAATCTGTCGACGTATGCGCGGCAGTCGAATGCGACGGCGATCTGGCGGGCCTACAAGCGCGGCGCTTGCTTCGCGAATCCGTGCTACACGCAAATCCACCCGACGTGCATTCCGGTGAGTGGCGACTATCAGTCGAAGCTCACGCTGATGTCGGAGTCGTTGCGCAACGATGGCCGGATCTGGGTGCCGAAGCGGGCGGAGGATCGGCTGAAGGATCCGAACAGCATCCCGGAGGCGGATCGCGATTATTATCTCGAGCGGATGTATCCGAGCTTCGGCAATCTCGCGCCGCGCGATATTGCGTCGCGAGCGGCGAAGCGCGTGTGCGACGAAGGTCGCGGCGTTGGCGAGAGCGGGCTCGGCGTGTATTTGGATTTCTCGGACGCGATCAAGCGGCTCACCGAGGCGGGCGTGGCGGAGCGCTATGGCAACCTGTTCGACATCTATCACGAGATCACGAATGAGAACGCCTACAAGGTGCCGATGCGCATCTATCCCGCGGTGCACTACACGATGGGCGGGCTGTGGGTGGACTATAACCTGATGTCGAACGTCCCCGGCCTGTTCGTCCTCGGCGAGGCGAACTTCTCGGATCACGGCGCGAACCGGCTCGGCGCGTCGGCGTTGATGCAGGGGTTGGCCGACGGCTATTTCGTGATTCCTTACACGATTGGCGATTATCTCGCGACGCAGAAGCCAGGGTCGCGTCCGTCGGCCGATGCGGCGGAGTTCAAGGCGGCGGAGCAGAGCGTCGTCGGCATGACGAAGCGGTTGCTCGACACGAAAGGCACGGAGCCGGTGAGTCATTTTCACAAGCGGCTTGGCAAGATCATGTGGGAAGGCTGCGGCATGGCGCGCACGGCGGAATCGCTCAAGAAAGCGTTGCAGGAAATCCCGAAGCTGCGCGAAGAGTTTTGGGCCAATGTGCGCGTGCCGGGTTCGGAGAACACGTTGAACCAGTCGCTCGAGCAGGCGGGGCGGGTGGCGGACTTTCTCGAGCTGGGCGAGTTGATGTGTCTCGACGCTTTGACGCGCGAGGAGAGCTGCGGCGGGCATTTCCGGGAGGAGCACCAGTATCCGGACGGCGAATGCAAACGCGACGACCAGCAGTTCGGGCATGTCGCGGCGTGGGAGTTTCAAGGCGAGGGCAAGACGCCGCTTCGCAACACCGAGACGCTCAACTACGAGTTCGTGAAGATGAGCGTGCGCAATTACAAATAATCCACCGCCAAAATTTACGACCATGGTCGCAGCCACTTCCCAGAAATTCATCAATCTGACGCTTCGTGTTTGGCGGCAGGCCGGGCCTTCGGCGCCGGGCAAGTTCGTCGATTATCCGGCGAAGAATCTGAACACGAACATGTCTTTCCTCGAGATGCTCGACGTCGTGAACGACGAGCTCACGAAGAAGGGTGAGGAGCCGATCGCGTTTGCGCACGATTGCCGCGAGGGCATCTGCGGCACGTGCTCGCTGTCGATAAACGGCAAGCCGCACGGGCCGGGGCGTGGCATTGCGACGTGTCAGACGTATGTGCGCAGTTTCAACGATGGCGACGTCGTCGTGGTGGAGCCGTTTCGCGCGAAGGCGTTTCCGCTGGTGAAGGACTTGGTCATCGATCGCAGTGCGTTCGACAAGATCCAGGCGGCGGGCGGTTTCATCAGCGTGCGCACGGGGGCGGCGCCGGATGCGAATGCGATTCCGATTCCGAAGGGCGACGCGGATCTCGCGATGGATGCGGCGTCATGCATCCAGTGCGGCGCGTGCGTGGCGGCGTGCAAGAACGCGAGCGCGATGTTGTTCGTGGCGGCGAAGGTGTCGCAGCTCGGATTGCTGCCGCAGGGCCAGCCGGAGCGCGATCGGCGCGTGCTCGCGATGGTGAATACGATGGACGAGATGGGCTTTGGCAGCTGCACGAACCAATACGAGTGCAGCGCGGCGTGCCCGAAGCTGATCTCGCACGATTTCATCGCACGGATGAACCGCGATTACCTGAAGGCGAGCTTCCGGGCGACGTTCAAGCCGGAGCCGGCGGCGACGAGCGGCGGCGGGGCGTAAGCAGGAAACGAGGTGGAACCCGACGTCCTCGTCGGGTTGGGAGACAAGCGCGGTCATTCAGTCCGCGGCTCGGCGGGGACGGCTCACCCATCTTCTCACACCAAGCCCGACAGGGTCCTGGTCGGGTTGAGCGTGCGTCCCTCCAAACCAGCCCGCCAGGGACGTCGAGCTCCACCGTTATTTCGCGAGGTAGAGCGGGGCGCCGGGGCCCATCGGGAGGCCGAATCCGATCCAGACGGCGAGCATGATGCTCCACGCGATCATGAAGACGACCGTGTAGGGGAGCATCGTGGCGATCATCGTGCCCACGCCGCTTTTCGGTTCGTAGCGTTGGACGAACGTGAGGATCAGCGGGAAGTAGCTCATCACGGGCGTGATGATGTTGGTCACGCTGTCGCCGATGCGGAAGGCGCCTTGCACGAGCTCGGGTGTGTAGCCGAGGAGCATGAACATGGGCACGAACACCGGCGCGAGCAGCGCCCATTTTGCGGAGGCGCTGCTCATCAAGAGATTCACCGTGGCGCCGAAGAGGATGACGGCGATCATGAGGAGGATGGGCTGGTTCTCGAGTCCGAGGTGCTGGATGAACTCGGCGCCTTTCACGGCGGTCACGACGCCGAGGTTGGTCCAGTTGAAATAGGCGATGAATTGCGCGGCAAAGAAAGCGAGGACGATGAACGACGCCATCGACTTCATCGTCACCGTCATGCCGCTGACGACATCGTGGTCATTGCGAACCGTTTTGGCAGCGATGCCGTAGGCGATTCCCGGGAGCAGTCCGAAGAGGAAAATGAAGGTGACGAGTCCGCCCATGAAGGCGGAGTTGGCGAAAGTGGGATTCTCGGGGTTCACGAGAAAACCGTTGTCGGGGAGGGTGCCGGCGAGCACGAAGGCGGTGAGGGCGGCGACCGTGGCGACGGCGGCCCAGAGTCCGCGTTTCTCCAGGGTTGAAAGCGGCTTCAACGGTTCCCGCGGTGCGGGGCCGGTGTAGTCGCCCAGGCGCGGGGCGACGAAGCGTTCGGTGACCCACGCGCCGGCGCCGACGATGAGAACGGTGGACGCGGCCATGAAATACCAGTTGGCGAAGGCGTCGATCTGGTAGGCGGGGTCGATGAGGCGTGCGGCAGCTTCGGAGAGACCGACGAGAAGGACGTCGATGGAGCCGACGAGGAGATTGGCGCTGTAGCCGCCGGAGACGCCGGCGAAGGCGGCGGCGATGCCGACGAGCGGGTGGCGGCCGAGGGCGTGATAGAGGGCGCCGGCGAGCGGGATGAGGAGAACGTAGCCGACCTCGCTGCCGGCGTTGGACATCACGCCGGCGAAAACGACCATGGGCGTGATGAGTTTCGCGGGCGAGGCGAGGACGACGAGACGAAGGCCGGCGCCGAGGAGACCGGTTTGCTCGGCGACGCCGATGCCGAGGAGGCACATGAGCGACATGCCGAGCGGCGGGTAGGCGATGAAGTTGCGGATCGCCTCGGTGAGCATGCGCTGCACGCCGGAGACGGAGAGCAGGTTGACGACCTCGACGGTGCGGCCGGTGCCGGGGTGGGCGACGGAGAGGCCGACCGCGTGGAGGACGAATGACAGGAAAACGGTCGCCACCGAAAGCAGCAGGAAAAGCGTGGCGGGGTGCGGGAGCGCGTTGCCGAGCCGCTCGACCGTGTTGAGAAAACGTTGAAACACACCGGTCGGAGCGGAGGGAGCGGTCATGCGGCGAAGAGTTGGAGTGGAGGCGGCGGAGGCGTCAACGCGGGGCGCCGGCGGGTGGGCTTTCGCGGGTCGTGTAACTTTTCCGGATGCGAAGTGTTATTGGGGCAACGCTTCTTTCAAACACATGAAAACACTTCCTCTCATTGCCTTCGTTGCCGCGCTCGGCGCGTTCCTGTTCTCGCCCATGAGTTTCGAGCTTTCGATTTCGCTGCTCCTGACGCTCGGGATCGCGAGCATTCTGATCTCTGATTACCGCTCGCGACGTCCGCTCGTGGCGCGGGCGCAGGTGGCCGCAAGCGCGGCGCAAAAGAGAGCCCCGCTTCCGCTGGCGGTTTGATTGCCCGTCGGCGAGCACTGGAAAAGCGGTTCCTGCCTGTGGGGCGGGGGCCGCTTTTCGTTTTTCGCGCGGACCTAAATGGCCGCGAGGAAGCGGCTCGCCGGGGGGCGGATCGCCCTCCCGGATCAGGGGGCGATGTTGGCGAAGCTGCGGAGGTCGATCGAACCTTCGGAGCGGGACTTCATCTCGGTCTTATCTTCGTAGATCGTCTGGTGCAGGACGTTTTCGAGCCGGTAGGAAGCGGTCTGCGTGTTGCGCATCGCGATCAACTGGCGGACGAGCGACAGATTCTCGAGGTGGACGGTGACGTCGCGGGTGACGGAGGTGAGCGGCGGAATGCCGAATGGCTCATTGCTGACGGCGCGGCCGACGTAGTCGCCGTTGAGGTAGAGCTTGTGCGACGAGCCGGAGAAGCCGAGGGGCGAGATGTTTTCGCTGGTGAGGCGGAGGGTGAGCGTGGCGCTGCTCTCGAGGACGGTGGCGCTGGTGGGACGGATATCGATGAGAGTGATGATGATGCCGCTGGGTCGGGGGTTGCTGCAGCCGGCGAGGAAAAGGAGGGGAAGAAGGAGAAGGGGGAGGCAGCGACGGAGGAGGTTCATGGCGCGGGATGAGCGAATGGCAGTGCGCTGCCAAACTGCAAGGCTGGGACGCGCGTGCGTGCGAGACGGCGGCGACTGGAGAAATGGCCGACGCGAAGGGCCGAGCGGGTGGCCTGCTCCGAGCATTGCGGCCGGCGGTATCTCAACCGACCTCAGAAGGTCGATAGGGCTTTGGCGCTTTCGAGGGCGAACCAGAGCGCGCCGGCGCCGGAGAGGGCGAAAAGGGTGCGGCGCAGGAAGGTGCGGCCGCGGACGACGGCGTCGTGGCGGTCGAAATCGCGCGGGGAGCGGTTGGATTCGGCGAGAAAGCTGGCGAAACGGGTGTTGCGGTGGGGGCTGCGGGGGTCGCGCGCGAGGCCGAAGCGGATGGCGGGGCGGTGGCAGAGGTTGATGAGAAAGCGCAGCACAGCGGGGTGTATGTCAGTTGTCGGAAAATTGAGTTCGTTTCTTCAATGGATTTTTCGTTACGGTCGACTTTCACGTCTTTTTTCACAGCCGCCCATGCACCACTTCCACTATTCCGGCCATGACCTGCACTGCGAATCCGTCGACCTCGCCGCGATTGCCAAGCTCTACGGCACTCCGACATATGTCTACAGCGCTTCGACGATTTCCGATCATTTTTCGCGGCTGAAGCAGAGTTTGAGCGGGCTGGACCTGCAGATCTGCTATGCGATGAAGGCGAATTCGAATCTGGCGATCCTGCGGCTGTTTTCGAATCTGGGCGCGGGCTTCGATTTGGTGAGCGGCGGCGAGATCCGCCGCGTGATCGCGGCGGGGGGCGAGGTGAGGACGAGCGTGTTTGCCGGGGTCGGGAAGACCGAAGCGGAGATCAAGCTGGCGCTGGAGAATGGGATTTTTGCGTTTCACGTGGAGAGCGAGCCGGAACTCGCGCGCATCAACCATGTGGCGGGAACGCTTGGGGTGAAGGCGCCGATCGCGATTCGGGTGAATCCGGATGTCGATGCGCAGACGCATGCGAAGATCACGACGGGCAAGAGCGACAACAAGTTCGGCATTCCGCTGAAGGCGGCGGCGGCGGCTTATGAGGCGGCGGCGAAGCTGAAGAACATTCAGATCAAGGGCGTGCAGATGCACATCGGCTCGCAGCTGACGTCGGTGGGGCCGTTTGTCGAGGCGGTGAAGAAGCTGGTGCCCTTTGTGGCGGAGCTGAAGGCGAACTACGGAATCAGCTACTACTCGATCGGCGGCGGCATGGGCATCGTCTACAAGGACGCGCTGGCGAGCGGGCAGCCGGCTTGGTGGGAGGCGTTGCCGATGGAGCAGCGGCCGTTGACGCCGGAGACGTATGGCGAGGCGCTCACGCCGTTGCTCGCGCCGCTGGGATTGAAGATTCTGCTCGAGCACGGGCGTTTCATGGTGGGCAACGCGGGCGTGTTGCTGGCGCGGGTGGAGCATTTGAAGCGCGGGGCGAGCAAGAATTTCCTGATCGTTGACGCGGCGATGAACGACCTCGTGCGGCCGGCGATGTATGACAGCTATCACGAGATCGTGCCGGTGCACCGCGATTCGTCGCGGCGGGCGTTGGTGGCGGACGTGGTCGGGCCGATTTGCGAGAGCGGGGATTGTTTCGCGAAGGACCGGCAGATTCAGGAAGTCGGCGAAGGCGAACTGGTGGCGTTCATGAGCGCGGGAGCGTATGGCTACGCGATGGCGAACCGCTACAATGCGCGTGGGCTGGCGGCGGAGGTGTTGGTGCAGGGGAGCAGCTTCGAACTGATTCACGCGCGCGAGACCTTCGAGCAGATGGTTGCGGGGGAGAAAGTGCCGGCATTTTTGAAGTGAGGAG
>JAEZAD010000225.1 GCA_023430565.1 Verrucomicrobiota bacterium
ACGATCCGACACGCGTTCACCCACCACACGCCAAACGCCTTCGCCTGCATCGCCACCACCTCGCCCACCCGGATCGGCGCCTCCGCCGGAGCGATCCGCGTCCAAGGTCCGGGAAACATCGTCCAAGCCCGCATCGCCGCACACGCGCGCGCCCACACCACCTCACCGCTACCGAGCCGCGCGCGATTATGATCCACATCGAATCCCGCCGGCCTTGCCGCATCGTCCCGCGTCGCCCCCACCGCCGCATACGAAAAAGCCACGTCGCGCATTTCCTCCCTAAACCGACCCAGCCAGTCCGTCTCCGGCACTCGCAACGTCCACACCGGCGCAACGCGGTTCGTCATGTCCCCATCGTGCGGATTCAATTCGTTTGCGCATCCTTTTTCCGCCGCCTCCGACAACCCGCGCCGAACCCATGAAACCCCGCTCCACCCCAAACTCCCTCGCCGCCGCGCTTCTCCTGCTCCTCGCCGGCCTCTGCTCCGCCCACGCCGCCACGCCTGACCAACCATGGTGGCCCCACCCGCTCTGGGGCTCCGGCGACCAAGCCGGCGCTTCCAACTGGATCACCCCCGCAAAGATCAAGGACGCCGTCACCCTCGTCCGCACCGGCAAGGTCTACGAGCTCGGCCACGTCTACGAGGACGGCATGCCCCAGATCGGACGCCGCAGCTACAAACTCGTGATCCCGTCCTTCCCCACCTACGGGCCCGAGCTCATCGCCGGCAAAGCGGTCGTTTTCAACGACGAGTTCATCGCCGGCGAGCTCGGTCAGGTCGGCACCCAATTCGACGGTCCGGGCCACGTCGGCATGGTCGCACGCCACACCGACGGCTCCGAAAAAATCACCTTCTACAACGGCTTCACCGCCGACGATCTTCGTGCCCCCTACGGTTTGAAAAAACTCGGCGTCGAGCAGGTGAAGCCGATCGTCACCCGCGGTGTGCTGATCGATGTCGCCGGCTTTCGCGGCGAAGACACCGTGCCCGGCGGCACCGCCATCACCCTCGCGGAGATTCGCGGCGCACTCACACGCCAGGGCATCGACGAAGCCAGCCTCCGTCCGGGCGACGCCCTGCTCTTCAACTTCGGCTGGTGGCGCCATTGGCCCAAACCTATCACCACCCAAGGCCCCACACCCTACATCGCCGACGAGGTCGTCGCGTGGATCATCGAGCGCCAACCCTCGATGGTCGGCTCCGACGCCAATCTGGACGGACCCAGCGCGTCCGTTCACACGGAAATCACGCTCAAAAATGGCATCTTCAATCTCGAGCTGATGACCTTCGAGCCGCTGCTCGCGGATCGAGCCTACGAATTCCTTTTCATCTTCACGCCGCTCCGCCTCAAGGGAGCGACCGGCTCCCCCGGCCGGCCGATCGCGATCCGTTGATCAGCCGAAGGCGACCCCCAGATTTACTCCTTCTTCTCTGCACCCTCTTCCTTCGGCGGCGCCGGCGGCAGCACGGCGTTCAACCACGCCAGCAGCTTCTCCTTGCTGCCGTTTTTCTCATAGTCCGCCTTCAACGCGTCCAGCCGCTCGTGCATCGGCGGCTGCTTCCGCAGGCGAAACGACAGCTTCGCTTTGTGCGGCATTTCCTCCTCTGCGATCATCTGCCGCAGCTTCTGCGGATCCATCAGCGTCTCCCGGATCTTCTCGTCCGTGCTCATATCGAGATCCTCGCGGATCTCCGCCTTTCCATCGATCACCTCGCCGTGGCACATCACACAGCTCTGGTTGAAAATCTCCCGCGCTTCCGCTGGCACCGGCAGCAGCACGTCCGCGGGATTGTCGGCCGCGGTCAACGGCGCCGACGCGAACGTCACGAGAGAAAACACGAGAGCAGTCGAACGGACGATTGAGGGGATCATAGAATTTTCGGGCTAGCTTACGGGGAATTTTCGCCGGTCAAGTCCTTCGCCAAACGTTCCAGCGACGCTGCATCGAGCGGCCCTTCCCGATTCAGCCACAACAGATACTCGACGAGCACCGCCATCTCTTCGCCGCTCAGCCGTTCGCCATACGCCGGCATGCCGATCGCCTGGCCTTCGAGATATTTTTTCGCGAGCCCGCCCGTCACGCCCGCTTCGATCGCCCGCCCGCGCCCGTGTTCGATCCAGTGCGCGATTTCCTCGCGCTCCCCGCCATCCGTCAGCGCCAGAAAATCCTTCCCGAAAAATCCCGGAATATAACCTTTGAACGAGGCCGGATTGCGCACGCCCCCCTGCCCGAGTTCGCCGTGGCACGCATAACACCCGTGCTCCCGCGACAACCGGTCGCCCGCGACCGCGAGTTGCGACGGCGTGAGTTTCCCCGCGTCGACCAGATCGATTTCCGCCGGGTTCGCGATCGCGCCGCCACCGAGCCGCACGCCTTCCGCGAGAATCCACGCCGCCACCGCGTCCATTTCCTCCTCCGTCAAAAACGCCCGATACGCCGGCATCTGGATGAACAGCCGCTTGTGCTCCTCCGCCTCTTTCTCCGGCACGCCATTGGCGATCCAATCCTTCAACACCGCCGCCTCGTCGATGCCGTTTTCCCAGAGCGAAGGAATCGGTTTCGACCGCCACGTGCCGTTCGCGAGCTGGCGCGAATTCGGCCGGCGATCCTCTTCCGTCGGTCCGTGACACGCGAAGCACCCGCTCTCCGCCGCGAGCGCCGCTCCCCGCGCCACCGGCGACGCCTCCGGCCGCGTTTCGAGCTGATAAAACGCCACCCCCGCGAGCGCCACCACGCCCGCCAGCACTCCTAAACTCAAGGTCAGTCTGCGCCCGCGATTCATCGGTCGACACCGTCCGTTTCGTCGGAGTTCGTCATGTCCGCTGCACGAAAAAGCCCGGCACCACCGCCGGGCTTCGCCTCACACTCGCATGCGCGCATCAGACGTTCGTCAGCACGCCCGTCGAGTCGCCGAAACGCTCCAAATCCGTCACGCCCGCCTGGTCGGCGAGGCTGAGGAACAGATTGCACATCGGCGTGCCGCCGTGCTGCACGTAGCGCCCCGGAGTGAGCGAGCCACCGCCGTTGCCGGCGAGGATCAGCGGCAGGTTCTCGTGCGTGTGCCGGTTGCCGTCGGCATTGCCGCTGCCGTAAAGGATGCGGGAATTGTGCAGCACCGAGTTGCCGTCGATGTCCTCGAGCGTGTCGAGCCTCTGCAGGAAACGCGCGAACTGGCTCACATACCAACGATCGATCGTCGCGACCTTTTCGATCCGGTCCGCGTTGTTCTGATGGTGCGAGAGATCGTGATGACCTTCCGTGATGCCAATCTCGCTGAACGAGCGGTTGTCGCCGTCGTGCCCCATGATCATCGTCGCCACGCGCGTCGAATCGGTCTGAAACGCCAGCGCCAGCATGTCATACATCACTTCGACGTATTCCTTCTGCGTGTTCGGAATGCCAAGCGGCGTCGACACGTTCGGATCGACGTTCGGCCCAAACTGCTCCGCGTGCTGGATGCGCTTTTCAATTTCCCGCACGCTCGTCAGATATTGATCCATCTTCGCGCGATCGTTGAGACCGAGCCGCTGGTTCATCCGGCGCGCGTCATCGAGCACGAAATCGAGCACCGACTTCCGCGTCTGCATGCGCCGCTGCGCATTCGCCTGCCGCTCGCCATGCCCGCCCGCTCCGAACAACCGTTCGAACACCAGCCGCGGATTCGCCTCCGGCGTCATCGGCGTCGTCGGATTCTTCCATGAGACATTATAAACGTAGGAGCACGCGTAGCCCGAGTCGCACCCGGCGGATTTGCGATTCGCGTCGCACGTCATCTCCAAGGACGAAAACCGCGTAAGGTGCCCGATCCGGTTCGCGAGCGCCTGGTCGATCGACATGCCCGCCCTCACGTCCGTCGCGCTTTTGTTGATGCGCGTGCCAGTCAGAAACACCGCATTGCCGCGTGCATGATCGCCGCCGCCGTCGTTGCCCTGATTCGCGTTGCGTTGATCGAGCCCGCCGAGGACCTGAATCTTGTTCCGCATCGCCGCGAGCGGCTGCATCGTGGAGTTCAGCGCAAAATCGGTCAGCCCTCCTTCCGGCCACCAGCGCGCGGGAATCGCCCCATTCGGGAAAAACACGAACCCAGTGCGCAGGGGCGCGCCCGTCGCCGTCGTCGCCAAACGCGGTCCGCCAATCGTCGCGGCCACCCGGTTCGGCACGAGCGAACTCAATGCGGGCATCGCGATACACGCACCCAGGCCGCGCAGGAAGTTGCGGCGGTTCATGGCAGTGAAATCGGACAGGGTTGGGGGCGGGGTCGGGTTATTCATGGGTCGTGTGTGCGTTCTGAGTGAGACGTGACGCCGCAGCTGCGGGGGCCGCGTGCAGCGAGTGAAGGGTTTCCGTCTGACGCCGTTGCTGGAACGGTGCCGATTCCACGATGCTGCGCAAGAGCACAGAGGGCTTTCCCTCGCCGTGTTCGAGCTTGGCAACGAGATCGTCGAGCGTGTCGACATCGTAGTATTCGACACCCCGGCCGAGAGCATAAGTGAGGAGTTTCTCCGCAAAGGAATGGTAGAAATCCTCGCGGTGCTCCGTGGCGAGGATCCGCTTCAGGTCGCGCACATCCTTGAATTCCTCGCCCGTGATCAACTTGCCCGACGTCTCGATCGGCTGGTTCATTTCCGAGACGCGCCACTTGCCCATCGCGTTGAAGTTTTCCAGCGCCAGCCCGAGCGGGTCCATGCGGCTGTGACACGAGGCGCACATCTTGTTGCGCGCGTGCAGATCCATCGTTTCGCGCAGGCTCATCTGCGCGATCTCCTCGGGGCTCGCCACATCCTCGAGCGCCGGAATATTCGGCGGCGGCGGCGCGGGCGGCGTGCCGAGAATCGCCTCGAGAATGAACACCCCCCGCTTCACCGGCGAGGTGCGCGTCGGGTTCGATGTCACCGCCAGCACCGTGCCCTGCGTCAACACGCCGCCGCGGGGATGATCCGCCGGCAGTTCCACCCGGCGCACCTCATCGCCCGTCACACCTTCGATGTCGTAGTGCTTCGCGAGGTCCTCGTTGACGAAGGTATAATTGCTGTCGATCAGCTCGGTCAGCGGCCGGTCCTCCTGGATGATGTATTCGAAGTAGCGTTCCGTTTCCTCCAGCATCGCCTCGCGAAGGCCGTCGCTCAGTTCCGGACGCGGACGCCGCACGACCGAGATAAACGCCTGCCGCGCTTCCTTCATCGCGGCCCTGTCCTCATCGGTCCGTTGTTCGTCGGGGATCGTCATGATCCGGCGAAACGTCGCCCGCGCGTTTTCGAAATCCGGACTCGGGTTCTCGCGCAGGAAAATATCCAGGCTGTTGATCGCCACTGTCGTGATGTCGCGCGCCTGCAGCCACTGTCCGGCGAAATTCCGCACAAAATCTTTCGCGCGCGGGTCGCTCATCATGCGATCGAGCTGCGCGCCCAGATTCGCCCGGAGCTGCTTCTTCGCCGCGAGCTGCATCAACGCCTCGTCCGGCATCGTCGACCAGAGGAAATACGAAAGCCGCGACGCAAGCGCATACTCGTCCACGAAGGGATGCGACTGCCCCGCCTGCAGCGGCTCGACTTCTTCCTCGCGGAAAATGAACCGCGGCGACGCCAGCACCGCCACCATCGCCTGCGCAATCCCCGCCTCGACCGTGTTGCCCGGCTCGGCATACGTGCCTTCCGCAATCTCGACCAGCCGATCGATCGTCCGCTCGTCCACCGGCCGGCGAAACGCCTTGGTCGCAAACGCGACGAGCGTGTTGCGCGCGAACGCCCTCTTCCCGGCCTCGTCCGCCGTTGGCGCACCGACAAAGAACTTCGAATACGTCGCCGGCTGCACCCAATGCTCCTCCGCCATCGGCCCGCGGACCGTCACCGCATTCAGCCGCAAGCGCAGCAACCGGGCCTGCGGTTTGTCTTCACCCATCGGATGAATCTCCACCGCCAGCTCGTGCGCCCCCGGCGCCCAGTCGCGATCGAAAACGAGATTGAGGTTCTTCTCCCCCTGACGCGTGAACTCCTGCTCGAACAGCGTCTCGCCGTCCGCTTTGAACACGAGCCGGCAGCGATTGTAGTCGAAAACATCGTCCACGTAGCGCTCGACCGTCTTCAGATCCAGCACCAGCTGATACTTCCCGGCATGCTCGATCTTGTGCTCCGTCGCCACCCGCACCGGCGTGTAGTAGAATAAATCCAGCGCCTCCCCCGCGATCTGCTGCGGCAACGGCCGCACCGGCGTCTTCGGCACTTCGCCTTTCTTCATGCTCGCGAGCGAAAGCGGTTCCGGCGAACCCGGCGCGAAACCTTCCGGCAACGCCAGCGGCTCCACCTTTTCAAAAGCCCCGCCCGCGATCTTCGCCTCGGCCACCACCCGCGGTTGCATCGGCACCGCGCGATCGACGATCGTTTGCGCCGCATCGATGTATTTCTCCATCAGCATCGGCGAGATCGTCAGCACGTCGCCGATGTTGTCGAAACCGTGACCCGTGTCGTCCGCGGGGAATTCGTCCTTCGTGTTGTAATCCACCCCCATCAGGTCGCGGATCGTGTTGCGATACTCCACGCGGTTCAGCCGCCGCACCGTCACGCGACCCGGATCCGGCGTGCGCGGATCGAGCTCGAACGCATCCCGCTTGATCCAGGAAATCAGTTTCTCGACTTCCTCGATTTCCGGCTGCGCCTCGTCCGACGGCGGCATGATCTTCGCCCGCACATTCTTCAACACCCGCAGCCACAGCTTGTGATCGCGCAGCGTCGCGTCGTTCGAAAACCCGTCCAGCACCACGCCCCCCTTGTCGCTGCCGTAGCCGTGGCAGTCGTAGCAATACTGGTCCAGAATCGGCTGGATCTCCTCCGAGAATTTCCCGAGCGCCGGATCGTTCGACGGCGTCGTAGCAAAGACATGGATACCTCCCACGAGCATCGCGCTCAGCCAAGCCCCGCCCCGGAGGGCGGCGCTGTTTCGGGGGGAGTAAACGCCAATGCTAAACGGAAAGGAAAAACGCATATCGAACCAACGCGACGGATGACGGACGGCAGCCCGCAAGGATGCACGCGGCGAGCCTAAACTAGGCGGCGATTTTTTCCGCGCCACTGCCCGAGCTTCATTCCCTGCCGCCGCGGGTGATCCCCCCTACTTTTCGACTGCATTCCTCACCAGCCGGGCGCACACTTCGCCTCATGAATTCGCGTAAAGAAATCGTCGAAAACTGGCTGCCCCGCTACACCGGCGTGCCGCTCAAGGAATTCGGCGAATACATCCTGCTCACCAACTTTTCGCGCTATGTGAAACTCTTCGCCCAGTGGCATCGCGTTCCAGTCAAGGGCCGCGACAAACCCATGCAAAGCGCCACCGCCGGCAACATCACGATCATCAATTTCGGCATGGGTAGCGCCACCGCCGCCACCGTCATCGACTTGCTCAGCGCGATCTCTCCGAAAGCCGTGCTCTTCCTCGGCAAGTGCGGCGGCGTCAAACACCGCGCCGAGGTCGGCGGCTTCATCCTCCCCATCGCCGCCATCCGCGGCGAGGGCACGAGCAACGACTACTTCCCGCCCGAGGTCCCCGCCCTTCCCGCCTTCGCGCTGCAAAAAGCGATCTCCACCACCATCCGCGAGCACGGCCACGACTACTGGACCGGTGTCGTCTACACCACCAACCGCCGCGTCTGGGAGCACGACGAGCAGTTCCGCAAATACCTCAAACGCGTCCACGCCATGGCCGTCGACATGGAGACCGCTACCATCTTCATGACCGGTTTCTTCAACCAGATCCCCACCGGCGCCCTGCTGCTCGTCTCCGATCAACCGATGACACCCGAGGGCGTGAAGACCGCCGAGAGCGATGTCGTCGTCGACGAGAAATACGTCTCCGACCACATCCGCATCGGCATCGATTCATTGAAACAACTCATCAACAAGGGCCTCACCGTAAAACATCTGAAGTTCTAAGGCCCGCCACGTTCCCCGCACGAATCCGAACCGAGCTACCGCTCCACCACATCGAACCAGAACGGCACGAACGCCTCCGTCCCGCCCAGATTCACCTGCGCCCACACGACATACCGCCCCGCCGTCGGAATCGTGATCTTGAAATTCAACACCGGTCGCTCCGCATCCGGCCGCCACGCCGGGTCCGCCTCCACCGGATGCAAATGCGCAAACCCACTCCGCGTTTCGTCAAACGCCACCAGGTGCGCATACGCGTCCATCACCGGCTCCATCGGCACCCGCCCGCCGTCCACCCGCACCACTTCGAAACGCAAATCCATCGGCACGCGCGCCACCATCGCCCCCGTCGCCGGCGTCAGCACAAAACGATACTCGCCCTCCGCCCAACTCGCCGCCGCCGCTCCCCGCGCTCCCCGCGCTTCGCCGCTTTCGCCGCCAGCCACGTTCAAATCCGCGTTCGCATAAAGCCCGCGGCTCGTCGCCGCCGGCGTGAAGTCCGCAAAAACCCGATACACCCCGCCCGCCCGCGGTGTGAATTCAAACTCCCACTCGCCTTTCACCTTTCCCGGCCGCGGATGCACGTGCTGGTAATCCGTCAGCGTCTCGTCCGCGATCAACAGGTGCAGCCGCTCCGTGTGCACCACCAATAAATCCTCCGGCGCGATCGGCTTCCCGCCCGAGGTCCGCAAAATCGCGGTCGCCTCCACCGCTTCACCCGCCCGCGCCGGCGCCGCCGTCCGCACGTCCATCGCAATCGGCGACGCCACCGCGACCACCGGAATGAACTGCGGATTCGAAGGGTCGCAGAACTCGATCGCATTTGCCGCATCCACGCGAAAATCCATGTGACTCAACTCGGTCCCCGTCGGCAGCCAGCGGAAAAATAGAAAAACCGCCAACGCCGCGACCGTGATCCATCCGACCTGCCGCAATTGCCGGTTCGTCAGTGCCGCCACGACCTCGGGGCCCGCCGTTTTTGTCGCGCCGTCACTCATCGTTTCATCTTCCCCACAAATTCCCTCGGTTCCCACGAACTGTGATCCGTGCGGTGCACCAGCCGGCCTTCTTCATCGATCAGGATCGTCGCGAGCGTGTGCTTGATCAACTCGCCTTCGAATTCCGCAATCACGCCGAAGTTCGCCAGCAAGTCCTTGATCGCGTTTTCCGGGCCCGTGAGAAACGTGAAGTTAGACGTGTCGATCCCGCGCGTGTCCGCGTAATCCTTCAGCACCCCCGGCGTGTCGTAGGCCGGATCGAGTGTGACCGACACCAACTCGAGATTCGTCACCCCGCCTTCGCGCGCGAGCTTCTGCACCTGCGTCATCTTCACCGTCGCCGCCGGGCACATCGTCGCCACCGGACACCGCGTGAAAATGAAGTTCAACATCACCTTCTTTCCGCGGAATTTTCCGCTGTCGACCACCGCCCCCGTTTGATCGTAAAGCGCGAACTCCGGCATCTTCTCGCCGATCTCCCGATACGCCGACCGCCCGCGACTCAACGTCTCCTGTCGCAACGCATTCGCCTTCGCCTCCACCGCTCGCTTGGTCGCCTGGTCGTCGGGCCAGATTCCTTCCAGTTTCCAATCTCCGTTTTCCGTCTCCGGCTCGACCAGCGTCGCCCGAATCCGCTGCCCTTTCTTCGCCGTCGCGATGTCCCCGCGCGTCACCGCGAACTCCATCGTCATCGCGGGCATGAAACCGGGAATCTCGTCGTGATGCACCACGAGCACATTGCGCTCCGCATCGATGCTCACGACCTCGCCGGTCAACGGATGCCGCCCGTCCTTCGCCTCCGACTTCGCGTCCGCCGTCTCGGAACGCGAACACCCCGCCAGCACCAAACCGCCGAGCAACAACAGCGGCGCAAAAACCAGCCCGGCTCGCTTTGCGCTTTTTGCCCCTTTTTGCGGCCCATGATTATTAGCTGGCATCACGCTACGGATTCGCCGCCGGAAAAAATTGTCAAAGGGTTTGCCGCCAACAGCACGGAGCCTTCTGCTGCCCAATCCGCACACTCATGACCGCCTCCTCCGGCCTTCGACGCACCTCCGTCCATAAGCCCGCCGTCGCGTGGTTCGCCGCGTTCGGCAGCGTCTGGGTGTTCCTGCTCGTCGTCCTCGGGGCGTTCACCACCAGCATCGGCGCCGGGATGGTTTTCCCCGACTGGCCGCTCTCCAACGGTTCCGTCAACCCCGAAGGCTGGCTCACCGACATCGCCATGTTCGCCGAGCACTCCCACCGCCTCACCGCCGCGGTCATGAGCGCCATCACCGTCGTTCTCGCTTTCTGGATACATCGCACCGAGGAACGCCGCTGGCTCCGCCGGCTTGCCTGGTTCGCCGCCGCCCTCGTCCTCGTCCAGGCGCTCGTCGGCGGACTGCGCGTTCTCCTCGATCATTTGCACGTGGAAATGGTCGATACCAGCGTCGGCCGGCTCTTCGCGATGCTCCACGCCTGCCTCGCGCAGCTCTTCGTCTGCTCACTCTTCGCCGTCGCCATTTCCTCCACCCGCAGCTGGATCGAGCGCGGCGTGCCCGTCGGCCCCGCCGTTCGCCGCGCCGGCCTCATCTGCTGCGCCCTGCTCTTCGTCCAGCTCGCCATCGCCGCCGTCATGCGCCACAGCTTCGCCGGACTCGCGATTCCCACGTTTCCCTATTCGACCGCCGACGGACACTGGCTGCCCGAATTTTGGAATTTCCGCATCGGCATCCATTTCGCCCACCGCGTCATGGCCGTCGTGCTCGCCGCCGCCATCCTCTGGTTCGCCCTGCGCCTCCGGCTGGACCGCGGTTCGACCGTCCTCCTGCGGAGCGGCGCCTCGGCGATCGTCGCGCTCCTCTCGATTCAAATTCTCCTCGGCGCGAAAATCATCTGGACCAGTCGCTCCGCCGACATGACCACCGCCCACGTGCTCGTCGGCGCACTCACCCTCGCCGTCACCTTCTGGCTCACCTGGCTCGCGCACCGCGACCTGATCGAGAAACCCGCGTCCGCATGAGCGAGTCCGCCCCGCGCGCCAGGTTCTCCGATTACCTCGAGCTCACGAAGCCGCGGCTCAGTCTTCTGTCGGTCCTCACCACGATCGTCGGCTACTTCGCCGCACGCCCGCCGCACGATGCGCCGAAACTCGTCCTGCTCATCGTCGGCACTTCGCTCGCCGCCGCGGGCGTCGCCGCGCTCAACCAGTTTCTCGAGCACGACACCGATGCCCGTATGAAACGCACCGCCGACCGCCCCATCCCTTCGGGCAAGGTCGCCACCGGTTCCGCCTTCGTGCTCGGCGTGCTCATGTGCATCGGCGCGCTGTTTCTCACCTTCGCCCTCGTCGGAAAACTCGCCGCGCTCTTCATGCTGCTGACGATCTTCTCCTACCTCGGCTGGTATACGCCCGCGAAACGCCGCTCGCGCTGGAGCACCGAAATCGGCGCCGTCGCCGGCGCCTTTCCGCCGCTCATCGGCTGGGCCGCCGCCGAGGGCAGCGTCACCGCGCTCGGTTGGATTCTCTTCGCCGTGCTCTTCTTCTGGCAAATCCCCCACTTCATGGCGATCGCGTGGATCTACCGTCGCGACTACTCCGCCGTCGATTTTCCCATGCTCCCCGTGCGCGACGAAGCCGGTGGCAAGGTCGCCGTCTGGTCCTTGATCAACACCGTCGCCCTCGTCGTCGTCACCGTCCTGCCGTTTTTCCTCGGCCTCGCGACGTGGATCTACCTCGCCGCCGCGATCGCCACCGGCGCCTGGTTTCTCTGGCGCGCCATCGTTTTTCTGCGCCCCGCCGCCCGCGACGTCGCCGCCCGCAAACTTTTCTTCTGCTCGATCGCCTACCTCCCGCTCGTCCTCTGCGCGCTCGTCGCCGATCGGCTCGTTTTCCTGCCATGACGATCCACGACATCCCGGCCCTCAACGCCGCACTGAATGCGACCGCCACCGTCCTGATCGTCCTCGGCTTCATCCAGATCAAATCCGCCCAGAGCGCCCACGACGTCGCCCTCCGCTCGTCGCGCATCCAGACGCACCGCAAACTCATGCTCGCCGCCGGCGCGGTCTCGGCCGTGTTCCTCGTCGGCTACGTCGGCCACAAGATCGCCGTTCGCGGCGTGCACACGCCTTTCGGCGGCGAAGGGTTCATTCGCACCGTCTACTTCGTGATGTTGATCACGCACATCCTTCTCGCGATCGCGATCGCGTGGCTCGTCCCGCGCACCTTCTGGCTCGCCTTGAGCGGACAAATCGAACGCCACCGCGCCTGGGCGAAATGGACGTATCCGATTTGGCTCTACGTCAGCGTCACCGGCGTGCTCGTCTACTTCTTCCTTTATCAGTGGTGGCCCGCCGCTCCGCGTTAAAAAAAAGGCGGGTCGTCGACCCGCCTTCGCAGCTTTCGCACGCGCACAAACCGCGCGTTCTTCGTCGGCGCTTACTTCACCACCAACGTCCCCTTCATCCCGACCTGATAGTGCGCCGGGAAGGAGCAGAGAAACGGATAATCGCCCGTCTCACTCGGCACCGTGAACGTGATCTCGTCGGACTTGCGCGGCCCCAGCAGCGCCGTGTGCGCCACCACCTGATCCTTCAACGCCTCGGGGATATACTCGGTCGCTTTCGCCGTCACCGCCGCCGCGTTGAACGCCGCCGCATCGGCGCCCTTCTTCAGGAGCACCCAGTTGTGCCCCATGACCTCCTTCGGCTGCGTGCCGATGTTCGTCAGCACGATCTTCAACTGCTCGCCGGGCTTCGCCTCGATCGTCTGCAGGTTGAATTTCATGTTGTCGCCCGCGGTCAGCTCGATGGTGCGCGCTCCCGCCGGCTGCTCCTGCGCCGCGGCAGCTCCGCCCGCGGAGCCCGACGCGCCGGTTTCGGCGTCCTTCTTGCCGCAACCAAACGCGGCGAAGGCAGCAACTAACGTGATAAAAAGGGAACGGGTTTTCATGGCGCGCGCACCGTCGGCGACGCCTTTTCGAAATGCAAACTCGAAGCCGCGCAAAGTCGTCTGCGCGCGTCGCTAATATCTCTCTTAAGCCGGACAATAAATGCGCAGCATTTGGCAAAGGACGGCAAAAAAGGCGGAATAGGGCTTGAAATGGAATGCCCTTGTCGGACTCTTTCGGGCGGTATTGTCCCGAAATCTCCCTCGCCTTTTTCGGCAGCACACATGCGTTTGAACTCCCTTTTCCCCCGCTCGTTGCGTCGAGTCGGCCCGTTCGCCCGGGCCCTTTCCAGCCGCACGGCTGCCGCCACGTTCGGCCTTGCCGCCATCACTTTGCTCAGCGGCTGCGATCTCAACTTCTGGCGCATGGACGGCCCCCAGTCGACCATCGACGTTGCCGGCCCCGTCGCGCGCAGCCAGTTGGAGGTGTTCTATGTCACCTGCTGGGTGACATTCATCATTTTTGCCCTCGTCGCCTCCGTGCTCGCCTACGCCACGTGGAAGTTCCGGGCCCGCACCGCCGACGACGAACACGCCGAGCCACCCGCGCAAAGTCACGGCAACCCGCTCATCGAGCTCGGCCTCATCGGCGCATCCGTTCTCGCGCTCGTCATCATCGCCGTCCCGACACTCAAGGCCATCTGGTATACCTACGACATCCCCGCCGAGGAAAAAGACACCGCCTATACCGTCACCGCTCAAGGCTACCAGTGGTGGTTTCGTTTCGAATACCCGAACGAGCAGATCGAAGGCGTCGGCAATCTCGTCACCGCCAACGAACTCGTCATCCCCGCCGGTCGCGCCGTGCGCGTCGATCTTCGCGGCATGGACGTGATCCACAGCTTCTGGGTCCCGCGCCTCGCGGGTAAGGTGGACATGATCCCCAATCGCGCGAACCACCTCTGGCTCAAAGCCGAGGAGCCCGGTTACTTCTGGGGCCAGTGCGCCGAATACTGCGGCGACTCTCATGCGGTCATGCGTTTCCGCGTCATCGCCCTCGCCCCGCGCGAATTCAACGAATGGCTCGAGCAGCAATCCTCGGCCGCCCGCGCCGTTCAGGCCGTCGCCAACGCCGACGCCGCCGAAGCGAAGCCGCAGTTCGCCTCCTTCCGCACCGACTGGAAAAAGAACGAGCCCGGCTACACCGACAAATACGATCTCAACCCTCTCGAAGCCTGGCGCGCCAAGCAGTTCCCCGAGAGCGGCGAAGACGCCGCCTTGGTTGCGAAGGGCCGCGAGCTCTTCCAGTCAAAGACCTGCTTTTCCTGCCACACCGTCCGCGGCCACTTTCAGGGCGGCAGCGCCGCGTATCCGGATCTCACGCACTTCGGCTCCCGCACCACCCTCGCCGCCGGACTCCTCGACAACGAGCCGGAACAGGTCGCCCGCTGGCTCATGTATCCGAACGACGTGAAGCCCGGCAACCGCATGTGGACCGAGGGCTACCTCAAGAATAACATCGAACTCTCCCAGGATGACGTGACCGCGCTGGTCGCTTATCTCGAAAGCCTGAAGTAATCCCCGAGTCCGGCCGTCACACCCGCTCCCACCCACACCCTTTCCACATGGACGCATCGGTTAAGTCAGACTTTATCGCCCACGAGGTTCCTCCTCGCGGCAAACCCTTCGTGCTTTGGCGCCCCACCGCCAAGACCGGCCTCATCAGCTGGCTCACGACGGTCGACCACAAGAAGATCGGCTTCCTCTACGGCGCGTTCGCCTTGTTCTTCTTCCTCGTCGGCGGGGTCGAGGCGCTCCTCATCCGCATCCAGCTGATGTTCCCGAACAACGACGTGCTGACGGCGCAGCAATACAACACGCTGTTCACGATGCACGGGACCACGATGATCTTCCTCGCGGTCATGCCTCTCGGCTCCGCGTTCTTCAATTTCATCATGCCGCTCCAGATCGGCGCCCGCGACGTCGCTTTTCCCCGGCTCAATTCCTTCTCGCTGTGGACGTTCGTCGTCGGCGCGATCATCATCAACATCGGCTGGTTTCACCCCGGCGGCGCTCCCGACGGCGGCTGGTTCGGCTACGCTCCGCTCACCTCGAAGGCCTTCATTCCCCGCAACTCGATCGATTTCTGGGTCATGGGCCTTCAGCTCCTCGGCGTCTCTTCCATCGCCGCCGCGCTGAACTTCATCGTCACCATCATTAACATGCGCGCGCCCGGCATGACCATGATGCGTCTGCCGGTCTTCACGTGGATGACGCTCATCACGTCCTTCCTCATCATTCTCTCCTTCCCCGCCATCACGATCGCACTCGTCGAGCTGATGATGGACCGCCAGTTCGGCACCAACTTCTTCGAAGTCTCCAACGGCGGCATGCCCATCCTCTGGCAGCACCTCTTCTGGATCTTCGGCCATCCCGAGGTCTACATCCTCATCCTCCCCGCGATGGGCGTCGTCTCGGAAATCCTTCCGACCTTCGCCCGGAAGCCGCTCTTCGGCTACCCGATCGTCGTTTTCTCCGGCGCTTGCATCGGCTTCCTCGGTTTCGCCGTCTGGTCGCACCACATGTTCACCACCGGCATGGGCACCGTCGCCACCGCCGCCTTCGCCCTCGCCACCATGGCCATCGCCGTTCCGACCGGCGTGAAAATCTTCAACTGGATCGGCACCATCTGGGGCGGCCACCTGCAGATGCGCACGCCCATGATGTTCGCCCTCGGCTTCGTCTGGATGTTCATGATCGGCGGTTTCTCCGGTGTCATGCACGCCGCCGCCCCCGCCGACGCCCAGCAACAGGACAGCTACTTCGTCATCGCGCATTTCCACTACGTGCTCATCGGCGGCTCCCTCTTCGCGCTCCTGGCCGGCATCCATTACTGGTTCCCGCTGATCTTCGGCCGCATGGTCTCCGAATTCTGGGGCAAACTTTCGTTCTGGGTCATCTTCGTCGGGTTCAACGTCACGTTCTTCCCGATGCATTTCCTCGGCCTGAACGGCATGCCGCGCCGCACCTTCACCTACGACGGCAACATGGGCTGGAACACCGCCAACTTCATCTCGACCATCGGCGCTTTGATCCTCGGCGTCGGCATCGCGATCTATTTCGCCGTCGTCATCTACACCTACTTCGCCGGCAGGAAAGTCTCCCGCGACCCGTGGGACGGTCGCACCCTCGAGTGGTCCGTCCCCACCATCCCGCCACCCGAATACAACTTCGCGGTCATCCCAACCGTCCACGCCCGCGACGGCTTCTGGTATGAAAAACACCACAAGGAAGAGATCGCCAAAGAAAAGGCCCAGCACGCCAAAGAGGAGGAGGCTCACGGCGGCATCCACATGCCTTTCCAGTCAATCTATCCCCTCATCGCCAGCTTCGGTCTGCTGATTCTCGGTTACGCCGCGAGCGGCATGGACTCGAACCCCGAGCCGGGCATCCACGCCAAGCTCATCACCGCCATCGTCGGCGGCGTGATCTTCCTCATCGGCGTTTATCTCTGGTCGCTCGAAGGAGCCGACGGCTACCACATCCACCTCGATAAGGACGGCAAAATCATCGAGGAGGACCACCACGCGAAGCATTAATCCGCCGACGCACCCCCAGACTCCGATCCCCCATCTCCGATCTTCGAATAAAATGAGCAGCCACGCCGCCTCCGGCTCCATCGATCACCACCAGGACGTATCCACGTCCACCGGCATTCCGAACAAGAAGCTCCTCATGTGGGCGTTTCTCGCCTCGGACTGCATGTTCTTCGGCGCGCTGATCTCGACCCACCTGATCTACCGGCTCTACCCGCCCGCGGGTAATCCCGAACCCACCGAGATCTTCGACGTTCCCCTCACCTCCTTCTCGACCTTCATCCTCCTGATGTCGTCGCTCATGATGGCGCTCGCCGTGAACGCCATCCAGAAGGGCAATCTGAAGAGCATGCGCTTCTCGCTGCTCACCACCGCCTTCTTCGGCGCGATCTTCCTCGGCTGCCAGGTTTACGAGTTCTGGCACTTCGTCTTCGACCAGAAGATGACGATCACCAACAGCATCCTCGGCACGACCTTCTACACCCTCACCGGCACCCACGGCCTTCACGTGCTCATCGGCGTGATCTGGCTCATGTCGATGTATTTCTACTCTTTCACCGGCCGCGTCGGCACCAAGGAGGCCATCGATGTCGAGACCATGGGTCTCTACTGGCACTTCGTCGACATCGTCTGGATCGTCATCTTCACCGCCGTCTACCTGCTCGAATACCTCTGAGCCCCCTATCCGAATTCGTCCCGAACTCCGATCTTCGAACTCCTATCTCCGAAGCATGAGCACACCTCCCGTTTCCATCCCCACCGAGCCGCGCGAGCACGGCGACGAAAACAAGTTCTGGGCCTACGTGCAGATCGCGATGCTCCTCGCCGTCATCACCGGCGTCGAAATCGTCGCCATCAATCTCCCCTTCGCGAAGTGGTTCCTCGTCACCTCGCTCGTCGTCCTCTCGCTCGTGAAGTTTCTCTTCGTCATTTTCTACTTCATGCACCTGCGGTGGGACAAAGCCTTCTGCACGATCCTGTTCTTCATCGGCCTCGTGCTCTCCGGCGGCACCATGTGGGCGCTCCTCGCGCTCTTCGCCTTCGAAGAAGGCAAGCCCCTCACGTCCATCGCGACGGTCGACACCCCCGCGCTAGTCGTCAGTCGCCACGCCTGAGCCTACCTCCTCCCCTCTTTCACCAAGGCGGTCCTCCCGGACCGCCTTTTTTTGCGCCGCGCCCGCCCGCGTCCCGCGTGCGCAACCATTCTTCAAAACCGTCGCGTCACGCCGACGCGCACCGTCAGCGGTTCCGCCGGATGAAAGTGCACGTCCTCCACGCCCGCCGCCTCCGTCGCCAGTCGCGATTCGTAGAAATACGCGATGTCGTGATTCTTCCGATCCAGCAAATTCACGAGCTCGACGGACGCCTCCCACTCGCTCCCCCGCCACCCGAGCCGCAAATTCGACGTCAGCGACGACGGCGCCCACACCGCCCCATCCTCCGTCAGCGGCTGCTCTCCGAAATACCGCAGCCGCAAGCTGCCAAACCATCCCGTGCTCCACTGCACCGTCGCGCCCGCCGTCACCACTTCCGGAATCGAGTTCGCAATCCGGTTCGCCGCCCCGGCGTCGCGATAGCGCGCGCGAGTGAGAGCGAGATCCGCGTCCAACGTCAGCCACGGCGTCACCCGATAAAAATTTGCCCACTCCACCCCGACCCGCCGCGTCCCTCCCGTCGGCTCCGTCCCGCCCGCATCGCCGACAAACACCAACTCCGAATCCAACGTCAGCGCCCAGACCGATAGCGAACTCACCCAACCTTCGCGCGGCGTCGTCCGCACCCCCCACTCCACGCCCCGCGAACGCACCAGCGGCTCCACCGCGGTCGCCGCTTCCCCGGAAACCGGATCGACGCGGATCGTCGTCCCCCGCGCATCGTTGCTGTGAAACCCGTGTCCGGCGTTCACATACACTTCCGTTCGCGCCCACGGGCCCAACACCACCGCCAGCGTCGGCGTGGCGATCGCCGCCGTCCTCACGCCGGAGTTTGCCGCCAAATCGCTTTCCACGTCGAAGCGGTATCCATCGACGCGCATCCCCGCTTCCGTCCTCAACCACTCCCGCCATCGCGTCTCGTTTTTCAGGAAAACGCCCGCGCTCGCCTCGCCCACCTGATCCTCGCGCACCGTCCGCAACAGCCGCCGCTCGGCCGTGCGGTGTAGACCGACCTCGCCGATAAAATCCATCCGCAACTGCGCCCCCATCGTCGTCGTGCCGTGCTCCCCCGCCCACGTGTGCGTCGCCGCGCCCCCGACCACGATCCGCCGGTCGCGCTGGTTGAACTGATCCCCGTGCTCCGGATCGTCGAGGAAGTAGGTGAAGTTCGAATACAAGCTCAGCCGGTAGTGCAGCGCATACGCGTTGATCCGCGTCGTTCCGCCCGCTCCCGCCAGCGTCGCATCGAAAGCCACGCTCGCGCGCTCCGTCTCGCCGCCGGCCGTCGGATCCATGTGCCCAAACCGGTCCAATTCGCCCGCCTCCACCGCCCGCCGCGGAATCTGGTCCGTCGCCCGCCAGCTGCCCCGATACGCCATCGCCGTCACGCGGAAATCGCCCGCACCCACCGTCCAATGCCTCCGCACCAGCCCGTTGAACCGTTCGAAGTTTTCCCGCAGCCGCCACGGACCGTCGTCGTGCGACAGCTCCACCCCATACGTCGTCGCACCGGTCTCGCCGCGCACCGAATCCGCCGCGACGAAACGCGCGAATCCATTCTCGCCCACCGTCGCACTCGCCAGCCCGTGCGGCAGCACATCGAACAGATGGAACTCCGCCGCGCCCGCCGACGAAAAGTCCCCCACCTCCGCATAGAACGGCCCCTTGCCATACTCCACCTGCCGCACGAGTTCCGGGATCACGAAGTTCAAATCCGAATACCCCTGCCCGTGCGCATGCGTGCGCAGGTTCACCGGCACACCGTCCACGCTCACCGCAAAATCCGTCCCGTGATCGAGGTTGAATCCACGCAGGAAATACTGGTTCGCCTTCCCGCCGCCCGAATGCTGCGTGATCACCACGCCGGGAATCACCTCGAGCAGTTCGCCGCGCCGCGCCCACGGCCGAGCCTGCAACTCCCGCGCTCCCACCAAACCCTGCGACGCCGACGCCACCGTCCCGATCAGATCCGTTTCGCGTCCTTCAACCACCAGCCGCTCGAGCTCCACCGGCTGCTCGTCGAGGTTTACCACCGTCATCTGCGCGCTTGCGATCGTCGCGAGCACGACGCCCGCGAGCATTCCTCTCCAGGCGAATTCGCTCATCGGTCCGTGCTATGCAGGTCCAGTGCCGCCCGCCTGTGGCGTCCGCCGGATCTAAACAATTCAATCGTTCAATCTATGCCGTGATTCCGAGCGACGCGAAGACTCCAGGGCGCGCGTCGCGCTCCTGCTCCTCACCACACGACCGGATGCCGCTGCCCGTTTGTCACGTTCACGAATCCCACCGGATCTTCTTCGCTCGGCGCCACCAACACCCATTGCCACGGCGTGCAGGTCAGAAACGCCGCCGTCAGCATCTTCGAAAAACCCGGCGCCATCGGAAAACCCGCATGCGGCGAAACCGGCATCCACTCCATCTCCGCCGTCGCCTCCACCAGCGCATCCATTTCTTCCGCCACCTCCTCAGCCGGTCGCTGGCTGATGATGCCTCCGATCTCGTAGATCACACGCGCCACCACCTCGCCGTCGACCACCAACACCCAGCCGCCCCCTTGGGTTGCGAGCTCGTTCGCCGCCAGCGCCATCGCCCCATCACTCGTGCCAAACACCCAGATGTTGTGAATGTCGTGCATGTAGGTTGAGGCGATCGCCGAGTTCGCCTGCAACGGCCCCGCATTCCGCCAGAACATTTTGGATACGCCCCGTTGGTGATATCGATCGACGATCGCCACTTTCGAAATGAAACGCCCCAGATCGCGCTGCACGGTTCCTTTCACGACCGGCAGCTCTTCGGTGACGAAATCCGGCGCAAACCAGAACGGCTCCAAAATGGCCGCCTTTGCCCTCGCACCCGCATCCTTCGGCGCTGCAATCGCGAAGTCTTCCGCCGTCAGCGTCCGGCCGATCTTTACCGTGTCCCGCGCCCAGTCCGGATAGTCCACTTTCGGAACCTCCAACAAATACTTGTCGTTCTCCGCCGCGAGCACGCCGTCGCAAAACACTCGTCCGATCTTCACCAATTTCGGGTCGTCCTTCAGCAGGATCACATCCGCCGCGCGACCGGGCGCGATCGAGCCCACGAGATGATCGATCCGCCAGTGCTTCGCCGGATACAAGCTCGCCATCGCGAACGCCGCCTCCACCGGCGCCCCCGCCGTGATCGCCAGCCGCACGTTGTAATCCATCGTGCCGCTCTTCAACGAATCCGCCGCATCGCGATCGTCCGTCGTGATCGCCAGATTCGACCAGTCCTTCAGCCCTTTCTTCACGAAATACGGCACCAGCGTCGGAATCGCATACGGCGTCATCTGCACACAAATCCCGCGGCTCAACTTGTTCCAGCCTTCCTCCGTCCCGCGCGCCGAGTGATCGCTCGAAAGTCCCGCCGCCGAAAACGCGTTGATCACGTGATAATCGCTGATGCCCGCCGCGTGTCCCTCCACCACGCCGCGCGTGTCCCACGTCGCCTGAATCACCTGCCACATCCGCGAGTAGCCCGGATTGCTCGCGTCCGCCACCGCCGGCCAGTCCATCACTTCGTCCAGCCCAAGCACCCGCAGGTCCTTCGCCATATTCGCGACGATCTCTCCATAACCGTAATAACCGCCGCTGAACTCATACGCCGTCGGCGGCGTCGCCGAACTCAAGGCGACAAAGTGCTTGAACGGCGACCCGGCATCGCGCGCCTTCAGCCAGAACTCCACGTTGTGCTCGCCGTCGACGTTCCCGTATTCGTGCGTCCCATCCACCGTCCACGTGTTGCCATCTGGAATCACCAGCGCCGCCTCGTATTCCGGCGTCACGTGCGTGCTCTCGATGTGCTTGTGCGATTCGCCAAAGCCCGGAATCGCCCACTCGCCTTCCGCGGAAACCACATTCTCACATTCCCCCGGCCATTGTCCCACCGGCCCGACCCACGCGATTCGCGGCCCCTTGATCACGATATCCTGCGCCGGCTCCCACTGCAGCGTGAACACGTTCAACACCGTCGCACCACGGATGATCAAATCCGCCGGCTCGCGCCCGAGCGCCACCTGAACGAGCTGCTGTCGTAACTTCGTCTCCGCGCTAAACTCGAAGTCGGTCGACGCGCAGAGAGTCGCCGCCATCAACGCGAACGTCACGAAGCAGCCGGGGAACGTAGAAGTTTTCATGGTGGGCCACCACCGCGAGCAGCCGAAGTGCCTTCCTCCTCTGACCACATCGACAAACCGCCCGTCGTCCGGAGAACGGACAAGAATCGGCCTAGAAGAAGATCCGCGCGACAGTCCAATACAGCCCCACCGCCGCGATCGCCACACACACCGGGATGACGATGCCTTTCCGATACCACGCCTTCTCGCGAAACCAACCGACCGCGAGAAACGCCAGCGCGATCACCGTGAGCTGGCCGAAATCGACTCCGAAATTGAACGACAGCAGCGCCGTGAAAAACTGATCCCGCGGCATCGGCACCTCGCTCAGGCTGCTCGCAAAACCGAGTCCGTGCAGCAGCCCAAACATGAACACCACCACGAGCCGCGCCGGCCGCAGCTTCGGCCAGAGGATGTTCTCGATCGCCACATACGCGATCGATAGCGCAATCAACGGCTCCACCACGCGCGCCGGCAGCGACACGATGCCATACGACGACAACCCGAGCGTCGTCGTGTGCGCGATCGTGAACACCGTCGTCTGCGACAACAGCGGCCGCCACGCCGGGCTCAGAAAAAACAATCCCAGCACAAACAGGATATGGTCCGCGCCCATCGGCAGAATGTGCAAAAAACCCAGCCACAGGAATTGCATCACCGTCGACACCACCCGCGCCACTTTCAGCTCGAACGCCGTGAACTCCTCCGCACTCGGCCCCGCCGGCTCTTCCATCGTCTGCGCCACCGTCGCCGGCGCCGCCGCCTCGTCACTCGCCGCCCTGTCCGCCACGGTCTGGCCCGGCTCATTCGACACCGGAGTTTCCGCGCGCGCCACCGCCATCTCCGGCAGCTTTAACGTTCGCGTCGCCACCCCCGGCAGCTCCAGCCAGCGGGTCAACAGCGAGTTCTTCGATGGCACTGAAAACGTATACGCCAGCGGAAACTCGATCCGCGCCATCATCGCCGGCACCAGCCGCAACTCCCGCACCGGCACGTCCAACGTTTTTCGATACACAAACGTCGTCATCGCCGCCACCGTTTGATCGCCAATCCGCTCGGGCGGCACGTCCGGCAACGACCACGTCTCCGCCGTCAGCGCCAACGGCTGCCCATCCGCCTCGAGACCGATTTCCGCCAACAGTTCCCGGCTCATCGGCCCCAGCCGCTCGTCCTGCACCGCCTTCGGCTCCTTCAACAGCGCGCCATATGACTCGTAGTCGCCGAGCAAACGCGAGAGATCCACATCCAGCTGCACCGTGAACGCTTCGCCGGGCGACACGGTCACCATCACGCGCGTGATGTTCAACAGATGCGCCTGCAGCGTCGTCGCGACGCCGCAGGCCAACAGAAGGATCGTCCACCAACGGCGCCGTTTCATTATCGCGCCGCTAAGCAGAGCCGATGCCACGGCATCCTCCTCACCACACCACCGGATGCCTTTCGCCCGTGGTCACATTCACCAATCCCACCGGATCCTCGTCGCTCGGCGCCACCAACACCCACTTCCAGGGCGAACATGTCAAAAACGCCGCCGTCAGATATTTCGCGAATCCATGCGGCAGGTTGCGGTTGTTCTCCTTCGGCGGCGGCATCCACTCGAGCGTGTCCGCGATCTCCGCGAATTTCTCCGTCTCCGCCGCCACCTCCGCCGGCGGTCGCTGGCTCATGATGCCACCGATTTCATAGACAACCTTCGCCACGACTTTTCCCTCGCGCACCAGCACCCAGCCGCCGCCCTGCTCGGACAGCGTGTTCGCCGCCAGCGCCATCGCCTCGTCGCTCGTGCCGAAAATCCAGATGTTGTGAATGTCGTGCATATACGACGACGCCAGCGCCGAGTCCGCCGTCAACGGCCCCGCATGTCGCCAGAACATTTTGGATACGCCTTTGCCGTGATAGCGGTCGATCACCGCCGTCTTCGTGATGAAGCGCGACAAATCCCGCTGCACCGCGCCATCGCGCACCGGCAGCTCTTCCCTGATGAAGTTCTCCTGGAACCAAAACGGCTCCAACACCGCCGCCTTCGCCGTCGCGCCCGCGCCTTCCGGCGCCGCAATCTCGAAATCTTTCGCCGTCAGCACGCGCCCTATCTTGATCGTGTTCCGCGCCCACGCGGGATAGTCGATTTTCGGCACTTCGAGGAGAAACTCGTCATCCTTCGCCGCGAGCACCCCATCGCAAAACACCCGCCCAATCTTCACCAATTTCGGGTCGTCCTTCAGCAGGATCACATCCGCCGCGCGTCCCGGCGCGATCGACCCCACGAGATGATCGATCCGCCAGTGCTTCGCCGGATACAAGCTCGCCATCGCAAACACCGCCTCCACCGGCGCCCCCGCCGTGATCGCCAGCCGCACGTTGTAATCCATCGTCCCGTTCTCGAGTGAATCGTAGACGTCGCGATCGTCCGTCGTGATCGCCAGATTCGACCAGTCGTTCAGGCCCTTTTCCACGAGCAGCGGAATCACCGTCCGAATGCCATTCGGCGTCAGCTGCATGTAGATTCCCTTGCGCAGCTTGTCCCAACCTTCCTGCGCCGCCCGTGCCGAATGCTCGCTCGATAATCCCGCCGCCGAAAACGCATTGATGATGTTGAAATCCGTCAGCCCCGACGCGTGTCCTTCCACCACCCCGCGCGCGTCCCAGGTTGCCTGGATCACCTGCCACATCCGCGAATAGCCGGGATTCGTCGGATTCGACACCGCCGGCCAGTCCATCACTTCGTCCAGCCCGAGCACGCGCAGATCCTTCGCCATGTTCTCGCGAATCTCCTTGTAGCCATAATAACCGCCGCCGCGCTCGAACGCCGTCGGGGGTGTCGCCGAACTCATCGCGACGAAATGCTTGAACGGCGACCCCGCGTCGCGCGCCTTCAACCAAAACTCCGCGTTGTGCTCGCCGTCCACATTCCCGAACTCGTGCGTCCCGTCGACCGTCCAGGTGTTGCCATCGGGAATCACCAGCGCCGCTTCATACTCCGGCGTCACGTGCGTGCTTTCGATATGCTTGTG
>JAEZAD010000249.1 GCA_023430565.1 Verrucomicrobiota bacterium
TCGTGGAGCGAGATCTGGCTGCGCCAGTTGGAGACGACGGGGGAGAGTTCGCGGACGATGAGGCCGGCGCATTTCGGGCCGGAGGATTCCTCGTCTTCGTCGGTGAGGCCGTAGTTGCCGATCTGGACGGCCGTCATCGTGACGATCTGCCCGAAGTAGGATGGATCGGTGATGATTTCCTGATAACCGGTCATCGAGGTGTTGAACACGCATTCGCCGGCGATCGTGGCATCGGCGCCGAAGGCGCGGCCGCGGAAGATGCTGCCGTCTTCGAGCGCGAGGACTCCAGGTTTGAACGAGGACATTGAAGGACAGACGAAAGGGGCTCGGCGGGCGCCCGCAAGGGGAAAGGGGGAAAGTTGCGCGCGGCTCGCCGGGGATGGTTTGCCCGACCGGGTAAGGACCCGCCGCGACGGCGGGTTCCACCGGTGAATTGCTACTCCTCGATGCGGGGGCTGGATTCGAGGAGGCGGACGATGTCAGGGGCCTGGATCGGTTTTGTGAGGTAGTCGTCCATGCCGGCGGCGACGCATTTTTCGCGGTCGCCGACCATGGCGGACGCGGTGAGGGCGATGATGCGGAGCTTCTTGTTGCGGGGGCCGGTGCCGCCGGAGCGGATGTTGGCGGTGGCTTCGTAGCCGTCCATTTCCGGCATCTGGCAATCCATGAAAACGACGTCGTAGGAACCGCGGCGGAGGGCTTCGAGGCAGGCGAAGCCGTTGTCGACGAGGAAGGGGGCGTAGCCGAGACGCTCGAGGAGGCGGGTGATGAGTTTTTGGTTAACGACGTTGTCTTCGGCGACGAGCACGCGGAGGGGATGGCGGCGGCCGAGGGTGTGGTCGAGTTCGCCGCCGGCGGGTTTCACGGGGGCGGGGTGCGGCGTTTCGGTGGCAAGGGTGGTGTGGAGCGAGTCGAGCAGCGCGGACTGGCGGAGGGGTTTGCAGAGGATGACGTCGAAGTGTTTTTCGGGCTCGAATTGGCGCAGTTCCTCACGGCTGACGGACGAGAGGAGGACGAGCGGAAGGCTGCTGCGCGGGCGGACCTCGTTGATGCGAGCGGCGAGGTCGGCGCCGTGCATGTCGGGCATCATCATGTCGAGCAGCGCGACGTCGGCGGTGCCGCCGTTGCGAAGATATTCGATTGCGTCGGCGGGTTTCTCGAAGGCGTGGCAGACGAGGCCCCAGCGGCCGAGCTGGCTGGAGAGGATGCGGCGGTTGGTTTCGTTGTCGTCGACGACGAGGGCGTGGCGGCCGGCGATCTCGACGTCGACATGGCTGTCGCGGCGGGTGCGGGGCTGGCCTTCGGGGGGTGGGGCGGCGGGGGCCTGGATGTGGAAGCGGAAGCAGGAGCCGTTTTGCGAGGTGTCGGCGAGGCCGATCTCGCCGCCGAGGAGTTGGACGAGGCGCCGGCTGATCGCGAGGCCGAGGCCGGTGCCGCCGTAGCGGCGCGTGGTGGAGGAATCGACCTGGCTGAATGGTTTGAAGAGGCGATCGATGCGGTCGGCGGGAATGCCGGTGCCGGTGTCGCGAACGGAGAAAACGATGCGCGCGGCCTCGCTCGTGGAGGGCTCGATGGTGACGCGGACCTCGACCTCGCCGTGGGCGGTGAACTTGATGGCGTTACCGACGAGGTTGACGAGGACCTGGCGGAGCCGGGTGCCGTCGGTGATGATCCAATCGGGCACGCCCTCGTCGATCCAGTGGAGGAGCTCGATTTTCTTTTCGCTGGCTTTGCTCCAGAGGAGGTCGAGGACCTCTTCGACGCAGCGGCGGACGGGCACGGGATGGTGGTCGAGCTCCATGTGGCCCGACTCGATTTTGGAGAAATCGAGGATGTCGTTGATGAGCGTGACGAGGGATTCGCCGCTGGAGCGGATGGTGAGAAGCCAGTCGCGCTGTTCGGGGTTGAGCGAGGTATCGAGGAGGAGGTTGGTGAAGCCGATGACGCCGTTCATGGGCGTGCGGATCTCGTGGCTCATGACCGCGAGGAATTCGCTTTTCGCGCGGTCGGCGGCTTCGGCTTCCTCCTTGGCGAAGCGCAGCTCGTTCTCGATCGCTTTTTGGTGAGTGATATCGATGTGGGTGCCGAGCATGCGGCGGGCGTGGCCGTCGGTGTCGATCTGGGCTTTGCCGCGGGCGAGAATCCAGCGCCAGGAGCCGTCCTTGTGGCGCATGCGGTATTCGCAGCGGTAGTGTTCGGCCTGGTTATCGAGGTGGTTGCGCAGCTCCTGCTTGGTGCGGGCGATGTCTTCGGGGTGAATGCGGTCGATCCACGCGGCGCGGTCGTTGGGCAGTTCGTCGTCGGCGTAGCCGAGGATGCCTTTCCAGCGGGGCGAGAACCAGACGGTGTCGGTCTCGATGTTCCAGTCCCAGACGCCCTCGTCGCTGCCGGCGACGGCGAGCTGCCAGCGCTCCTCGCTTTCGCGGAGGGCGCGTTCGGCGCGAAGGAACGCGGTGGCGTCGCGGTCCATGCCGAGGACGAGTTCGCGGCCGCCGATGTCGATCAGGCTGGTGAAATACTCGATGTCGAAAAGGGTGCCGTCCTTACGGCGGTGTTTGCTGAAACCGGTCTGGCGCTGATGCGAGGCGCGGCGGAAATCCTGGACCCACTGAACGGGAGTGATGTTGGCGGCCCATGGGACGGCCTCGAGGACATCGACGCTTTTGCCGATCAGCTCTTCGCGTTTGTAACCGTGCATTTCGCAGGCGGTTGGGTTGCAGTCGACGATCTTGATCGGGACCTCGGGGTCGTGCGGGTCGAATAGCAGGATGCTGAGCGGGGCTTTTTCCCAGAAGGTCGACAGTTGGAGCGAGGTGGCGGCGAGGGTTTTCTGGTGGTCTTCGGCCTGTTGTTTGAGCGTGCCGGCGAGTTGAACGGCCTGCACGGCGCGATAGCCGGCGAAGAGGGTCACGGACGTCGCAAACGCGGTGAACAGGGCGAGGGTCCAGGCGATTCCCGGTTCGCTCCACACCTGCACGGTGAGGATCGTGCCGATGACGAGTGTCGCCAAAGCGGAGCCGATCAAGACGGGCGCGAGCGCTCGGAGGGGCTGGCGGTGGGGCACAGCCACTCCTATGGGTAGGCCGATAGAGCTTGGCAAAGGCATTTATGGAGCAGGCGAATGCCTTGAGGGAAAAATGGGGTGAAAATGTGTGGTAAGAAATATCCGGTCCCCCATTTGACAGGCCGAAGGGGGTGTTTAGCCCTATCGGCACAAAACGGCCATGCCTTACCATGAAGATCGCGCTGCCTGGTTCGAAGGCCAGGGGCTCTGGCAACACATCCCGGCGGCCGACTGGCAGGACTGGACGTGGCAGCTGAAAAACCGGCTGACGAGTGTCGCCCAGCTCGAGCGTTACATGACGTTGACCCCGGAAGAGCGGGCGGGCTGCTACTTTGCGGACAAGAAGCTGTCGCTGGCGATCACGCCCTACTTTTTCAACCTGATTGATCGCGAGGATCCGAACTGCCCGATTCGCAAACAGGTGATTCCGCGAGCGGGCGAGATGCAGCTTTCGGCGGAGGAGATGTTGGATTCGCTGGGCGAGGACGAGCATTCGCCGGTGCCGGGGCTGGTGCACCGTTATCCGGATCGCGTGCTGTTTCTGGTGACGGACCGATGTGCGTCGTATTGCCGGTATTGCACGCGCAGCCGGCTGGTGTCCAACGCGCAGGACTACAACTTTCATCCGGAGTTCGAGCAGGGGCTGCGTTACATCGAAGCGCATCCGGAGGTGCGTGACGTGCTGCTGTCGGGCGGCGATCCGCTGCTGCTTTCGGACAAGAAGCTCGAGCATCTGTTGAGCCGGTTGCGGGCGATCAAGCACGTGGAGTTCATCCGCATCGGGTCGCGGATTCCGGTGTTTCTGCCGCAGCGGATCACGCCGGAGCTGTGCGAGTTGTTGAAGCGTTACGGCCCGATCTGGATGAGCATTCATGTGAATCATCCGAAGGAGGCGACGGCGGAGCTGCGCGACGCGTGCGAGCGGCTGTCGTTGGCCGGGGTGCCATTGGGCAACCAAAGCGTATTGCTGCGCGGGATAAACGACGATGCGGACGTGATGAAGGCGCTGGTGCACCGTCTCCTGCGGATGCGCGTGCGGCCGTATTACCTCTATCAGATGGACCTGATCACGGGCGGGGCGCACTTCAAGGCGGACGTTCGCAAAGGCATCGAGATCATCGAAGCGTTGCGGGGCCACACGACGGGTTACGCCGTGCCGCAATACGTGATCGACGCTCCTGGCGGCGGCGGGAAGGTGCCGATCAACCCGGAATACCTGCAAAAGATCACGGACGACGAAGTCGTTGTGCGAAACTACGAAGGGCGGGTTTTCAGCTATGCTTTGAAGAGCACGCCGGTGGTGCCCGACGATGTTCGGGTGACGATAGCAGCGGAGGCCAAGGAAGCGGCTGAGCTGCCGAAGGTAGAGCCCGTCGTGGTGGAAAAACGCGGGTTTTGAGCGAAGGCGGTCAGGCGGCCGGGGCGGGCCGGATTTCGCTTAAAACGGGTTTTGGGGGAAGATGGCGGAGCTGTAGCTGGCGCGTGGCGAACGGGTTCGGTAGCGCACGCGCTTTGCGCAAAAAATGTTCGATCTTTTTTTGAGCGTTATGACGTCGACCCCGTCTATCTCCGTGTAGTCAGCATCGTCCACAGGGACGGTGATGTTTGTAGTTCTTACGGTTTGCTTGGTGTTAGGTCACTTGAGCCGCCCCGCGAGGGGCGGCTCTCGTATTTTTTGGCTGGGAGCGAGGGAGCAGCAGGTGAGCGAGACTCAAGTCCGGCCGAAGCGGAAGGTTTGGGCGGTTTCTTCGAATACGGTGTAGTCGCGCGCGAAGTAGTGGCGGACGGGGGCGCGGTAGCGCAGGAGCCAGAGGCGGCCGTCGGCGATGCAGCCGTAGACGGTTTCGGAGAGGTGAAGTTTTTCCGCGGTGCGGTAGGTGAAGGTGATCTTGAATGCGTCGCGGCCGCCGAGGGTTGCGGGCACGTTTTCCTTCAATTCGAAGGCGGCGAGCGTGCGGTCGATCTGCAGGTCGCCGGCGACGGCTTCAGCGAGTTCGAAGACGCCGAGGGTTTCCGGCAGCGGGCGTTTCGAGTTGGGGAGAGCGTCCTTCAGCTCGCGATGATCGACCCAGATCTGCTGAAGGACGGGGCCGTCTTTTGTGGCGAGGAAGTCGGCGCCGAGCTTCGTCGCGTAGTGCCAGCCGACGGGGGCGCGGAGATGGAAACGGCCCTTTTTGTCGACGTAGGTGGTGCCGCCGGGGTTCCAAAGCTGGCAGGCGGTCGTGAGAAGGAGCAGGCCGCAGGCGAGGGCGGCGGGAATCAGGAGTCGGTTTCGCATTGGCGGAGATAGGTCTCGATGTAGGCGCGGTCGTCGGCCGCCGGTCGCAACTCGAGGTAGCGACGGAAGGCGGCGGCGGCCTCGGTTTTCTCGCCGAGTTTGAGCGCAACGAGTCCGATGCCGCGGTGAGCTTCGGCGTGCGAGCGATCCTGGGTGACGAGCGCGCGATACGCGGCGAGGGCAGCGGAGGCGTCGCCGGCGGCGTCGCGACGGCGGAGCGTTTCGGCGAGTTGGAAACGCGCGGCGAGATGGTCGGGCTGAAGTTCGAGGCCGAGTTCGGCGCAGGATTTCGCGAAATCGAAATCGCCGGCGCGGAGGGCGGCGGCGGCGTTTTCGACGAGCACGCGCGGCAGGATGGCGCGGTAGGCGTCGGTGCGTCGTTCGCCCTGGCGTCGTTCGGGCGGCAAGGCGGCGACGAGCTGCTCGTAGCTGGCGATGCGTTCGGAGAGGCGCGGGTGGCTGCCGAAGAAGAACGGTTCTTTGAGCTTCGAGCGTTTGGCCTCGGCGCGGAACAGGCGAAACACCTGCGGTGCTTCGCGCGGATCGTAGCCGCGTTCGACGAGCATCCGAAAACCGACGCGATCGGCTTCGCGCTCGAGGTCCTGGGAGTAGCCGGAGACGGAGGCGAGCACGCCGACGCCGCCGAGCAAGCCGCCGATGCCGCCGGTGCCGACGGTGAAGGCGGCGAGGAACGCGGTCTGGTTTTTCACCTGACGATACGAGAGCAGGCCGTGCCGATGGGTGGCGTGCGTGATCTCGTGGCTGAGGATGGCGGCGAGCTGCGCTTCGTTTTCGAGCCGGGCAAGCAGGCCGCTGTGGATATACATCGCGCCGTTCGGGAGGGCGAAGGCGTTGAGCGTGGGATCGACGATGACGCGGATGTGGAAGGGCGTGCCTTCCCGGAGGGGGACTGGATGCAGCGTTCTCAGGACGTCGTTGAGATACGTTTCGACTTCGGGCCAGGAGGCGACGAATCCGCTTTGTTCGATCGCGCGGTGCTCCTGCTCGACGCGCAGCCAAAGTCGGCGTTCGTCCTCGGCCAGTTGAAGATCGCCGCCGGTCGCGGGCGCGACGCGGGTGGTTTCGCAACCGGCGGCGAGCAGAAGCGCGGCGAGCAGCGCGGGTCGAAGAAGTGGCGGTGGCGAGAGGGGCACTGGATCAGCTCGCCGTGGCGCGGGGGAGGCCGACGAGGATTTGTTTCGCGAGCGCGCGGGCGCCTTCGGGTGTGCGGGGATCGGCGCCGGCGGCGTGGACGTTGAACCAGAGAACGGTGCCGTCGGTTTCGACGAGGGCCGCGCTGACGATATCGCTGCCCATCGCGGGGATGATCGCGACGCCGGTGAGGCCGGCGCCGATGAGACTGAACGCGAGCAGCGCCTTGCGACCGGCGGTGGCGTAGCTGTTGCGAACGAAAACGAAGAGGACCGCGCCCTCGCCAAGGGCGTCGGCATGGGCCGTCAGCGGGCCGGTGTTGTAAGTGAGGTTGCCTTCCGGGATCGCGAAGGGGCCCCGCACGGGAAACGTGGCCATGAGGTGATTCAGCGTGAAGGCCCGCACGAGCGCCTGCACGTCCTCGGTCTCGGCCTGCACGAGGGCGAGTTGTTCATCGGTGAGCGCGACGGGCGGGGTCCATTGCGTTTCGGCCGCAAGGGCGGCGGCGAGATTTTGCACGGCGAGTTCCGTCCAGTCGTCGCGCGGTTCGAGCAGTCCGCCGGCGGTGAGTTCCGAGAGTTCGGCATCGAGCGGAGCGACGACGGTGCGGAGTTGCGTGGCGCGCGCCGCGGCGGAGGGATGCGTGCGGTGGAGCACGGGCGTCGTCGCACAGCCGGCGAAGACGAGAAGCGAAAGCAGGGGCCACAGCAGCAGCGAACGACGCAGTGCCGGCCGGCCGGGGTGATGGGGACGGTCCATGTAGAGCGGGACGGGTTGATGAATGTCGCTGGCGTCTGAGCCGCGCGAGCCATTTTCGGTGCGACCGCCGCAATCGAAAGGATGTCAGTTTGTTGGATACAAAACCGAAGCGCCCATCAGGGAGACCCGGGTCGCGGTGTGACGGCGACAATCGCCTTGAGGCGGGGTGTCTTGCGTGATGGGGTGCGGTGCGTCGCGGCGTCACTGCGGTGGTGGGCCGGACTCCAACCCCAGACTCCTCCTCCCCCATGGAAACAGATGCAATCAATGCCGGCATGGTGATCGGCATGCTCGTCGGCGGCCTGATCGGCCTTGCGATCGCGATCGTTTATCTGCTCACGCTGCACAAGTGCCTCGGTCGTGTCTCGCCGCAGAATCGCGCGATGGCGCCGGGGCTCGTGTGGCTCAACCTGATCCCGTTAGTGGGGTTGGTGTGGAATTTCTTCGTCGTGCTCAACATCTCGAAATCGCTCGTGGCGGAAGGACAGACCCGCGGGATCAATCTGGGCGATGGCGGCAAGACGGTCGGGTTGGTGATGGCGATCCTGGTCGCGTGCAGCATCATCCCGCTGGTCAACATGCTCACGGGCATCGGTGCGCTCGTGTTCTGGATCCTCTATTGGGTGAAGATTGCCGGGTATTCGAATCAGCTCGCGCAATCGGCGCCGCCCGCGCCGGCGATGCAGGCGACCTGAGGCGTCGCGCGTTTTCGCCGTTCCTGTTTCAGCCGGTGCAGCGATGCGCCGGCTTTTTGTTTTGCAGTGGTCGCGGAGGGCGGGTGCAACCCGATTACGAAAGCGCGTCGTAAAATTACGTAGTTTTCCCGGTGGAGGGAAGCGAGAGGTGCGACGGACTGGTGGGGCATGAGTGATCCCCTTCCCGAGTCCTCCTGGGGCGAAACGGCGCGACGGATCGCGACAGAGTTCGATGAACGGCTGGGGTCGCCGGCGGAGGAGATCGTGACGTTCGAATCGTCGCATCGGGCGATCGCGGTGGGCATCGCGCTGGCGGGTTCGTGCGCGCAGCTTCCGATCGGGAAACTGCTCGACGATGCGGTGGGGCCCCGGAGTAGGTGCAGGAGGCCCGGGGGCGCACCGGATGACGGATCGCGCGTGGGAGAGGAGGCCTTGCGCGAACTGGCGCGCGTTCACCGGGTGATTGTCCTCGGCCTGACGCGCTGCGTGAACCGCGTCTACCTGCTGCGCGGAACGGGGAACAAGCTTTACGCGCTGCACGGACTCGGCGCCGAGCGCATGCAGGAGGAACTTCGAGCGGACATGGACGCGATCGTCACACGACTGGCGGCCGCGGATTGAGCGGCCGAGCGACGTGGGCGGCCAACGAGGGCGGGGGAGTGTTGTTTCGGTGGAGCGAGGATTCGCGCTTTATGATTTAGCCCAGATGAGCGCGGCGCTCGCGAACAAGGCGGCGGCCGTTCGAACGGGACGCAGCGAACCAACCGGGGTGAGTCTGTGTCAGCGCAGGCAACCCATTACCGTGAATACCTCACCTTCCTTTTCCCAATTGCGCCTGATGTCCGAGGACGACCTTGCGAAGGAGCTGGCGGCCCGGGATCACGACGACGCGACGCGTAGCGCGATTCAGAGCGAGCTGTTGCGGAGGATTGCCGGGGCGAGGTCGCGGCCGAACTGGGTGCAGTGGCTAACGCTGGGCTTTTCGATCATGGCGGCGATCCTGGCGGCTGTCGCGGCGCTCCCCGTGGTGGAAGGCTTGGGCGAGAGCCGGTGGTTCGACTAAGGAGCGGAGAGGAGCGCGGAAGGGCGGGTCGGAAGGACGGGCGGCGGTGAACGGGGTTCGAGTGGGCCGCGTATCAGGGAAAGTTGGACATGACTTTCGGAGGTTTGCGGCGAACGACGAATGGACGGCCGGAGCGGAGATCCTGTAGCTGATGGGTGCCGGCTCAGCTCGCTTTTGAAAACGTGGGAACGCCGCGAGGCGTTTCGGCGGGTTTCGACGGTGTCGTTCCCTTGGGCAACGAGGCTCCGCGCGACGATGCGCGGGCGTTTCGCGCCCGAAACCACCGAACCCATGAACCTGCCTTCTCCCCGTTTCGATGCTCCGCGTGGACTTCACGCTGTTGTTACACTGGCGAGTTTTCTGTCCACGCTGCGATGCCGCCGGCTGCCCGGCATTGGGATCGCTTGCGTGACGCTAGCCGTTGTGAGCGCCGGCGCCGCGGAATTCGCGCCGCGCGTCGTGGTCGGCGGGCTCGCGAATCCGCGCGGGCTGACGTTTGGCGCGGACGGTGCGCTGTATATTGCTGAAGCCGGTCAGGCGGGCGTGCCCGGAATGGATACGCCCTTCCTGACGGTGCGTGGAGCGTCGCTTTACTATGGCGAGACGGGTGCGATCACCCGTTGGGAGCCGGGTTCGCGCAGTCAGGTGCTCTCGGGTTTGCCGACCCTTTACAATCCGGCGAATGGCGAAGTAACGGGCGTGCACGACGTGGGCTTCGATGCGGCCGGGAACATGTATTTCACCACCGGTTTGGGCGCGGATCCCGCCCAGAGAACGGGTCCGGAATTGAACGGGCTCGGGCATTTGATGCGGCTGCCGGCAGGTGGAACGGCCGCGGAGAGCGTGGCGGATCTTGCGGGCTACGAAGGCGCGAACAATCCGGCGGGAGGGCCGATCGATTCGAATCCGTTCAAACTGAATGTTCAAGCGGGCGGCGTGCTGGTGGCGGATGCCGGAGCGAATGCGATTCTCAATGTCGGATTCGACGGGACCATCGAAGTGGTCAGCACGCTCCTGAACCTGCCGCCGGGCGTCGATGCGGTGCCGACGTCGCTGGCGTTGAGCGAAGTAGGCGAAGTATTTGTGAGCCAGCTGACGGGCTTCCCGTTCCCGGTGGGTGGCGCGGGTGTGTTTCGCGTGGAGGAGGCGGGATTGTCGCTTGTCGGCGGCGGCTTCACCAACGTGATCGACCTCGCGCAGGGTCCGGACGGCTGGCTCTATGTGCTCGAGTTTGCACACAACGGACTGCTGTCGGGCGACCCGACGGGCGGGTTGTGGCGGCTGAATCCAGAAAACGGATTCAAGGAGTTGCTGATGACGGACGGGTTGATCACGCCCACGGCGCTCGCGTTCGACGATGACGGCATCCTCTACGTCGCGAACCGCGGCGTGATTCCGGGGCAGGGCGAGGTGCTGCGATTCCAGCCGGTGCCGGAGCCGGCGGTGACCGGCGCATTGGCCGCGCTGGGTCTGGTCGCTTTCATTTGGTGGCGGCGTCGCGCGGTCGGACAAAGCTGAGGCGTGGTGGCCGCCCGGTGCGCCGTCGAATTCGACGGTTGCGGTGGCGCGGCCCCAGATGGGGACCGGCCGATCGCGTCGGCGCGCAGGGCGCTCACGAAGCGGGCGAAGAGGGCGAGGGGCGAAGGAAGCGATTCGTGGGCGATCGGCCGGGGAGCGGGCGATCGTCTGGATTCGCGACTCGCCGTGGGGAGGAGGGTGGGCAACGTGTTGGAGTGCCTGCGACCTTCCGATGAAAATTCACACAGCCGAGTTCAAAACCAGCGCGCCCCAACTGCGGCTTTGTCCGACTTGGAACTGGCCGGAGTTTGCGTTCATCGGGCGGTCGAATGTGGGGAAATCGACCTTGATCAATTTGCTCACGGGACGACGCGAGCTGGCGAAGGTGTCGGCGACGCCGGGGAAGACGCGCCTGATGAATTTTTTCCTGATCAACGGGCAATGGTCGCTCGTCGATTTGCCGGGTTATGGCTACGCGAAAGTCGGGCAGGAGCAGCGTGCGAATTTCAACGAAGCGGTGGCCGATTACCTCGCGAACCGGCCGAATCTCCGCCGGGTGTTCGTGTTGATTGACTCGCGCCTGCCGCCGCAGGCGATCGACTTGGAGTTTATTCGGTGGCTCGAGGGATGCACCGTGCCCTACGCGCTCGTGTTCACCAAAACGGACAAGCAATCCGCGTCGCAAACGCGCGAGAAGGTCGATGCGTTCAAGCGGGCGGTGGGGGCCTGGCGGGCGGAGATGCCGCCGATTTTCATGAGCTCGGCGAAAAACGGCAACGGCCGCGGCGAGATTCTGGCGGCGATCGGATCCGCCAACGCGGAGTGACATCGGCCCGGGGCGAATCCGTTCGACCGGCGCGCTCGCAGTTTACGGGAGGGTAATGCGGCGCCCGGTGCGGGCGCTTTCGCGGGCGGCGTCGAGGATCTCGACCACGAGGAGGTTGTTCTCGAGGGAGGAGAGGTCGAAGGGTGCGGGCGCCACCCGTTTCTGGGCGACGGCGGCGAGGTAGGCAAAGGGATCGTCGTGGGGCGCGGCGCGCTCGGGCAGCGTTTCGACGCGTTCGGCGGCGTCGTCTTTCAGGCGCGTGCGCAGGATGGAGCGGTCCACGCTGATGACGCTGCCGGTGGCGCCGTAGACCTCCATGTCCTTCCGGTTGAACGGCCAGTTCCAGGAAGCCTGGATGACGCCCTGCGCGGTCGCGTAATCGACGAGGATCGTCGCGTCGTCATCGACCTTTGGATACACATCGGGCTTGAACTGCCGCAACACGGCGGTGACGGCGACAGGACGCTGGCCGGCGGTGAGCCAGGTGAGCAGATTGGCGCCGTAGCAGCCGAAATCGGTGAGTGCGCCGCCGCCGTTTTGCACGGGATCGGTGAGCCAGGCGAGGAACTCCTCGTTCACACCGATCTCGCGGGGCCCGGAGTGGCCGTCATGCACGACGACTTTGCGCAGTTCACCGAGCTGGCCTTCGCGCAGCAGGTCGGCGGCGCGATGGTTGGTGGAATACCACGTGGTCTCGTAGTTCGTGAGCAGGTGAATGCCGTGTCTACGGGCGAGCGCGGCCATCTGGCGCGCGTGTTCGGCGCTGACGGCCAGCGGTTTCTCGACCATCACGTGAATGCCTTTGGGCGCACAGGCCTCCACCACGGCGAGATGCTCGAAGGTGGAGCCAAAGGCGGTGACGGCGTCCGGACGGGCGCGCGCGAGCATGTCGTCAAGAGTTGAATACAGGAGGGATTCAGGAAGGCGGTGCTGTTGGAGGTAGCGCTGCGCGAGATCGCGATTCGATTCGGCGATGCCGACGATTTCGATGTCGCCGCGGTCCGCGCGGCCGAGGAGCCAGTGGACGTGTGTATGGGTGAGGCCGGCGACGCCGACGCGGAGCGGCGCGGCGGGAAGCAGGGTGGCACCGACGGACAACAGCAGGAGGAGGCGGGGGAGTTTCATGGATGGCGTCAGGGCGCTCCGTGCATCGGAGCAGGAGGCGGGGAGAAATTTGGGAGGTGGCAAGTCAGCCGGCGGAGTTCATCTGGGTTCCAGATTCACGCCGGTCCCGTCGGGGTCGGCGGACGGCATGACCTCGATCACGCGCAAAGGGCCGAGCTCGACCGTCGTTTCGCGGGCCCATTCGCGCCGCAAGCCCTGGCTTTTCTGTCCGAAGAAACGGGTGGAGTTGGCCACCATCCGGTTGAGCGCGTCGGCGAAGTTGCCCCGTTCGCGGACGCTGATGCGCGTTGTCCACAGCGGCTTCAGTCGCTTGTGCTTCAGGGCGGTGGCGAAATCGTAGGCCTGCAGAACGACGTAGTAGCGGTTGCTCCCGAGCTCCTCGAAGATATCCCGACCGATGTTCATGTGGGGCACGAAGCGCGCCCGTTGGAGCGCATCGCTGTAGCCCAGGATGCGGGCATTGAGGCCATCGAGCCGGTCGCGTTCGCGATTTGCGAGGTCGAGCAACCAGAGCGCGGATTCGTAGGCGGCGGCGGCGGGGGCTTCGGGTTCGAATGAGTTGAACAAGGGCTCGGGTCCTCCGCCGGATTCCAAGGGCATCGGCTTGTTGAAGCTGTCGGCGCGCGCAAAGTCCGCGAACGCCGCGGAAGCGCGGTCGATCGCCATGGTTCGATCGCGGTCGCTGCTGCCGACGGTGGTGCCCCAAAAAACGAGGATGAGGAGCTCGGGATCTTCGCCTTCCGGCACGGGAAGGTAGTTGGCTTTCGCGAGGGGAGCGGCGACGACCGGAACGATTTTTTCCAGGGTGAGCGACTCGCCGCCAGGGCCGGCGACGGGTCGGCTTCGGGAGCCGCCCTCACCGAGGATGAAAAACTCGGGCTTGAACCTTCCATCGGGCAGACGAGTGCGGGTGTAGTGGTTATAGGTCGCTGAGCTGACGGCGATGGTCTCGGGTGCGCCCGAGGCCCACGACGCGGAGAGGATCAAACACGACAAACAAAGGCGGAGGTGCATGGGATTCCGGGGGTGGAACGCGCGGCGGGCCACCGCGGGCGAGGCGCAACTTACTATCGTTTTAAACCAAGGGAAGCGCGAACCGGTTCTGATTAACGAGGGGGCGAGGCGGGGCCTGGCACGAAAGCGGGAACGATCGGACCGCCGGCTTTGCTTCCGAGAACGGCAAGCTTTGGGATCGTTTTCCAAGAAAAAGTCGGCAGCGTCGGGTGTCAGCCTGCTTTCCTGTCCTTGAGCCTGTCCTGCTCAATCCTCGCCCAACTCACTTCACGGCATGCCTGAATTAATAAGGCGTATCGATGGCCGGTTGGCCGCCTGGTCCAGAGCCCTTTGTCGTTTTTCACTCTGCATCGCGACTCTATGCTCCACCAAAAAATCATGCGCTTGTTCCCCTGGCTGATCGTTTCCCTGAGTATGTTCGCCGCCGCCTTCGCGGCTGAAACCCCGCCGGAGGAGTCGCCGCCGACAAGCCGCGAGGAGGCGTTTGAGCGCGCGGGCGTGAAACTCGAGCGCGGGCCGGCGACCGTTCCGCTGGGCAAGACCGCGGAGCTGAAGCTGCCGGAAAACTACGCGTTCGTCGGGCAGGACTCGCTGGATCGGTTTTACGAACTCACCCAGAACGTGCGCAATGGAAACGAAGTGGGCGTGCTGATGGCCCCGAGCGGCTGGATGCTGTTCTTCGACTATGACGAGATCGGCTACGTGAAGGACGACGACAAGGATGAGCTCGATGCTACGAAACTCCTTTCGACGATGCAGGAAAACCAGGAGGCAGCGAACGAGGAGCGGCAGTCGCGCGGCTGGGACCAGATGAAGCTCGTCGGCTGGGCGACGCAGCCGCACTACGACGACAAATCCAAAAACCTGAAATGGGCGCTGAATCTCTCGTCGTCCCAAGACGGATACAAAGAAGTCTGGATCAACGAAAACATCCGCATCCTCGGGCGGGGTGGCGTGATGAACGTCACGCTCGTGAGTGATGTCGACACCTTCAAAACCGCCGAGGCGGAAGCGGACCAGTTGCTCGCGGGCAACTTCGGCTACGTGCAAGGTCACAAATACTCGGAGTTCAAAGCCGGGGACAAAATCGCGAAGTATGGTTTGACGGCGCTCGTGCTCGGGGGCGGCGCGGCGGCGGCGGCCAAGCTGGGTCTGCTGGCGAAGCTTGGCGTGTTTTTGGGCAAGGCATGGAAGCTGGTGGTGGGCGCGCTCATCGTCGTGTTCATGGGCATCAAGAAATTCCTCAACCGGGTGACTGGGGCGCGTCCCGCCGAAGAGACCAAGTCGTGATTCGGCCGACGTGACGCATGGCCGAGTGGGGCGGATTCCTCGTGGTGTTTTGGGCGCTTTGGGCGGTTGACCAGCTGAAGGTCAGCCGCCTCAACCACCTCAACCTGGTGGGCTGGGGGCGCCGCATTCGCATCGGATACGGGCGGATCTGTTTTGCAGGGGCGTGGCCCGGCCACTGGCGCGTGCTCGCTTCGGATCTTCCCTTCTCATTTTCGCCGGCGGGAATCACGAATCGCGGTGCGGGCCAGCTCGCGCGGCCGGCGGAAGGACCGGCCGTCGCACAGGTCTGGCGATGGGAGGAGATTCAAGCGGTCGCGTCGCAGCAGGGCTGGATTTGCGTGAATGGCGTGCGATTCTGCCCTGATACGGGGCACCTTTCGGCGGGGAAAATCCGGGCAATCGCAGCCGTGCCGGAGCCGGAGCGCTGCCGGCAGCTCGAGCAACTGCTCGCTTACTGGATTCGGCCGGCGCATTTGCGGCGTCGCGCCGAGGTGCTGATCGGACGCACGGCACTTCCGGCTGCCTTCAACGGCACGCTGCTGGTGCTCCTGCTGGTGTTCACCGTCTATTTTGCGCGCGACGTCATTCCGCTGCCGGCGGCTGGGGTGGAAACCATCACTCGCGCACTGCCGCTGGCACTGGGCTATGCGCTGCTGTTGCACGTGAGCGGAGTGATCCTGGCGTGGCGTGCATCGCGGCGGCTGAAAGTCTTCGGGCAGGACGGTCGCGGAGTTTCGTTGTTCAGTGCGCTCATGCTACCGCCGCAGGCGCTCCGGCTGCGGTCGCTGGTGGGCACGGGGTTCTTTCCTCCGCAACACCCGCTGAGCTACCTCCTGGCGTTCCGAAATACAGAGCGTGGCAAACACGTCTTTCATGTGTGGGGAGACCTGCGCTGGCCCGTCCGCGTGCAGAACGATCCCCTCCTGGCGCGCGAAATCGCGGCCTGGTTCCGGCGCGAGCTGGAGCAACGTCTGGTGCCGCATCTGCGGGCGGCAGGGATGGCAGCGGAAGCCGTCTTCGCACGTCCGCTCGCGGAGAGCGCCGCCTGCTGCCGCTATTGTCCGCGTTGCGGCGACCAGTTCATCGAAGCGCGGGAGCAGTGCCCGCACGGCGTGACGTTGCTGCCGTTGAATGAGAAATCGCCGTAGGCGGTCAGGACGGTGGGCACGTTGACCACGAACTTTCATGAAACCTTACGATGCGCCGACGACCGAAAAACCCGCCTTCTCAACGCCGCCACTGGCGCCGTCGGTGATATTGACCGATGAAGCGCTGTTGGCGGCGGTGCGAGGGCGCGGCGAGAATACGGCCAGGGCCTCGGGAATGCAGGGGCTGATTGCGACGGCGGTGTTGTTCCTGGCGTTGGGCGGGCTGAGCTGGGGCTGGGACTCGGTGGTGTTTCTCGCGATCGCGGTGGCGTTGCACGAAATCGGTCACGTGCTCGCGATGCGGCACTTCGGATATAAGAACGTTCGCCTGCTGTTCCTGCCGCTCTTCGGCGGACTCGCGACGGGGGAACCACGCGAGCTCGACGCCAAGAAGAACGCGCTTGTGGCGCTGGCGGGGCCCGCCTTCGGGCTCGCCAGCGTGCTGGCTGCCGGGGTCGCGGGGATGTGGATCGAGGATCCGCGATGGCTGGTGGAGTTCGCCTGGGTTTCGCTCTTCCTCAACGCGTTCAACCTGCTGCCGCTGGTGCCGCTCGATGGCGGCCAGTTCACGAACGACGCGCTGTTCTCACGCCATCCGGCGCTCGAGTTGATTTTTCGGGTCATCGCGATCGCGGGGCTGATGTGGATCGCCCTCTGGTGGGAGACCTGGCTGCTCGGCGTCGTCGTCTTCTCGATGGTGTTTACACTGAGTCTCACGTATCGACGCGCGCGGCGGGTGCGTGACGCCCGCCGCGATCCACGCTGGCAGCAGCGCGAGCTGGATCTGGAGGCGATTCGCGAATTGCGCGCGATCACGACGGCCGTCTTCGCGGACGCGGCGAACGCGAAACTGCCGGAACACGTTCACGCGATATGGCTCGATATCCGAAAGCGATTTCCCGACGGGCGCACCACCGTGGCGCTTATCGCGGGGTATATGGCTGTCTGTGCGATCGTGGTGCCGGGGCTTTTGTTTTTCCTGACCCGATATTTCCCGCGTCCGGCGTTTTAGCCGCCGCAGCGGTAAAATGGATCCGCCACGACGTGGGCGCTGCGCACGGGATTTGGTGACCGCGGGATGTATTCGCCTCGGGCTGGGCCGGCTCGAGGCAGGCGAAGGCTGGGCGGTCGCTCACGCGTCCTTGGGGACGCCCGCCGCGACTTCGTTGGGTGCGCGGCCGGCCTTGGCGACGGTCTTCCGATGCCGCCGAGCGAAGGTTTTTCGCGCCTGCTCGATCTTTTCCAGATTCTGCTCCGCCCACATCCACACGCCGCAAAAAGCGGAGCCGAGGCTCAGGCCGAGGTCGGTGAGACGGTATTCCACGCGCGGCGGGACTTCGGCGTGCACGGTGCGGCTGACCAGGCCTTCCTGCTCCATGCCGCGCAAGGTTTGCGCCAGCATTTTTTCGCTGATGCCGGGGACCTGGCGCTGCAGTTCGCTGAAGCGCTGCTCTCCTTTTTCCGCCAGGAGGTCGATGAGGATCATGGTCCACTTGTCGGCGACGCGACCGATGACGGCGGTGACCAGTTGCTCCACCTTGGGATCGAGCCGTTCGACGCCGGCCAGGGTTTCCCGCACCTGCTGATGCTTCGTGGTGTCGATCGACATGCGCGGAGGGAAGAGAAGGATTGCCTGGTGTCATCGCAAGGCCACATCGCCGCGAGGCGGGCGTCGATCGACGGCCGCGATGAATGGAGATCGGAAAGTCGAAAATAAAATACGCGCTAACTCGCGGCGTCTCGGAAAACTAACCTGTCGGTGAGGAACGGCGGTTTGCGTGCGTCCTTCCGGAAAGCTCGGGGGCGGGATATTTTGAGCGGCTGCCGGCGGGGCGAGAGTCGCCTCGGTCGACGGTCAGAACGCTCAACCGGTCAAACGTATGAAAACTCTGAATACATCTGTCACTCCCGCCGAAGCATCGGCGATCACGCGACGCGACGCCGTCACGCTGCTGGCGCTGGCGCCGCTGGGTTTCGCGGTCGGGACGAAAACCACAGCCGCCGCCGCGCCGGGCCAAACGGCGGTGCGCAAAGTGGCCGTGGTGACTGGATCGTCGCGAGGCATGGGTGCGGCGTTCGCGCGGCGACTGGGGCGCGAGGGGTTTGACGTGGCGGTGAACTACCTGACGAATCGAGAGCTGGCGGCGGACGTCGTGCGCGACATCGAGCGAAGCGGCGGCAGGGCGATTTCGGTGCAGGCCGACGTGAGCGAGGGGGGGGCGGTGGCGCGTTTGTTCGATGCGACGGAAGCGTCGTTCGGCGGGATCGACGTGGTGATCAACAACGCGGGCATCATGCGCCTCGCACCCTTTGCCACGATGAAGGACGAGGACTTCACGCGCATGATGGATGTCAACCTGAAGGGCGGATTCAACGTCCTGCGCGAGGCCGCTAAACGCGTGCGGGAGGGCGGGCGGATCATCTCGATGTCCTCGAGCATCACGCAGCTGCGCACGGCGACGTATGGGCCGTATGCGGCGAGCAAGGCGGCGCTGGAGATCTTTTCGAGCTGTCTGGCGAAGGAGTTGCGCGGTCGGCAGATTTCGGTGAACGCGCTGGCGCCCGGCGTGGTGGCGACGTCGTTGTTTCTCGACGCGCCGGGACGGACCGAGGCGGACGTGCGTCAGTTTGCCGAGCGCACGCCGCACGGACGGATCGGCACGCCGGAGGATCTCGCCGCAGTGATGGCTCTGCTGGTCGGCGCCGACGCCAGCTGGGTGAACGGTCAAACGGTGTTCGCCAACGGTGGACTCGTTTAGCGGCTGGGGCCGTGCGTTCGGCTGGGGCGCGGACCGTCGCTACGAAGGTGCGGCCTCCGGGATCGCGAATGTTGACCGGCGGTCGGGAAATTTGCAGCCTGCGATCGCCCCGTCCCCCAACCCCGCCGTGGCGGCTGTCCGGCTGCCGCGCAACCAGGAGAACCTCCCCATGCTCAGCCTCTGGCTCCCGATTCTGTTGTCCGCCGTGTTCGTGTTCGTGGTGAGCGCCGTGATCCACATGGCGCTGCCGTGGCACAAGAACGATTTCAAGAAGATGCCCGACGAGGACCAGGTCCGCGCGGCGCTGCGTCCGTTCAACCTACCGCCGGGCGACTATCTCATGCCGATGTGTGAGCAGGCGCAGATGAACTCGCCTGACTACAAGGCGAAACTCGATGAAGGGCCGAATCAGATCGTGACGGTGCTGCCAAAAGGCAACAGCTCGATGGGACCGACATTCGTGCAATGGTTCGTGTATCTGGTGGCCGTCAGTTTTTTCACCGCTTACGTCGCGTATCACGCGCTGCCAGCGGATGCGCACTATCTCGCCGTGTTTCGGATTGTTGGTGCGGTGGCGTTTGTGGCGCACGCGGCCGCGCTCTGGCCGCAGTCGATCTGGTTTCGGCGCAGCTGGGGCACGACCGTGAAGTCGACGATCGACGGCCTCGTTTACGCATTGGTCACTGCGGGAACCTTCGGGTGGCTGTGGCCGCGGTAGGGCACCGCTGCCCCGAAAGGGATCGGCACAGGCTCAATTCCAGCAAACGTGAGGAGCAACGGGGGACATCCCGGCAATGCTCGCTGTCGAGGAGGTGCGACTGTGCGGAGGGATTCCTCGCTTGCGTCGGGCAGAGGCTGAAATGAAATCGGCGGACCACGTCCGTGCTCGGGTGGTGGAATGGCAGACACGACGGTCTTAGAAGCCGTTGCCGTAAGGCGTGCAGGTTCAAGTCCTGTCCCGAGCACCATGGGGCTGGCGGC
>JAEZAD010000049.1 GCA_023430565.1 Verrucomicrobiota bacterium
TCGCGGTGACTTCATACTCGCCGTAGAAACCGCGCAGGCTGACGGTCCCGTTTTCATCGCTCTGCACGGTCACATCCGTGGACCACGTGTGATGAAACGCCTCCACGAGCCAGTCGTAGAGCGGCTTCGGGCTCATGTCCTTCCGGAGCAAGCCGGCGGGGGCACCGGCCCAACTGTTGCGGTCGGAAAAATCCCACCAGGTGATCGCCTCGACCGCCGGATGGCTGAAGAGGACCGTGAAAAGTTTCCGGCCGTATTCGAGCTGGCGCTGCTCACCTTCGGGAGTCGTTAGCCAGTCCGTGTGAACCGTGTGCCAGTCGGTGTCGTCCTTCGCCTTGAAGCGGCCCGACAACACCGTCGCCTCCGTGAAATGCAGCGGCTTGCCGAAACGCGCGTAGGTTTCGCACACCGCCCAGAGTTTTTCGACCGGCCACAATTCCCGGTGCATGTGACTCTGGATGCCGACGGCGGAAAACGGTGCGTCCTGTTTCACCAGATCGGCCACGAGCTGTTCGAAGTCGGCGGAGACATTGAAATCGTTGTAGAGCAGTTCGGCGTCCGGGTTCGCCTCGTGGGCGCGCTGCAGAAAATCGGCGGTGAGTTTGGCCGCGCCGCGCTCCTTCACCCAGCGGCCGATCGCGTTGTCGAACTTCCCGCTGACGGTCGCCTCATTGATCACGTCGAATATGTCGATCGTCCCCTTGAAGCCGCGCACGAGCCCGGTGATCCGCTGCTCCTGGAGTCGGCGCACCTCGGCATCGGGCAGCGCCTTCGCCCACTCCGGAAAAATTTCGTGCCACGCGAGCGGATGCCCTTTCACCACGATGCCCTGCTCGCGGCACCACGCGGCCATCTCGCGAACGTCGGCCTCTCTCGTCTCGCCCGGCTTCGGTTCGTAGTAGCCCCAATAGAGAGGAAGCGTCGCGTAATTAAACAGCCCCGCGAACCGCTCCTGGTAAGCCTGCAGCGCCGCCGGATCGAGCGCGGCCCTGACGACGGAGCCGAGGGGAAATGCATTGCAGCCCAGCTTGAACTCATGGCGGACCAGACGGACGCGCACCGCCGTATTCGCGAGAGGCCCGCCCTCGCGATCCTGCACCCGGATCTCGGCCGGGCCTGTCCGATATTGTTGGATACGCGCCTCCGCGCCTTCCAGGATTTGGCTTTCTTTCGCGTCCGGGGCGACTTGGGAAAGATCAGCCGCGTTATCTTCGGCCAAGACGGCCAGCGGCAGGAGCAGCAGGGGGGTAATCCATTTCATACGCCAACGTGAGTCCGGCATCGCACCGGAGCAAGAGCACCGCCGCTGTTGTCATTCATTCCCGGCAACGGAAGTTCCCGTAGAATTCAGCCGGTCAAGGTTCAAGACGTGTCGCCTCCACCAAACGTCGACAAAACGAATCATGCCGAATCGACGCACCATCCGGCCATCGATGGATAGGAGGCGAACGCGTATGCGAGCGGGACGACTCCCAGGCGAAACCTGCAACTTCGCCCACCGCCGCGGGGTTTTCAGCACGCATGCACCACCTCCGCCTCGCCCTGCGGTTGCTCGGCAAAACTCCCGGGTTCACCACCCTCGTCATCCTCACGCTCGCGCTCGGCATCGGAGCCAACACCGCCATTTTCAGCCTGGTCAACAACACCAGCCTGCGCGCCCTGCCCTACCCGGACGCGAACCGCCTCGTCCACGTGTCGGAGCGCTCCAGCCAGTATTCCGACATGAGTGTGTCGTATCCCAACTTCCTCGATTGGCGCGCGGGCCAGGATGTTTTCAGCGGCCTGGCCATCTATCGCACGGCCGGCGCGAAACTGAAGACGCCCGAGGCCGCCGAGCAGGTCACGATCGCGCAGGTGTCGCAGGACTTTTTCTCGGTGCTGGGCATTCGTCCGGCGATCGGACGCGAGCTTCGCACCGAAGACGATCGCGTGGGCGCAGCGCCCGTCGCCTGGCTGACCCATGCGACCTGGCAACGGTTTTTCAACGGCGAGCCTGATCTCGTTGGGCAGACCGTGATGCTCGACGACGTTGCGACCACGGTCGGCGGCATCCTGCCGGCGGAGTTTCGCTTTCATCGGTCGGCCGACGCTTATGTCCCGATCGAACCGATTGCCGACCGCGAGTTCATGCGCGAGCGCGGGAACCACAACGGCACCCATGTCGTCGGCCGGCTCAAACCGGGCATCCCGCTCGAGACCGCCCGCGCGCAGCTCGTCGCCATCGCGCAGCGCCTCGAGCAACAATATCCCCAGTCAAACGCCGGCGTCGGCGTCCACGTCCAACCGCTGCGCGAACGGCTCGAGGGCGACGCGGCCACGCGACTCTATCTGCTGCTCGGCGCCGTCGCGATGCTCCTGCTGATCGCCTGCGTGAACGTCGCGAACATGCTGCTCGCCCGCTCGTTCGCCCGCAGCCGCGAGATGGCGATCCGCACGGCGCTGGGCGCGACACGCCGCGATCTCTTGCGCCAGCTCCTCACCGAAAGCATGCTCCTCGCCGCGGTCGGTGGCCTCCTCGGCATGCTCGCCGGTCGCTGGGGTTATGATTTCGTTTCACGACTCGCGCCTTGGGAAATGCGCGAGCTTCTGCGCGGCACGAACGGCTTCGACTACACTCTGTGGCTCTTCGCCGCCGGCCTCACGCTTCTAACCGGGCTCGCCTTCGGTCTCGCGCCGGCGTGGCAACTTTCGCACGCGAATCCCAACGACGCGTTGAAGAACACGCGACCCTCGGTGCGCACGTTCTTCGGTCGGTTTCATCTGTCGGACGCACTCGTGTTCGTGCAGGTCGCGCTCGCCGTGATGCTGCTGGTCGGCGCCGGCTTGCTCATTCGCAGCCTGCAGCGGCTATCCGCCGTGCCTACCGGCTTGCAGCCGGAGCAGGTGCTGACGCTGCGCATCTCGAACCCGCCGTCGGCGACCCTCACCAGCAACGCTGCCGCCTTTGTCCGACATCACGAAGCCGTGCTCGAAAAAGTCCTCACGGTGCCCGGCATTGCGTCCGCCTCCTTCGCTTCGTCGCTGCCCTTTACGTGGAACACCTCCAGCAATTCCTTCTTCCGGGTCGACCAGCCTCCCCCGGAACCGGGCAAGTTTCCCTCCACGAACCTACACGTCGTCACGCCCGATTATTTCCAGACGATGGGCATTCCGCTCCTGCAGGGGGCGCTGTTTGACGGACGCGAGCCACGCGCGCCGCTGCCCGCGACGGCCATCACGATGGAGTCGATTGCGACAATCTACGCCGATTTCGTCGTCGACACGGTGATCAGCCGGAAAATGGCCGAACAATTCTGGCCCGGCGAAGACCCCATTGGAAAAATGTTTCAGCTCGGGCTGCCGGATATGAAGCTCGCGCGGATGAAAATCATCGGCGTCGTGGGCAACACGACGCAGGTCGGAGCGGAGCGGGGCGATCAGGTCGAATATTACACGCTGCTCTCGCAATGGCCGGCGACGATCTCGTTGCACTTGGTGGTGCGCACTCACGGCGATCCGCACGGAGTCGTCGCGTCGCTGCGCTCGGCGATCCGCGAGGCGGCGCCGGATGAACCGATCTTCGACGTTGAGCTCATGTCCGCGCGCATCGCTAATTTTTCCTCGGACCGCCGCTTCAACATGGGACTCTTTTCCTTCTTCGCGGCGACCGCACTGCTGCTCGCGTCGGTCGGCATCTACGGCGTGCTCGCCTGCCTCGTCAGCCAACGCACTCGGGAGATTGGGATTCGCATGGCCCTCGGCGCGCAACGCTCCGACGTGTTGCGCAACGTCATCGGCCGCGGACTCGGCGTCGCGTTGCCCGGCATCGTCATCGGGCTCGCCGGCGCATGGGCCGGGAGTCGCGCGTTGAAATCCCAGCTCTTCGGGATCACGGGCGACGATCTTCTCACCTATTCGGTGAGCGGCCTGCTGCTTGTCGCGGCTGCCCTGATCGCCTGCGCCCTCCCCGCCCGCCGCGCCACAAAAGTAAACCCGACCGAAGCGCTGCGATCGGAATGAGGGCGATGGGGTCGACTCGACGTTCAGCACCGAGAGCACGCCGCGCCGCACCTTCACGGAGCAGCAGGCGGCCGCGTCACCGGTGCTATGGCCGGGGAACAATCGGACCACGCCCTGCCGGCCCGCCCCAACACCACTCGCTTTACGTCGACCGCGGGGCGCCTCTGAAGCCGGCGCGACCCGGGCTCAACGGCTGTGAGGCGGAATTCCAGTCGAACGCGCGGCGAACTAGATTATCCAAGTTTGCCGGCGCACGCCCCGTGCCTCGCGTGGCTCACTCCCACACGATCTCGTAATAAATCGCGCGATCCCGGCTGGTATCGATCTCAGCCCGGGCCGCATCGACCGCCGTCATGCGTCCGGTGCGCAAACCATCGTGGTCGAGCACGTGAAACGTGGCTTTCGCCAGACGCGGCCACTCGAGCGTCAATTTCACTCCTTCCAGCAGCAGCGGAGGACCGCCCACCGCCTCGACCACCGTCTCGTCCGCATTGAAGCGCATTCCGGTGTTCTCCGCCCGCGCCAGCACCACCAGCAGCGCGGAGCGGCAATTCGACAAATCGCGGTCGCGCTCGCGGCTTGTCAGCAAGGCCACCGCGAACTCCGATTCGATCTCGAACGCGACGTCGCCGAGCGCATGCGTTTTTCCGGACGCGAAACCCACCACGCCCTTTGTCGCCGCCGTATTCACGAAAAAACTTCCACCGTTGGCGAGGTCCCGCGTCAGCTGTCCCGTGTTCGAGCTCACCCGGCTGCCCTTCCGCCAGCGCGCGAGGCTCGGCGGCTCCAGCTTCTGGGCCACGAACTCCTCGGTGAATTCCAGTTCGACGCGTCCGATCGACAACGCGTCCGCCGGCAGCGTGCCATCCAGGCGATTCGCATCGCCTTGCGTAAACGTCCGCTCGTCAAAGCCGATCTCGCCGCGTTCGAGATTCTCCAGACCCAGCCGGCGCCGCGGCAACACAGGCTCGCCCGCCCGCACGTCTCCGCGATGGAGCGCCCGCGCCAAAATCGGAAACGACCCCACCTGCGTCGGCGAGTTCGTGTTGTAGACGTTCGGCGCCTCCAGCGCATCGCTGAACCCGGAGATGTTCGCCGCGAAATGAAACGACATGTCCCAGCCCTGCAGCCCCATCCCGTAGAACGCGATCACCGGCGGACCTTCCGCGATCCACGGATTCGGCGACATGCTCGTCCATTCGGAAAACGAGAAGGGCCGTTCGTGCACCTGCGTGAGCCCCACGCCGAGCAGTCCGAGATCCGGACGGCTCAGCATGCTGCGCATGTCGCCCACCCGCATGCCATCGCGCAATTTATGGCCGGCGCCGCCGAAATAGTTGTGCCGGTCGATCACGCCCACGCGGGCATCGGCGAGCAAATTGTAATAATGCGGCAGACCGTCCCCCGCCTTCCAGCAACTGCCCGCGATCAATCCGCGATACCCCGTCGCCCGGATCGCCGCGACGAACTTCTGATAAAACGCGTCCTGGCATTCATGCAAAAACCGCGCGGCATCCAGCAGACGCTGCGGCGCCGCTGAATTTGCCAGCACGTCCGGCTGATAATAGCGCCGGTCCGGCACGGGGAAAATGTTCGCGCGGTCGAGATGTTCGCCGGTCTGCCACTCGGGCCAGAGATCGATGCCCTGCGGTCCCCACGCCGCGACCAGCGCCTCGTGCGATCCGTATTTGTTTTTCAACCACGCGCTGAACCGCTCCGCGAGCTTCGCGCGGTAGGTGGGCATCGTCTTGAGCTGTTCGCCCGCGGTCCACCAGGCATTGTCCTCGTTCTGCAGCTCGATCAACGCCAGCGCCGGCTCGTCGGCGTAGCGCCGCCCGGTGTGCGGATTGACGTGCTCGAGCAGGTTGACGGTGACCTCGATGTTCAACGCCTGCAGGTCGTCGAAGAGATTCACGATCCCGTAAGTCGATCCCGCGAGAAAAGGCGGCCCCCCGCCGCCGCGCACCTCGTCGTAGGCGAGCAGCCGCTCCCGGTCGCCGGGCTGCGGACGATGGCCGAAGATATGCGACCACGCCTGATATATCCCCGCGCGCTGCAACGCCGCGACATAGTAGTCCATTCGCTCGAGCAACTCCGGCACGAATTCCGTCGAACGCTCGCGCGAACCAATTCCTTCGCCGGGCCACAGGAATTTGTGGAAGCGCACGGCGTTCATGCCGAATTTCGCCAGCCACGCCGCACGACGCTCCGCCTCTTCGCGGGATGGGGCGACATGTTCGTTGTTGTTGTTGGTCCCCCAGAAAATCGCGGGCGTGCCATCCTCGAACACGATGCGATCGCCTTGCATCGTCGCGAATCCGTGCCGGCCCGCCGGCGCATCGAGCCAGTCCGCCATCCCAATCGCGCCGGGCTCCGCCGTGTTGGTCGGCGAAAACTCGAACCATCCTTCGCGCGGCTGCTCCGCCGCCGAAACACCTGCGAGAAAAACAGCACCTAAAAGCGGCGCGAACCGGAGGAAAGGGGCATCCATGGCCACAACCACAAGGCGGTCCGTCCTGGAGTCAACCGACCGCAAACCACACGCGCAGCCGGACCCGCTTGTTTTCTTCCCCGGCGCGCATTTCCTCCGCGCATGTCTTCAGGTGAAACTCCGGTCGGGTTCGACGAAAAGAACGCGGCCGCTTACGACGACCGCTTCGCCAAAATCAGCGCGGTTCGCGACTCGCTCCTCCTGCTCGTGCGCGCCGCGTTCGCCGATCTGCCCGCCGACGCCCGCCTTCTCTGCGTCGGCGCCGGCACCGGTCAGGAACTGCTCGCGTTCGCCCCCCACTTTCCGCACTGGCATTTCACCGCGGTCGAGCCTTCGGCTCCGATGATGGCGCTCTGCCAGCGCCGCGCCGCCGAGCACGGCTTTGCGGACCGCTGCACCTTTCACACCGGCTATCTCGACACCCTCCCGCCGAGCGAACCGTTTCACGCAGCCACCTGCCTGCTCGTCTCCCATTTTCTCGTCGAGAAGGAAGCGCGGCGCACTTTTTTCCGCCACATCGCCGACCGGCTTCGCCCTCACGGACGGCTCGTCAGCGCCGATTTGAGCGGCGACCGCTCCACGCCCGATCATGCGAAACTTCAAGCCGTGTGGTTCCGCCTGATGGAAATCGCCGGCATTCCCGCCGACCAGCACGCCAACATGCTTCAAGCCTGGCAACGCGACGTCGGTTTTCTTCCCGTCCCGGAACTCGAAGCCCTTATCGCCTCCGCCGGTTTCGAGCCGCCCGTGCTTTTTCATCAATCGCTCCTCATCCGCGGCTGGCTTACCCAGCGCGCGAACTGAATTCCGGAAGGTCCTGTTTCTCGCCCGCCGCGCCATTTCGACTTTCACTAAAGATCGATGATCGCCAAGCCTCCCGCCCTCCGTCCTTCGGCCGAGCAAAAGCCCCAGGGCAGCGCGTGGCGGAGCCGGTGGCACGAAGTGATCTTCGAAGCCGATACGCCCGCCGGCAAACGCTTCGATCTCGCTCTGCTCGGTCTCATTTTATTGAGCGTGCTCGCGGTGTGTTTGGAGAGCGTGCAGGAGTTCCGCGATGTGCATGGCGCCACCCTGCGCGCGTTCGAATGGGCCATCACCGTGCTGTTCACCGCCGAATATTTCGCGAGGCTCGCGGCGGTGCAGCGTCCTCTGCGCTACATGGTCAGTTTCTACGGCATCGTCGACCTCCTCGCGATCCTGCCGACCTATCTGAGTTTTCTCCTCCCCGGATCGCAGTCGCTGCTCGTCATCCGGGCGCTGCGACTCCTGCGTGTGTTTCGCATCCTGAAACTCACGCATTTCGTCGGCGAAGCGCGCTTGCTCGGGGCCGCCATGCGGGCCAGCGTCCGCAAAATCACGGTGTTCGTCGGCGTCGTCCTCACCACCGTCCTCATCGCCGGCGCGTTGATGTATCTGATCGAGGGCGAGAAACACGGCTTCACGAATATTCCTCTTTCGATCTATTGGGCCGTGGTGACGATGAGCACCGTCGGCTACGGCGATGTGGTCCCGCACACGGTGCTCGGCCGGTTCATCGCCTCCATCCTGATGATTCTCGGCTATGCGATCATCGCCGTGCCCACCGGCATCGTCACGGTCGAGCTGAGCGCGGCGACGCGCGCGGCGAGCAACACCCAGGCGTGCCCCGCCTGCGGCGCCTCCGGCCACGACAACAACGCCCGCCACTGCAAATACTGCGGCGCGAAACTCTGAGCCCGCGCGCTTCCCCTAAAATCGACGCGCGAATCTCCGCTTCGCCGCGCTTCGATTTTTTTGTGCGGTTTCCGTTCGGCGCGCTGTAGAGAAGCGAACCCGATGGTCCCCGATGCCCAACTGCTACAGCGCTACGTCGCCCAGCGCGACGAGACCGCGTTTTCCGAACTCGTGCAACGCCACCTGGGACTCGTGTATGCCTCCGCGCTTCGCCGGACGAGCGGTCGCGCTCATCTCGCCCACGAAATCGCCCAGAGTGTTTTCACCGACCTCGCCCGCAAGGCCGCCACGCTCCAGCATCATCCGGTCCTCCTCGCGTGGCTTTACCGCAGCACGCGCTACGCCGCCATCGCCGCGATCCGCGAAGAGGCGCGACGGCAGAAATTGGCGCACGACGTCGCTTCCATGACGGCCCCCTTTTCCAACGACGAACCCGCCGCCGCGTGGGAACAGCTGCGCCCTCTTATCGACGACTCGATCGACCAGCTCAAGGAACGCGACCGCACCGTTTTGCTGCTGCGTTATTTCGACGGGTTGACCTTCGCGGCGATCGGCGCGCGCCTGAATCTGTCGGAAAACACCGCCCGCATGCGCGTCGACCGCGCGTTGGAAAAACTGCGCGGGCACCTGCAGTCACGCGGCCTCGCCTCCACCGGCGCGGCGCTCGCTCTCACGCTGTCCCACTCCGCCGTCGCCGGTGCACCTTCCGGTTTGGCTGCCACCGTCGCCTCCACCGCGCTCGCCACCGTTCCCGCCGGCGCCGGCTCCGGGCTCGCCGCCATTCTTCTTATGAGCAAAATCACCGCCCCCGCCGTCAGCGCCATCGTTGCGTCCGCTTCCGCCCTGCTCCTCTGGACTTCGTTCGCGCCGCAAACCGACGCGAAAGAGCTCGCCGCGCTTCGCGAAGAAAACACCCGCCTTGCCAACGCACTCGCGCCCGGCGCTGCCCCCGAGGCGATCGCCGCCGTCGCCGCCACCGTCGATTCGAAGATCCTCGAAACAGCGCGCGTCGTGGAGCAGCGCTCGGCTCGCGTCGTAAGCGCGCCCCATTCTGCACCGCCAACAGCCGCGTCTTCACCCCACGCACCGCGCACGTCGGGCGCGACCGATTCCGACCCGACTCAACATCGCAATCGAGGCCAGGCCACGCCGCACGATGCGTTCATGAGCTTCGCCTGGGCCGGCGACTCCGGGGAAGTGGACGCTCTGGCGCAGCTTCTCTGGTTCGATCCCGACGTCCGTCCGAAAGCCGAAGCAGTGCTCGCCTCGATGCCGGCGTCGCTCCGCGCGAATTACGACACGCCAGAGAAACTTTTCGCGCTGATCTACGCCGCCGAGGCCATCATCGCGCCTCCACCCGCACCCGATCTCATCGAGCATTGGACCGTCGCGGAACTCGCCGCCGGCCGGGTCGCGCTGCGACGGCCAGGCTCGAAGCCCGGCATCGACTATCACCAGTATCAGCAAACCGGTGACGGCTGGAAATACGTCGTCCCGGAAGTCGCCGTCCAAAACATGCCGGCCGTGCTCACCAACGAGACGCTCGCGAAAACCGCCCGGCCCTGATCGGCCCCCGCATCATGTCTCGCTTCACCTCCTCGTTTCTCACCGCCATCGCGGCCGGCGTCCTGACCGTCGGCGCCCTCTATTTTAACCACCAAAAGCGCACCCGCGAAGCGGCCCACCTCCGCGTCGAAAATGGACGCCTCCGCCTCGAAGCGGCCAAACGCCACCACGCCCCCGGCGCCCCGTCGGCGGTTCGCGTCAGCGACTCGACCGTCTCGGCTGAGCCGCCGTTTCCGCCCCCAGCCACACGCGAAACCCTTCCAACCGAGAGCGACTATCGCAACGAAGGCCAAGCTTCGCCCCTCGCCACGCTGCAAACCTTCGCCTGGGCCTGCGATCGCGGCGACACCGAAACGATCCGGAAACTGCTGTGCTTCGAAGAGGCCGGTCGCGTCAAAGCGGAAGGTTTCATGGCGACGCTTCCGCCCGATGCGCGCGCGCGATGGAGTTCCCCCGAGGCGATGGCCGCGGAACTCCTCGCGCACCAAGGCATGCAACAGCCGTTTCCCGCGGCGACGATCCTCGAACGCGCCGTCGCCGAACCGGTGCCCGACGGACGCGTCACCCTGCGGCTTCCCGGCACCCCCAAAGACGGCACCGTGTATCAGAAACTCGGCGACCGCTGGCACTACGTGATCACCGAAGCTGCCGTCGACCGCTACCTCGCCGACGCCGCGCGGCGAAGCGCCGTCGCTCGATGATTTTCTAAAAAATGGGGCCTATGGGCGCCGGAGGCAGGAACCCGCCTGCCGAAGATTTCCACGAGCAAGGCGACTTGTTAACTCACCGCAACCCCGCGGCTCGTGCCACTTTTGCGCGTCCGCCGCGCCAACACCTTGTCGCGGCCACATCACGGCACCGGCAATGTCGCAGGGAACTCCGGCGCTTTTCGCGCCGGCGCGCGCCGTTCGAAGTCCGCCGCGAGTTGCAGAATTTTTTTGTCCGACCACGCCGCACCCGTGAACAACACTCCCACCGGCAAGCCATTCACCTCGCCCGCCGGCACCGTCACGCTCGGATAACCCGCCACCGCCGCCAGCGTCGAACTCCCGCCAGTATACACATCGCCATTCACCGGATCGATCATCCAGGCCGGACCTGCCGTGATGGTCACGATCGCATCGAGCTGGTGTTCCGCCATCCACCGGTCGATGCCCTCTGTCTTTACGATTCGGATACAGGTTGCGCGAGCATCGAGATACGCTTTCTCGCTCAAAAAACCTTTCTGCTGCGCCCTATCAAAAACATCCTGCCCGAAGAACGGCATGGTCTCGTCAGCATGCGCGGCGTTGAACGCGATCGCCCCGGCCAGATCCTTCGCCTTCGTCGCCCCACTGAGCGACGCGAGATACACGTTCAACCCGTCCTTGAACTCGTAGAGCAGGGCTTCCATCTCCGCTTCGCCCGCTTTCTCCAGCGCAGCGAACTCGCTCAGCTCGACGATCTCCGCCTCCGCCTCGCGCAGCCGCTCGAGCGCCTGATCGAGCACTCCGTCGGTCTTCGGATGCAAACCGAACGGACCGCGCAGCACCCCCAGTCGAGCCCCGCGCAACGCCGGCCGTTCCAACTCCGCCGCGAACTCCGCCCCAAAACCCTCTGGCTGCTCGTCCGTCGCCGCGTCCCGCTGGTCGCGGCCCACCAGAACCTCCAACAGCAACGCCGCGTCCCGCACCGTGCGCGCCATCGGTCCGGCCGTATCTTGCGAGACGGAAATCGGGATGACTCCTGTCCGGCTGACCGCTCCAACGGTCGGCTTCACGCCCACAATCCCGTTGGCCGACGCCGGCGAAACAATCGATCCATCCGTTTCCGTGCCCACTGCCACGACGCACAGATTCGCCGCCACCGCCACCGCCGAACCCGAGCTCGATCCCGACGGACTCCGGTCGAGCGCATAAGGATTCAGCGTCTGCCCGCCCCGGCTGCTCCACCCGCTCACCGAACGCGTCGATCGAAAGTTCGCCCACTCGCTCAGATTCGTTTTCCCGAGAATCACCGCACCCGCCGCCCGCAACCGCTCCACCAGCACCGCATCGCTTCGTGGTCTCGCTCCAATCAACAGGATCGATCCCGCGGTCGTCTCCATCCCATCCGCCGTCGCGATGTTGTCCTTGATCAACACGGGCACGCCGTGCAGCGGCCCCCGGATCTTTCCACTCCCCCGCTCCCGGTCCATCTCGCGCGCGATCGCGAGCGCGTCGGGATTCACCTCGATCACCGCCCGCAGACTCGGCCCGCTGCGATCGATCGCCTCGATGCGCGCCAGATACGCAGCAGTCAACCGCTCCGCGGTAAACGTTCCGCTCTCCATGCGGCGCTGCACGTCGTCAATCGTGATCTCCGCCAACTCGAAGCCACGGCCCGGCTCCCCTGCCCCCGCCGCTCCTCCGACCAGCAACGCCAGCGCCAGCAACCCGCGTTTCATGCCCACCTTTCTACGCGCTCGCCCGCTCCCGATTCAACCACACCTTCGCCGCGCTCTTCATCCGCGTCAGAATGTAATACACCGTCTGGCTCCGCAGCCGAACGAGCTGCCCGCCCACGATCTTCGGCACAAAATCCTGCGGCACCTCCAACACCGCCTCCGGTGTCGCGCCATCGAGACCCTTGCAGAGAATCGATGTCATCGCGCGCGTGAGCGTCTGCACATGTGGTCCGAGGTTGATCCGGTAATGCATCGCGCGCGTATCGCGGTCGACGCGCAGGAAAACGCCCACCGTATCCGTGCACTCCTCGTCCTTCCGCGTGTCCTCGAGGTCGAAGGTCTCGCCAGGCTTCGGCGCGCATCCCGCCGCGCTGTCCGCATACGCGATCAGGTTCTCGCGCTTCTCGTCCTCCGACAGCACGTCGAAGAACTCCACAATCTCGGCCAGATTCGGCGGATAGCTCATGATCTAGAACCACGAACCAACGCCAACGAACGCGATTTTTTAACCTTCGCGTCCATTCGCGTGCATTCGCGGTTGAAACTCACCCCGGCTGCTCGCCCTTCGCGATCGGTGAACGCACCATGTTGCCCCACTCGGTCCACGAGCCGTCGTAGTTCCGCACCTGGTCATAGCCGAGCAGATACGTGAGCACGAACCACGTGTGGCTCGAACGCTCCCCGATCCGGCAATACGCGATGATGTCGTCGTCCTTTTTCAACCCGAGGTTCTCCGTGTAGATCTTCTTCAACTCGTCGAAGCTCTTGAACGTCCCGTCGTCGTTCGCCGCGATCTTCCACGGCACGCTCCGCGCCCCCGGCACGTGCCCGCCGCGCAGCACGCCTTCCTGCGGATACTCCGGCATGTGCGTGATCTCGCCTTTGTATTCGCCCGGCGAACGCACATCGATCAACGGCTTCCGCGCTTTCGAATGCTCCAGCGTATCGGAATAAAACGCCCGGATCTCGTCATCGCGCCGCTTCGCCGGCACCGGATAGTTCGTCCGCGCCAGCTTCGGCTTCTCGCGCGTGATCGGTCGGCCCTCGGCTCTCCACTTCGCACTTCCGCCATCGAGCAGCTTCACCTTCTCGTGGCCAAAAAGTCGAAACGCCCACAGCGCATACGCCGCCCACCAGTTGGATTTGTCACCGTAAAATACCACCGTCGTCTCCGGCGAGATGCCGTTCTTCGCGCACACCTCCGCGAATTTCTCCGGCGACACATAATCGCGTTGCGTTTCGTCCTGCAGGTCGCCGCGCCAGTCGATGTGCACCGCGCCGGGGATGTGCCCCGTGTCGTAAAGCAGCACGTCCTCGTTGCTCTCGACCACCCGGATCGCCGGATCGTTCAAATGCGCCTGCAGCCAGTCGCCATCGACCAACACGTCCGGATGCGCATAAGCGGAAAACTTCGGATTCATGCGCTCACGTTGCGGCAGCTCCGGCGCAACGCAAACGGCCCCGCCCGTCATAAGCGGACAAGAACGTCCGGGATTCGGCGTGGGCTGGCGCGCCTCCGCGCCGCCGCTCTCAGGCGGGTTGACGGGAACACGCTTCCTTCCTCGTCATTGAGCCGCATTCCCGGAATCAAACCATGATGCGATCGTTACCCCGGCTCGCCCTCACCTTGCTCGTGACCTCCGCCCTCGCCGCCGCCACCGCGTCGAAACCAATTGAGACGTTCGCGGTCGTGCTCGACCCCGCCGCGCACGGCAGCTTCTCAGTCGACCCCGCGCTGCCGGCCGACGGCCGTTACCCGGCGGGCACCGTTGTCACCGTGTCCACGCGCCCCGACGTGGGCTACACCCTCGACTCCGGCTACTACTCGGTGCCCGGACGTTGGGGCGCCATGTATCACGAATCCATGACCCCGACCTTCAAGGTCACGATCGATCGCGACAAACACATCGGAGCATCGTTCATCGCGGAGGCGGAGGTGGCGCACCTCGACGTGCGCCACGACGTCGTTTACGCGCAGCCCGGCGTGAAGCCGCTCAAGTATGATGTGTTCTCGCCCAAAGGAGCGAAGAACCTGCCGATTATTGTCATCATTCACGGCGGCGGCTGGACCACCAACAACGAGGACGTGATGCGCGGACTCGCCCGCGAACTCACGAAAGGCGGGAAATTCGTGGCGTGCAGCATCGACTACCGCTGGGCGGGCAAGGCCGACGGCGATGCGACCGCCAATACGATGGCGAACCTCATCGAGGACTGCTACGGCGCCATCGCCCACATCATGGAGCGCGCGGCCGACTACGGCGGCGATCCCACCCGAATCGGCGTGACCGGCGACAGCGCCGGCGGCCATCTCTCGGCGTCGATATCGACGATGACCGAGAGGATCGGCGAGCGCGGGTTCGGCCGCGAGCCGGGCGTCTTCGAGTTCAAGCCGTCGTATGTTCCCGCCGGCAAGGCAGTTGCCCGGCTGAAAGCGGAGATGCTAACCGCGATCCGCGCCGCGGCGCCCAGCTACGGCGTGTTTGCGGGCGAGTGGTTGAAAGCCGATCCCGAAAACCCCGCGGCCGACGATTCCTGGAATCGCGCGATCATGCCGCTCTATTCCATTCCCGAGGCCGCGGTGCGCGCCGTGCCGCAATACCTGACCCGCGGCACGAAGGATCCGCTGATCAGCGACAAAACGAACGTCGAGTTCATGGACGCCCTCGTCGCAAAAGGACAGCGCGTGCAATACGTGCAGATCGGCGGCGCGCAGCACGCATTTTTCGACTGGAAACCCAATGCACCAACGAAGGCCACCTTCCACGAATACGGCGTCTACTACGCCGCCGAGATGAAGGCCTTCTTCGTGTCGGTGCTGTATCCGAAGGACTGATGCTTTCGGTCGGTTGCGCGGGTCGCGCAACCCACCTGAACCGAACATCTCGAACGTGCCACAGGAGACGGCGAGGTGCTCAGACCCCCTCGCCCAGCCGGTCCCCCATCCGCGCGTAAACCTCCATGCATTCCGCGCCCGGTTGCAGCAAGTCCGCATCGAACCGGATCCGCCCCGGCGCGAACACTGTGATCACACACGATCCGCCAAACGCAAACAGCCCCTTCTCCGCGCCCTTCTCCACCGCCCGCTCAGGAATGTGCGTCTGCCGGATGCTGCCCACATTCGTCGCGCCGATCTCGAACATCGCCACGGTCCCAAACTCCGCCGACTCGATCAGCGTCAACACGCGCTTGTTCTGCACGAGATAATGCAGGTTCGTCCGCAGTGCGACGGGGCTCACCGAATACAGCCAGCCATTGATCAACCGCGGCGCCGACGGCGTCCCGCCCACCGGAAAATGAAACCGGTGATAATCCACCGGACACAACCGCGAGATCACCATCGCTCCGCCTTTGAACTTGTCTGCCAGCGGCCGCTGGCCTTCGGGCAATCGATCCTCCGCAAACAGCTCCGCGAGCGTGAACGTCGACCCCTTCACATAAAATCCCGCCG
>JAEZAD010000069.1 GCA_023430565.1 Verrucomicrobiota bacterium
CACGGCGGTTTCTATCAAGCCCAGGCCCGCGGCTTCTTCACCGACGAAAACCTCGACGTCACGCTCATTCCCGGCGGCCCCAACGCCCTCGTCATGCCCAAGGTCGCCACCGGCCAGGCCCACATCGGCCAGGCCGACAGCACCAACACCCTCCTCCAACAAGCCGAGGGCCTCCCCGTCGTCCAGTTCGCCGCCGTCTTTCAGGACGATCCTTCCGGCCTCCTCGTCAACGCCGACTCCTCCGTCCGCCGCTTCGAAGACCTCCAGGGCAAAACCATCATCGCCCGCCCCGAATGGGCCTTCCTTCCGTATCTGAGAAAAAAATACAGCATCGACTTCAACATCGTCCCCCAAAACTTCTCCGTCGCCGCGTTCCTCGGAAACAAGGAAGCCATCCAGCAGGGTTACTACATCGCCGAGCCCTACCACATCGTGAAAGCCGGCGGCAAAGAACCGCGCTTCCTCTCCACGTGGGACGCCGGCTTTCGCGCCTACGCCGTCCTCGTCACCAGCCGCAAGTTCGCCCGCGAGCACGCCGACATCCTCCGCGCCTTCACTCGCGCCTACATCAAAGGCTGGCGCGATTATCTCGAAGGCGACCCCGCCCCTGCCCACGCCGCCATGAAAGCCGCCAACCCCAACAACACCGATGAATTCATGATGGCCTCCCGCCAGCTCATCATCGACGGCCAGCTCGTCACCGGCCGCGACGCCGACAGCGGCCCCGAAAAGATCGGCCGCCTCGACCCCGCCCGCTACGCCACGCAAATCGAGCAACTGGAATCCCTCGGCATTCTCAAAAAAGACAAAGTCACTCCCGTCAGCGCGCTGACCACCGACTTCCTTCCCTGACGATCGCGCCCTTCTCGGGCATTTTCGCTTTTGCGCCCTCTGCGCTTTCTTGCGGCCATCTCTCATGTCCGATTCACCGCGCGCCAAATTCCTTACGCTCGTCCGCACCGCGGTCGACTCCGGCGACTTCCAAAAACTCACGCTCGGCAAATACCGCGGCGCCGACTCCACCCTGCGCAACGTCTTCATCCGCCCCGTCACGCTGAAATCCGGCCCACACCTTTCCTTCCTCTGGCGCCACACCACGCGCGACATCACCAAAAACCGGATACCCGCCGACGCCCTCGCCGAAATCGACGCCCTCCTCGGCCGCGACTTCCTGGACGCCCATCTCTTCACCGCCACCGGCTCCGCCCAATTCGAATCCGATTCCAACCGGCTCCACCTGAAAACTCTCGCTCCCCCGCTTGAAGGCGCGGTGCCCCCACCGCGTAATTCTTCCACCCACAACCGTCCCAAAACCCACCTGATCCCCGCCGAAGCCCCCTGGCTCCGCGCCCTCGGCGTCACCAACGACCGCGGCCACCCCCGCGAGGGCATGTCCGACAAATTCCGCCAGATCCAGAAATTCGCCGAACTCCTCACCCACCTCCTCACCGAATCCGGCCTCGCCCTATCTCCCATCTCCGATCTCCCATCTCCGACCGCGCCCGCGGTCCGGATCGTCGACGCCGGCTCCGGCAAAGGCTACCTCACCTTCGCTCTCGCCGACCTCCTCCGCGATCGCGCCCGCATCACCGGCATCGAAGCCCGCCCCGAACTCGTCGATCTCTGCAACCGCATCGCTCGCGAGCACGCGTTTAACAATCTCACCTTCACCGCCGGACACATCGATTCCCCCAAAATCGGCTCTCCAACATCGAACGCTCACGCGCCCCTCGACGTCCTCATCGCCCTCCACGCCTGCGACACCGCCACCGACGACGCCCTCGCCCGCGGCATCGCCGCCGGCGCCCGCCTCCTCGTCGTCGCCCCCTGCTGCCAAAAAGAGCTCCGCCGCCAACTCACCGCGCCGCCCGTCCTCGCCGATGCCCTGCGTCACGGCATCTTCCAGGAGCGCCAGGCCGAATTCGTCACCGATGCCCTTCGCGCCCAACTCCTCGAATGGGCCGGCTATCGCACCAAAGTCTTCGAATTCATCTCCACCGAGCACACCGCCAAAAACCTCATGATCGCCGCCATCAAATCTCCGTCGCCCGCCTCTCCCGCCAGCCGCGAAACCCGCGCCCAACACCTCCGCGCCTTCGCCTCCTTCTACGGCATCCACACCCAACACCTCGCCACCCACCTCGCCTTCCCCCTCTCCACCCCGCCTCCTCAATCCGATTTGTAATACATTACGTTACAAACGTGCCTTTCTTCCCAACCATCTTTGTAACGTATTATATTACAAATCTTCGAGCCCCGCTCTTCGCCGCATGACCTGGTCCGACCTCGACTGGCCCGCCCTCGACCGACTCCGCGACGGCTTTCTTTCCGGCTCCGCCGCCACCGGCGCCTACTGGCGATCCGCCTCCGATCTCGCGTCCTACAATTTCACCTACGGCGAGCGCATCGGCTGGAAATGGGACCACGTCCTCCGCGAACTCCGCCTCCGCGGCTGGAAACCCTCCTCCCGCTCCGTTCTCGACTGGGGCTGCGGCAGCGGCATCGCTTCGCGCCGCGTCATGGAGTTCTTCGGTCCTGAAAACTTCGATACGCTCACCGTCTGGGACCACTCCGCCACCGCCTGCGACTTCGCCGCCGATCGCGCATCCCACGCCTTCCCCGCCCTCCACGTCGCCTCCGCCACCCCTGGCTTCCTCGCCTCCTCCGAACCGCTCGGCCTCCTCGTCGTCAGCCACGTGCTCAACGAGCTCTCGCCCGACGCCCTCGCTTCGCTCCACACCCTCGTCGCCCGAGCCGCCGAAGTTCTCTGGGTCGAGCCCGGCACGCACGCCGTCAGCCGCCAGCTCGGCCGCATTCGCGACGAACTTCGCCCCACCTTCCGCCTCGTCGCCCCCTGCACGCACCAACTCACCTGCCCGATGTTCCTCCAAGGCAACGACCGCCACTGGTGCCACTTTTTCGCCCCGCCGCCCCCCGAAATCTTCGCCGACTCCAACTGGGTCAAATTCGGCCAGCGCGCCGGCATCGACCTCCGCAGCCTCCCTTACGCCTTCCTCGCCCTCGATCGCGCCCTCACCGACTCGCCCGCGGCCAACGCTCCCGCCAACGATCTTTCGCGCGTCATCGGCCGGCCCGAACATTTCAAACCCTACGCCCGCCTCCTCAACTGCGACGCCACCGGTCTCACCGACCTCGAAATCCCCAAACGCGCCGCCCCCGCCCTCCTCAAACAGCTCGAACGCACCCGCGCCCCTCTCGTTTATCGCTGGCAACGCGAGGGCACCAAGATCGTTTCCGGCGAGCCACTCGCCTAGCCGCGCTCCGAGCCCACCCTCGCGCACTCCGAGCAGCCCTATTCCGGCTGTTTCAACTCGCGCACTCGAATCGCGCGAAACCACACCGGATGTCCGTGATCCTGCAGCGCGATGTGCCCGCGCGCCAGCGTCGCAAACTTCTCCCACCCCTTGAACTTGCTCCGCTCGATCAGCGCTTTTCCTTCCGGACTGGCGAGGTCGACGTCGACCGTCTTCTCGCCGTTCAGCCAGTGTTCGACATGCCTCCCGCGCACCCTGATTCGGCCTTCGTTCCACTCACCGACCGGCCGCGTGAAATCCCGCGGCGGCGCCACCAAGTCATATAAGCCTGCGGCCGTATGACTCGGCGGCTTGTTGTCCGACGCCTTTTCGTTGTCGAGCACCTGATACTCCGGCCCAGTCAGAAACGTGTTCTTCTCGCCGAGACCCACGCGGTAAATCACCCCGCTGTTCGCCGCCTCACTCACTTTCCATTCGAAGCTCAACTCGAAATCCCCAAACGCCTCCGCGCTCACCAGATCGCCCGCCTTGCCCTCCAGCTCGATCGCGCCCTCCCGCACCTTCCAACCAGCCCCCGGCTCGGCGCTCGCCAGGCTTCGCCATCCCTCCAGCGTCTTGCCGTCAAACAACGTTTTCCATTCGCCCGCCTCCGCTGCCCACGCCGCGGTGGCTGCCGCCAGCCCGGCCATCCCCACCGCCACACCCCAGAAACCCGGTCGCGTCTTCATCGCTTCCAGCATCCCCTTCCCCGCGAAAAACGCCAGCGCCGTCCCGCCCGATCCCTCGCTTGACTCACACGCCCCAACCGGGATGCTCCCCGTTTCCTTTCTCACCACCTATGGGCCAACAATCCAACAAAGTCATCAAACGCAAACGCCGCGTCGCCTACCTCAAGCGCAAAAAAGCCGCCGCCAAGACCACCGCGAAAAAGAAGTAAGTTTGCCCGCGCACGTTGCTCCGCTGCTGCGGCCCCGAAGACTCGGGGCCGTTTTTCTTTCCACCGAATCCGCCGACTTTTCTCCCTCACGTCACGCTCAGCCCAAGCGAAGCATCTCCGTTGTCCTGACGCCGCCCCGCCCGTTCGCCCAATGATCAAAGTCAGTCTCATCTCTCTTGGCTGCGCCAAGAACCTCGTCGATAGCGAGATCATGGTCGGTCACCTGCATAAAGCCGGCATGGCCGTCATCCCGGAGGCGGAAAAAGCCGACGTCGTGATCGTCAACACCTGCTCGTTCATCGACTCCTCCAAGGAGGAATCGATCGGCCACATCCTTGAGGTCCACCAAAACCGCGGCATGAAAAAACGCCGCAAGGAGCAAAAACTCATCGTCGCCGGCTGCATGTCGCAGCGCTTTTCGAAGGACCTCTCCAACTCCCTTCACGACGAAGTCGACGCCTTCATCGGCCTCGACCAGGTCACCAAGGTCGCTCCCATCATCGAGGCAATCTACGCCAAGGAACGCGGCGCCACCAAGGAAGCCCCCGCCAACTTCATCGAGGGCAAATCCACCTACATCCCGGATTACGACACCCCCCGCTTCCGCCTCACGCCGCGCCATTTCGCCTACGTGAAGATCGCGGAGGGCTGCAATCACCCGTGCACGTTCTGCATCATCCCGCAAATCCGCGGACGCCATCGCAGCCGCACCGTCGAGAGCGTCGTCGCCGAAGTCCGCCAGCTCGTCAAGGAGGGCGTGAAGGAGATAAACCTCATCTCCCAGGACACCACGTTCTTCGGCATGGACACCTGGGAACAGCGCCCCAACCCGCGCACGCCCGTCGATTCCTCCCGCGGCACCGCCCTCACCACGCTTCTCCGCCAGCTCAACGCCCTCGAAGGGGATTTCTGGATACGCCTGCTCTACACGCACCCCGCGCACTGGTCCGACGAACTCATCCGCACCATCGCCGAGTGCCCGAAGGTCGCCCGCTACATCGACATCCCGCTCCAGCACATCAGCGACAACATGCTCGGCAAGATGCAGCGCGAGACCTCCGGCGACTACATCCGCCAGCTCATCGCCCGCATCCGGGCCGGCATCCCCGGCATCGCGATCCGCACCACCTTCATCGTCGGCTTTCCGGGCGAGACCGACGCCGACGTCGACGAGCTCTGCGATTTCATCCGTGAAACGAAATTCGAGCGCCTCGGCGTCTTCCGCTACTCGCAGGAGGAAGGCACCCGCGCCGCGAAAATGGAGGAGCAGCTCCCCGCCAAGCTGAAGGAAGCCCGTTGGCATCGCACGATGGCTCTCCAAAAAACCATCGCCGCCGACGTCAGCAAAACCTACGTCGGCCGCACCCTTCGCGTCCTCGTCGAGGAACCCGGCGTCGCCCGCGGCGAAGCCGACGCCCCCGATATCGACGGCCGCGTCTACGTCCCCCGCGAACTCCCCGTCGGCGAATTCGTCGACGTGAAGATCACCGGCTATCAGGACTACGACCTCCTCGCTCTCCCCGCCGGCGAACAACCCCTCGTCCGCAAGGTCGCCAAGCAGGCCCAGTAGTTGGCCTTTGCCGACGGAGGCGCGGTGCCCGCACCGCGCTCCGATCGCCCAACGTCCTACCCGTCCGCGCGCCGATTTTTCCGCTCGCGCGCGTGCAGCGACGCCGGTCCGCCGTAGGGGCACTCGCCCACGTGTGCGCACTCGGCGCACAGCCGCTGCAGCTGGCACTGGACCATTACGTCCCACGCCAGTCGCAACTCTTCCCCTGCAGCGTCGCCCATTTTCGGATACAGAACCTTCAGCTCTTTTCCGACGAGCTCCAGCGCTTCCTCTCCGCTCGAGAAATACGGCAGGAACCGAAGAAAGGCGCAGTCGCCCGTCGTCGCCACAGGCAGCTTGATCGCTGGCATACCTTTGACCTCTTCCTGCAGCACCGCCCCCCGGCCCAGCAGCATCCACAGCTCCGCCAGCGTTCGGTCCATCGCCTCGTTCAAGGCCTCCGACGGAATCTGCCGCCCTATTTCGTGCTCCCGAAGCAAAACTTCCCAACAGGCTTTCTCGGCGGACTCGAACTCCCGGTAAGCCTCCAACGCAGTTGGGCTCATGCGCCAGATATTAGCGTCTTCTCCCCACCCTGGCTACGCATCCCTTGGCAAACTTAAAAAAATCTTCAATTTCCGTCCGCTTCGCCCGCCTCCGCGGCCGCACTTTCCGTCGGGGTCACCGCCGACTTCTGCGCCACCTCCGCCTGCTTCGCCACCTCCGCGATGTCCACGGCCGGCAACACCACAATCCCAACGCGCCGTCCGCCCGCAAAATGCTGCAAGGCCAGCCCCAGCAACTTCCCCTCTCCGTCGAACACCGGACTCCCCAGCGACACATCCCGCATCAGATAGATCCGCCGCGGCTTCTCCACGATCCCGACCACCGCCGTTTCCTGCATCACCGGCACGCGTTGCAATGCCTTCGGCGCCCGCGTCACCGAGTAAAACGTATCCAGGATAGCCCCTTCCGTGTCCGCGCTCAGATCCACGTGGGCGAACTCCGTCATCTCCCCGCTTCCCTCGGCCGCCCCCTCCGGCGCAATAAACGCCAGATCGAGATCCGCATCCTTTAACACAAATCTCGCCGGCACCTCCGTGCCATTCGCCCGCCGCAGTTTCACCTCCTTGAAATCCGCCCCGAGCAACTCCAGCTGCCGCCCCGGCTGCGCCATTTGCATCGCCTCGATCTCCGTCGCCGGATCGACCTGCGCCAGCGATGCCACCGTCAGCCCGCCCGGCGTCAGCACCGTCCCATTCACCTCCACCCGCCGCTCGCGCGTCGGCATCTCACGGTCGCCCATCTTCACTTTCATCGTCACCACCATCTCGATGCCGATCACCGCATCGACCTGTCGCAGCAGCAACTCCCGCCCCGCATTCGTCGAAGCGTCCGCCGCCGCCGCCGTGCTCACCGACGGAGCAAGCACGCCCGCTGCCAACATCGTCCCGCTCATCACAACGCTTCGCATGATCTTCATGAGTTCACCTTCACCGGCTTGAGGTTGATTTCCACGAACAAAGTCTGACCACGACGCCGCACCTGCAGCACCCACCAGTCGCTTCCGCCCGCCGCCGCGTCCGCCCGCGCCTGCTTCAACTCCTCCAAGGCGTGCACCGCCTTTCCGCCCGCCGCCTCCACCACGTCATCGCTGCGCAGCCCCGCCAGCGCCGCCCACCCCGCCGGCACCGCGCTCTCGACCAGGACGCCGCTCGTCTCGGGCGACAACTGCAGCCGCACGCGATCCTCGAACGCGATATCCCGCGCCGAAAATTCCAACTTCGTGTCCTCCCACCAGGGCATCTCCGGCGCCGGCGTCGGTTGCTGTTCGAGCACGACGTTCAACGTGGTCGTCTCCCCGTCCCGCCAAAGCGAGAACTCCGCGCTCGTGCCCGAGCGATACTGCCGGATCTGCCGCGCCAGCACGTCCGCATCCTCCGGCCGCCGCGCCGGCACACCCGCACCATCCAGCGCCAGCACCACGTCGCCCACTCGCAATCCCGCTTTCTCCGCTTCCGTTCCTGGATAAATCCGCGTCAACCGCGCGCCGCCGTCCGCCTTGATGCCTAACCTCGACGCGAGCTTCGGCGTCAGCGGCTGCGACGCCGCCCCGAGCCACGCCTTCCGCGCCTGCGGCGTCACGTTGTGATCGTCCGTCTCCCGCAGCTCGACCACCGAGTTCAACACCGCTCCGTCACGCCGCACGCTCGCGAGCACCGCCCGTTTTCCGTTCGTCGCCTCCCTCAACAAACTCTCCGTCACCGCCCGCAACTCCGCCACGTTCGCCACCGGTTTTCCGTCGACCGCGATCAGCACATCCTGCCGCCGCAACACCGGCTCACCCTGCCCGCTCGGCCCCGCCGGCCGCACATTCTCCAGCCACACACCGCGCGTGTCCGGCAGCCGCTCGTCGCGCGACAGCTTCATCGTCAAATCGCGCACCACCGCGCCCCAACTCTTCAACTCCACATCATCGCCCTGCGCCGGCTCCCGCCGCTCGAGCGCCATCTTCGCCGTCCGCCGGTCTTCGTCGCGCAAATACTCGACCACAAACTCCTGCTCCGGCAGCCGGCTCATCTCGAGCCGGTTGTAATGCGCCACCGCTTTTTCCTCCGCGCCTTCGATCGCCTGACCGTCGCACGCGACCACGAGATCGCCCGCCTTCACGCCCGCTTCCGCCGCCGGCGAACCTTCCGCCACATCCGCCACAATCACACCTGGCCCGCGTCCGCTCGATTCCAGCCGCGGCTGCACCGTGATGCCCGACCAGCCGCGAATCACCCGCCCGTGTTTGATCAAATTGTCCGCCACCACGCGGCCGAGATTGCCCGGAATCGCACCGCTGAGATTGAACACCCCGATTTCATTGATGCCGATGATTTCGCCGCGCCCGTTGACCAGCGGCCCGCCGCTGTTCCCGCCGAAAATCCGCGCATCGTGCAGAATCCACCGCACCAGCGTCCCCACGTCCTCGCCGCGCAACATCATCTTTCCCGCCGTCTGCTCCGGCAGCACCAGCGAGGGATTCGACACGATTCCCCGCGTCACCGATTGCGCCAGAAAACCCGGACTGCCCAACGCATACACCGGATCGCCCGCGACCAGTTGATCCGAATCCCCAAACCCCGCCACCACCAGCGCCGCCGCATTCGCCGGCCGCTGCGTCAGGTCCAGCTTCAACACCGCAAGATCCGTCAGCGCATCCTGCCCGACCAGCGCCGCGTCCACATGCGAACCATCATAAAGGTAACACCGGAAATAATCCCCATCGTCCGTCACGTGGCAGTTCGTCAGCACGTGCCCCTCCGCCGAAATGATGACGCCGCTCCCGCCCGTCCACTGCTTCGTCAACCGCCCATCGCTCGGCCGCAACCGAATCGCCTCGATCCTCACGATCGACGGAAACACCCGCGCCAGCATCGGATCGTGCGTCGGTGTCGCCATCGCCACACCCGACGGCTCCGCGCCGGGCGCCTGCGCGTAAACCGGACTCGTTCCCGCCAAAACCGCCAACAACACTCCAAACCCGATCGCGCGCACACCGCGCCCAGATGCAAATTTCATGAGGTGGTCCCCGGAAAGAGGGCAACTCGTTGGCAGACGCAAGCGGCAAAACCCCTCCGCTCCCCGTCCTCATCTCTCAACTCCGATCCCGCACCGCCGCCACATACTTTCCTATAATCCCATCGAACGATCCGTTCGTGAAAAAGATCACCACCCGCCGCGCCGCCCGCTCGCCACACGTATTCTCCACGAGCTTCTCCAGCAGCACCGCATTCGTCGGCGCACTGTGCGCCTCCACGCCAAGCGCCTCCAGGTGCTCCGCAACGGCCATCGTGTCGAACCGCTCCCCCACCGCGAGCTTCTCTGCGCGATTCACCGCCCCGATATAAACCTCGTCCGCCATCGCCAGCGCCCGCATAAACCCCGCCTCGAGCGTCTTCGTCCGCGCCGTGTTGCTCCGCGGCTCAAACACCGCCGTCAACTTCGCACCGGGAAACTGCGCCCGAAACGAATGCAGCGTCTCCGCCAGCGCCGTCGGATGATGTCCGAAATCCTCGATCACCGTCGCCGTCGCACTCTCGCACAACAACTCCTGCCGCCGCTTCACGCCGCGAAATTTTTCCAGCGCCCCGAGATTCACCGCGGTCGGATTCGCCGGATCCAGCGCCAGCCCCGCCGCCGTCGCTGCCATCGCCGCATTCCGCGCATTGAACATCCCCCGCTGCTTCCAACTCACCCGCCCCCACGCCACTCCCCGCCACGTCAACGCGAACTCCACCCGCTCCGGCGTCTCCGCGAACTCCACAATCCGCACGTCGTTCTTCTCGCCCGTCCCCACGCGCACCATCTGCGTCCACGGCATCGCACCGAGCATCCGCAAATTCTCGTCGTCGCCATTCACCACCACGAACCCATTTCGCGGCACGATCCGCACCAGATGCGAAAACGTCCGCTGCACGTCCGCCAGATCCCGAAAGATATCCGCATGATCGAACTCCAGGTTGTTCAACACCGCCACGTGCGGCGCGTAATGGATGAACTTGCTGCGCTTGTCGAAGAACGCGCTGTCATATTCGTCCCCTTCGATCACAAACGGATCGCCCGCCGCCCCGAGATGATTCCCCACCGGCGGATCCAGCGGCACGCCTCCGATCAAAAACCCCGGATCGCGCCCGCTCGCCCGCAGCAAAAACGCCGCCAGCGCCGTTGTCGTCGTCTTCCCATGCGTCCCGCAGATCACGATGTTCTTCCGCCGTTTCAGCACGAGTTCGTGCAACATCGCCGGCAGCGACGTAAACGGAAACGCCCGCGTCTCCAGCAGCCATTCCACTTCGGGATTCCCCCGCGACATCGCGTTCCCGATCACCACGAGATCCGGCGCGAGCCGCTCCAGCCGCGCCGCATCGTAACCTTCATGCAGCGCCACATTCGCCTCCGCGAGCACGTCGCACATCGGCGGATACACCCCCGTGTCGGCGCCGACCACCTCGTGCCCCGCCGCCCGGGCGAGCAATGCGGCATTCCCCATCGCCGTCCCGCACACCCCCATGAAATACACCTTCATCGCCCGCCAACAAACGCCAACCCCGCCGCCCGCTCAACAGCGAACCTCATTCTCCGCCGCCGCCCCTGGCCCGCGAGGCCGCCGCCGTCCGGGAACAAGAGATTGACACCCCCAATTCCGCTCGTGAACTTCCCCAGCTCTTCACGGCGGCCATAGCTCAGTTGGTTAGAGCACAAGATTGTGAATCTTGGGGTCGCGGGTTCAAGTCCCGTTGGCCGCCCCAGTTTTCGCCCCGCGAAAACTGCCGCGCCGAAGTCGAAGACGAAGGCGGGCCAGCCACTTGCATTGCAGAACCGCCGCTCGCGTTTCCTCTTCGCCTCCGCGCCGCTTTTCGCCCATCCACCCGCAACCACTTCCCCCCGCCGCTGTCCTTGCCCCAGCGTCGGCGGATCGATCCGGCGGACGCGCGTTCGCCCATGCTGCCCCACCCGCCACTCGACGCCCATTACGCCACGACCGAGGAGAAGCCCGCGTTCGTCAATCAGCTCTTCGACGCCGGCGCGCCGCACTACGATGGCGTGGTTGATTGGGGTTTCCTTCGCAGCGGCTCATTCTACCGCCGCTGGGCCCTGCAACGCCACGGCCTTAAACCCGGCCACCAGCTCCTCGACGTCGCGTGCGGCACCGGCCTCGTCGCCACCGCCGCACAAAAAGTCCTCGGCTCCGCCGAAACCATCACCTGCCTCGACCCCAGCGAGGGCATGCTCGCCGTCGCCCGCCAAAAACTTCCCGCCCGCTTCGTCGTCGGCCGTGCCGAACAGCTTCCTTTCCCCGACAGCACCTTCGACTTCCTCACCATGGGTTACGCGCTGCGTCACGTGACCACGCTCGACGCCGCATTCTCCGAATACTTCCGCGTCCTCAAACCCGGCGGCCGCGTCCTCATCCTCGAGGTCACCAAACCGTCCAGCCGCATCGGCGCCGCGCTTTTCAAACTCTACTTCGGAAAGATCTATCCCTCGCTCACCCAGCTCTTCACCCGCAGCCGCGCCGCGCGCGACATGATGGTCTATTTCTGGGAAACGATGGACGCCTGCGTTCCACCCGCCTCCGTCCTCGACGCCCTCCGCGCCGTCGGGTTCACCGATGTGAAACGCACCGGCATGCTCGGCCTCTTCAGCGAATACAGCGCCGCCAAGCCGCCTCTCCCCGCCAACGCCTGACGCTCCCGCCCATGTCCGATCCGCTCCGCGCCCAACTTAAGGAACTCATCGTCCGCACGCTCAAACTCGACGACCTTCGCCCCGAGGACATCGGCGACGACGACCCGCTCATCGGCTCCGGTCTCAACCTCGACTCGATCGACGCCCTCGAACTCGTCGTCACACTCGAGAAAGAATTCGGCATCAAGATCGCCAGCAGCGAGGAGTCACGCACCGCTCTCGCCAGCATCGCCCATCTCGCCGATTTCGTCCGCGCCCGCGCCCCCGCCGACCGCGTCCCGGCCTGATCCGTCCCTAACTCGCGCTGCGTGCAGCGCCGCACGTCTTCCTGCTCCGTGCCCCTTGATCCCTGCTCGTCTCTCCCGCCCATTCGCCTTGCCGCCACCGGCTGTCTGACCGCGCTCGGCGACGCCACCGCGACACAAGCCGCTCTCCTCTCGGGCGAGCGCGCTCTCCAACTCCATCCCGTCTTCGGCGCCGACGGCGGAGATTCCGTTCCCCTTGCCCTTCTGCCCGGACGCTCGCTCGACGAAACCGCCCCGCCCAACTGGCTCGCGCACCTCGATCCACTCGCCGCGCAGATCCCCGCGGCCGACTGGGGCTCGCCCCGTTTTCCCGTCTTCGTCACCAGCAGTAACTTCGGCGTTGGCAGCCTCTACGCTTTCCAACGCACGCGCGATCCCGCGCACCTCGCCACCGGCACGCCATTCGCCTCCGTCGACGCGATTCGCCAACGCCTCGGCTGGGGCGCCCACGTCAGCATCCTTTCGCACGCATGCGTCTCCGCCCATTTGGGCCTGCTCCTCGCCACGCGCGCCCTCCACGCCGGCCTCGCCGACCGCGCGCTCGTTTTCACGTTCGACTTCGTCAGCCCATTCGTCGCCGGCGGCTTTCACGCGCTAAAAATCCTGAACGATGGCTTTCCCGCGCCCTACGCCGCCCGCAACACGGGTTCGATCGGCCTCGGCGACGGTGCCGCCTTCGCCGTGCTCGCCCCCCCCGACTCCGCCACTCCCCCCACGAACGATGCGCCCCTTCTCCACGCGCAATCGCTCTACAACGAGATGCACCATTTCACCGCCAACCGTGCCGACGGTTCCGGCTTCGCCGCTTGCCTCGAGCCGCTCGTGTCCGCCGCACGCGGCCGCCGCCTCTGGATCAAAGGCCACGGCACCGGCACCCTCGAAGCCGGCCGGCTCGAAGCCGACACCCTTGCGAACATGTTCCCCTCCGCTCCGCTCGTCTCCTGGAAAGGCAGCCTCGGCCACACGCTCGGCAGTTGCGGCCTCGTCGAACTCGCGCTCGCCGTGCAATCGATTCGCGCCGGCCGCGCTCCCGGCACGATTGGCAGCGCCGCGCCTTTCTTCCGCGACAACGTCGCCGCGGAACCGTTCTCCACCGCCGCTTACGATGCCGTGTTGCTCACCAGCAACGCCTTCGGCGGCGCCCACGCCGCCTGCCTCCTGACGTCCGCCTGACCTCCGCTCCTCGTTCTCGTTCTCTTTCTCTCCACCGCCGCCCACCGCCCTTCCCCGAGTTCACCCGCCCCACATGCTCGAACGCCACATCGTCGCCGTCCGCACCGATTCCCCCGGTGCCGAAGACCTCGCCGCCACGCGCGAGCGTCTGCGTGATGCGTTTCCCCGCGGGGCGACTCGCCGAATGACGCAACTTGGCCTGCTCCTCGGCGGCGTCCTGCAGGAGCTTTCGCCCACCGCCGACGACACGCTCGTCTACGCCTCCGTCTACGGCGAAACCCGCGCACTCGAAGATTACCTCGTCAGTTTTCCCACGCCCAGTCCCACGCTCTTCCAAACCTCGATTCATCCCAGCGGCGTTCAACAGGTTCTCATCGCGCGCCAGCAACCCGTTCGTCACTTTTTCCCCCACACCGGCAGCCGCCATCTCGTCGCCCAAGCCGTGCAATCCGCTCTCCTCTCTCCTCCGCCGCGCGCGATCCTCTGCGGCGGCGAAGAGCGCGGCACCTGGCTCCTCGAAAATGCCGCCGCCAGTAGTGACACCTTTGCCTTCGCGCTCGCGCTGTCCACCGACCCCGCCGCCGCCCTCGGTTCGCTCCGCCTCGAACAAACGGCCGCCGCCGAATCCGCCATCGAAGCGGAGCTGCGTCTGCCGCGTTTCTTCGCCGCGCTCCACCACCGCGAACCGCTCGCCCAACCCGCCGCGCCCGGCCTCCTCCTCACGCTCGCATGGAACTGAGCCGCCCCGCCTCTTCTCCGCCCCCCGCGGTGCGCAATCCCGGTCCCGACTGGGGCTACGATTTCCTGTGCTTCCTCGATCGCGCGCTGCCCGGTTTTCTCCTGAAACCGCTCCTCGGCGTCGGCGCCGCCTGCGCCCTCGTCCTGATGCCGAAACAGCGCCGCCACTCCCGCGCCTACCTCTCCACGGTTTTCAACCGCCGCGCCCGCCTGAACGAAGTGTGGCGGCACTTCTTCACTTACAGCCGTGTGATGATGACACGTATCCACGCCGCGGAGACCGGCGCGCACCGCTGCACTCCTCAACCGAACTTCGACTCCTTCCGCGCGCTCATGCGTTCCGGTCGGCCCGCGCTTCTCGGCACGATCCATTTCGGCAACTCCGACCTGCTGGGCTTTCTCCTCGGCGAGTTCCGTCGCCACGTGCACATGATCCGGCTCCGGGTCGGCAACTCGCGCGACACCCATCGCCTCTCGAACCAATTCGGCCAGTGGGTCAGCTACGTCTGGGTCAACGAAACCGAAAACCTCCTCTTCGCCCTCAAGGACGCCGCCCAGTCCGGCGGCTCCATCGCGATGATGTGCGACCGCGTCGAACACAGTTCGAAAGCCGAGCCGTTCGACTTCCTCGGCGCCCGCCGGCTCATGCCGTTCACGATTTATCATCTGTCTCTCGTTTTCCGCCTTCCCGTCGTCTTCTGCCTCAGCGTTCCCGGCGGCACCAACGAATCCCTCCTCCACGCTTCTCCCGTCTTCGAACCCGACGGTCCGTCGCGCGAACAAAACCTCGCCCGCGCCCGTGCCCACTTTCAGGCCTTCCTCCACCAGCTCGAAACCCTGCTCCGTGCCAACCCCTACCTCTGGTTTAATTTCCACCCGCTCAGCCCCGCGCTCCCTTCCGCCCGTCCCCGCGTCGCCACCGACGATCCGCAAACGGCCTCCGCCGCCGCCGCATGATCAAGCGCTGTTACTACATCTCCGTTTTCGCTCTCTCCTGGGTGCTGTTCGGGATCTGCGCCGTCGTCGTGAATTTCACCTGCGCCGTTCTGCTCTGCCTCCCCGGCGCCTCCCGCTTCGCCCCCGCCGCGCGCGAACTCGTCCGCCGCTTCTTCTCGCTCTGGAACGTCTGGCTCGGCTTCACCGGTCTCGTCCGGATTCGCTGGCACGGCTTTGACGACATTCCTCTTCGCGGCGGCGCCGTCTGGGTCGCCAATCATCCGGGCCTTCTCGACGCCACGTTCCTGCTTTCGCGCCTGCCCGACGCCGTCTGCGCGTTCAAGCCCACCATGCGGCGCAATCCATTTCTCGCACCCACCGCTCTCCTCGCCGGCCACCTCGCCTGCGAAACCGGCACCGAGTTCATCCGCAGCGCCGTCGATCGCGTCGCCTCCGGCCGCACGCTGCTCATTTTTCCGGAAGGCACGCGCACGTCCGCCCACCGCGCGCTCAACCCGTGCAAAACCGGTTTCGCCGTCATCGCCGCCCGCGCCCAGGCCCCCATCCAGATCGTCGTGATCCGCGCCAGCCGCGACCTTCTCCCACGCGGCCGCCGCTGGTGGCAGGTCCCGCACTTTCCGGCCGTCGTCGACATCCACGCCGACGATCGTCTCGACCCCGAGCCGCACCGCTCCGCCCGCGCCATCGCCGCGTTCGTCGAAGAACGACTCACGGAGCAACTCGCCGGCTCACCCTGCCTCGTGTCTTGAGCGACATGCCTCCGTCCTCGACGCACCTCGTTCTGATCCCGTCGTTCAACACCGGCGCACGGCTCGCGTCGACCGTGCGCGACGCCCTGCGTTTTTGGCATCCCGTCTGGGTCGTCGTCGACGGCAGTGACGACGGCAGCGAACAACCCGTCCTCGCCCTCGCTCAACGCGATCCGCGTCTCCACGTCATCATCCGCCCCGAAAACGGCGGCAAGGGCGCCGCCATCGCCACCGGCCTCGAAGCGGCTCTGCAAGCCGGCTTCACGCACGTCCTCACCATGGACGCCGACGGCCAGCACTCCGCCGCGCACATCCCCACGTTCATGGCCGCGTCGCAACACCAGCCCGACGCCCTCATCCTCGGCCGCCCCGTTTTCGGCCCCGAAGCGCCGCTCGAGCGCCTCTACGGACGCAAGGTCAGCGTCGGTTTCGCGCGCCTCGAAATCCTCGGCCGCGGCATCGACGACCCGCTCTTCGGCTTCCGCGTCTACCCCGCCGCCGCCCTCAAGCGCGCCCTCGACTCCACCCGCTTCGCTCGCGGCTACGATTTCGATCCCGAGGTCGCCGTCCGCATGGTTTGGGACGGCGTTCCGACCCTCAACCTCCCCGCACCGTGCCGCTACATCCCGCGCGCCGAGGGCGGCATCTCGCATTTCAATTACCTTCGCGACAATGCCAAGATGCTCTGGCTCCACCTTCGGCTCCTGCCCCAGCTGGCCATCTGGCGCTGGATTCCCCTCCTGCGCGCGCGGCGCCATCCGGGCCTGTCATGAACTTCGCCCGCCCGATCGCTTTCGCCGTGCTCTTCGCGCTCGCCGCCCCCGCCGCGTCCGCCGCGTTGCCGTCCATCGAAGATCCCGCGCACGATCCACGCTGGAGCGATCTCTTCGCCGCCCTCGCGGCCGACACGAGCCGCATCGCTGTATTCGAAGAACGGCGACACTTCCCGTTCCGCAAGAAACCCGTCGTGCTCCGCGGCGAGCTCCGCCTCGCACCCGGCCGCGGCCTTAGTCTGCAGTATCTCGCGCCCGATCCGCAAACGCTGATCGGCGACGAGCAGGGCCTCGTCGTGCGCGATGCCCGCGGCCGCACCCGCCATCCGCCCAACGACGATCGCACCCGCGCCGCCGCCGCCGTGCTCGTCGACGTGCTCGACTTCGACCTCGCCGCCCTCCACGAGGAGTTCGCTTTTCAGGGCGAGCGCACCGGCGACGACTGGATCCTCCAACTCGTTCCCCGCGATGCGTCGCTCGACCGCTCGCTCGGCGCCATCACGCTCACCGGCCAGCACGATACGATCGAACGCATCGAACTCACGCGTGCCGCCAACCAGCGCGTCGAAATTCTCATTCGCGACGCCCGCGATAACGTGGAATTCTCCGGCGCCGACCTGAAACGCTACTTTCGCTGACCGCCGGCAAATCGCCGCGGGCGCCAGCGAACGGCCCAACCTTCTCAACGCGTCCCCTCCGTGCTCATCCCTCGCCTTGCGCTGACCGTCTTCGCTGCCGGCTGCGTGGCTTGGCTCGCCTCGATCGACACGGGCCGCCGCATCACCACCGACGTTCTCGACCTCCTCCCCACCGACGAGCGTTCGCCCGAACTGTCCCTCGTTCGCAGCGTCGCCGCCGATGTCCACGCGCGCGCCGTTCTGTTTGCCCTCAGCAATGCGCGCTCCGACACGCCTCCATCGCCCGAAGCCGCCGCCGCGTTCCTCGCTGCATTGCGCGAGTCCGGCGCGTTCGACGAAGTGTCGCTTCACGCGGATCCCACTCAACGCGACGCCCTCGGCCGCGCGCTGCACGAACGCCGCTACCCGCTTCTTCTACCCGACTGGCTCCAGCGTATGCAGCGCACCTTTGCCGAGTCCGGCCGACCGGAACACGATTTCGCCTCGTGGACCGCCGAGCGTGCCGCCGCCGAACTCGAGGATTTTCTCGCGCGCCCCGAAGCGCTCGCGATGCAGGACCTGATCGCCGGCGACCCGCTTTTGCTCGTGCCTCGCATCGTTCGTGAACTGGGCGACCTCGCCGTCTCCAATTCTTCGATTTCCGCGCACACCCTCGTTTGGGCCCGGCTCCGCGCCTCGCCGCTTTCCGAGGCCGGCCAGGAACCGGCTTTCGCCGCCATCGACTCCGCCCTGGCCGCCGCGCGCGCCCTCGAGCCCACGCTTTCGCTCCGCTGGACCGGCATCAATCGCTTCGCCGCCGCCAGCCGCGCCCGCATCCAAAGCGAGGTCGCCCTGCTCAATCTCGCCTCCGTCGCCGCCGTGTTCGCCGTCGCCGCGGTGTTCCTTCGCCGGCCATGGCAAATCCTCCGCCTTGTTCCCCTCGTTCTCTTCTCGCTGCTTGGAGCGTGGACCGCGACGACCCTCGCGTTTCAACAGGTTCATATCCTCGTCTTCGTCATCGGCGCCCTCCTCGCCGGCATCGCCATCGATTACGGCTTTTACCTCGCACTTCAACCGCCCGATCCGCGCAACCCTTCTTACGCCGCTCGCATTCGGCCGCTGCTCCGCCCTTTGCTGGCGAGCTGTTTTACGACCGTCGCCGGCTTTTCGCTCCTCCTCTGGTCCGAACTCCCACTGCTTCGACAAGTCGGACTTTTCGTCGCCAGCGGCCTCCTTTGCGCGCTCGGGTCCTCACTGCTCTGGTTCGCTGCGACGCCCGCCTTCTCGCTCGCACCCCGCCGCCTCGAACTGCTCGAACGCGGCCGCTTTTCCTCCCGCGCCCTTCCGCTCTCGCTCGCCGCCCTCGCCAGCATCCTCGCCCTGTCCGCACCGTTGCTTGTTTCCTGGCGCGACGACATCCGCGAACTCGAAATCCCTTCGCCCGAACTACGCGCCAACGATCGCGAACTCCGCGCCCTCTTCGGCGACACCCCCGATCGCGCCGCCTATCTCACCTTCGGCGACTCGCTCCCGGACGCCCGCGAACATCTCGACCGCTTTCTCCAGCACGTCGAAACCCACACTCCAGACGCCGGTGTGGCGAGCCTCGGCGTTCTTTTCCCCACCGAACCCGCCTGGCGCGCCGCATCCGCTTCCTTCCAGCGCCTCGACGAATTCCCCGCGCTTTTCCGCGCCGCACTTGAACGCCGCAATTTCGATGCCACCGCGTTCGAAGGTTTCTTCGCGTCCTGGAACGAAATTCCCGCCGCGCTCTCCGGCGACAACTACGCCGGCCTCTACCAAGATTTCACGCCCCACCTCCCCGCCCCGCTGCGCCAAACCCTCCAGCCCTTCGCTACCCGTCCGTGGTTTCTGACAATCCTCGACGACCCCCGCGACCTTTCGCTTCCGCCGGCCCTCAACACCTTCGCCCTCCGCCAACTCGAAAACTTCAATCATCTCTTCGCTCGCTACCGCAGCTCCGCCCTCCACCTCAGCCTCGTTGGACTCGCGCTCGTCGTCTTGGGGGTCGCCGCACTTTATCGCGACCGCCGCGCCTTCCGCATCGCCCTCGTCCCCGCCGGCGCCTGCTTCTTCACGCTCGGGCTTCTTTCGTTGTTCGGCCATGCCCTAAACCTTTTTCACCTTCTCGGCGCGTTCCTCGGCGTTTGCCTCGCGCACGACTACACGATCTTCACCGCGGCGACTGCGCAAACCCGGGCGATGCCGCCCGCCGCCGTGCGCGTGTCGGCCCTCACCACGGCGGCCTCGTTCGCCGTGCTCGGTTTCAGCCAGATTCCCGTGGTGCATGCCCTCGGCACCACCGTCGCCATCACGGTGTCGGTCACGCTGCTCGCCCTCGAAATCGAAGCCCGCACGCCCCGCCGCACATGACGCCCACGCTCCTCGCCGCCTGGCAACACACGCTCGCCGCCGGCCCGCACGCGCCCGCCCTCACCGAGGCCGCGACGGGGCGCGTGTGGACCCGCGCCGAGTTGGACCACGCCAGCGACGAATGGCTCGCGCAACACCCCGCCGCTCTCGCCAATCGCATCGTTCTCTTCTCCGAGCCCAACGGCCCCCGCTGGCTGATCCTTCTCCTCGCCCTGCTCAAGGCCCGCGCGATCGTCGCCCCGCTCGATCCCGGCGAGCCGCCCGCCTCCCAGCAGTCCATCGCCGCCTCGCTCCGCGCCTCGTTTCTCTGGACCGGCGACACGCTCGCGTCGATGCCCCGCGGCCGCCGTTTTAACGACGCGCGCCGCGTCGTCAAACTCACCTCGGGCAGCACCGGCACACCGCGCGCCCTCGCCTTCACGGATCCCCAAATGCTGGCGGACGGCCGCCAGGTCTGCACCGGAATGCAGATCGCGTCACACGATTCCAACTACGCGCTCATCCCCTTCGGTCACTCTTACGGTTGGGGCAATCTCGTCGTGCCCCTCCTCGCCCAGGGCAGCGCGATCGTCAGCGCCTCCGCCGCCTTGCCGCACGTGATGGCCGCCGAAATCGCGCGCTTTCAACCCTCTGTTTTTCCCGCCGTTCCCGCGCTCCTGCGCTTGCTCGTCGACGCCGCCGTGCCGTCCGATTCACTCCGCTCGCTCCGCACCATCGTCTCCGCCGGCGCCCCGCTCGCCCCCGCCGTCGCGCAGTCGTTTCATGCCCGTTTCGGGAAACGCCTCCACAATTTCTACGGTTCCAGCGAGACCGGCGGCATCGCCTACGACCGCACCGGCACCGCGGCCCTCGAAGGCCGCAGTGTCGGGACGCCGCTGCCGGGCGTTTTCGTATCGCTCGCCCGCCGCCGGGTGCGCGTCGCCAGCGCTGCCGTGTTCACGCTCGGCAATCGCCACCCCGCCACGCATGTCACGGCCGATCTCGCACGACTCGACGACGCCGGCGAACTGGTGCTTCTCGGCCGCGCCGGTCGCATGCTCAAGATCGCCGGCCGCCGCCTAGATCTTTCGGAAGTCGAACACGCCCTCCGTTCCCTGCCCGGAGTCCGCGACGCCTATGCGCTGCCTCATCCCGATCGCGACGAAGCCGTCGCCGCGGTCGTCGCCTGCGACCGCCGCCCCGTCGACTTGCGCGAGGCGCTCCGCACGCGCCTCGCCGCGTGGAAAGTCCCGCGAAAGCTTCTCGCCCTGCCCGCCTTTCCGCTCACGCCTCGCGGCAAGACCGACACCCGCAAACTTCGCGAGCTGATCGCCTCCTGATTCCAAAACGACTTCACCACCCCCTCACCCCTTCTCGATCAACGTCGCCTCGATCTCCACCTCGAGCGCGGACCGACAGATCTCCGCCTGCAAATACACCACCCGATCGCTGGCCTGCACCAGGTCCGTTTCGAGGCGGTCACGCACCGCCCGATACGACGCCGGGTCGCGCAGGTAGACTTTGAAGTGACGCTCCATCGTGGTCTCCGCTCCTAGCGCGTCGCCCAGCGAAGCCGCGCGCGACACCAGTCGCAGATTGTCGAGCGTGCAATCGATCTGCCCCTGCAGGTCGCCCGGCGCGATCGTCGCGTGCCCCTTGATGGCCGCCGTCCCGGACACAAAGACCAGCCGCCGCCCGCCCGCCGCCTGCGCCACCGTCGCACGCGAAAAGCTCGGCGCCCGCGGACCGTGTTCACGCGGATATTCGTAAGCCGGCACCTGCTCCGGATTCTCGAGATGCTGCGGCAGCGTGCGCCCCGCGATGAACATCACCGCGAGTTCACCACCAGTGCAGCCGACCGCCGACGCCGCCGGCAGCGCGCGCTTGAATCCGCTGCCGTGCAGCGTCTCGAACGCCTCGGCTCGTCCCTGGCAAAACGCGTGATAATTCTCCCGTCCATCCGCGATCGCGTTGATGCCTGGCACATAGTTCCAGATGCGGTAAAGCGGCCAGCCCACGCTCGCGCGAAACAAACGCGCATACAGCTCGCGGCTCGTGCGAAGCAAGGACGCCCCGACCGGCTGCACCGTCGCACCCATCAACAAGCCCTCCGTTTCCCAGAGATTGAAGCCGTGACTCGACCCGGCGGGCTTCGCGCCGGGCAACAACTGCTCCGTGCGCGTTCCTCCCAGCCAGCGCGGGGGCAGTGCGAGCGTCGCGCCATTCGCACCCCACGCGCACGCCGGTGCGCCGAATTCAACTTCGAAGGACGTGCTGGCGATGGTAAGGCCGGGGCCGTGCATGGGAGCTCTCTACCGGCACCGCGCAAGCCGGGGGCGGGCTCGCGGCGGACCGGTGGTTCCTCCGAATGGTCCGTGGTTTAGCATGTTTGTTCCTCGCGCGGACCTTGCACGCGGCCGTCAATTTCGTTCCTCCTAGGTCCGTGACGTTTCTGTTGAAGAAATTTGTTTCGTTCTGGTTCATGCCCCTGCCCCTGAGCCTCACGCTGCTGGTGATTGGCGCCTGCCTGCTCTTCTCCGCACGCCGCGCGCGCCTCGGCCGCGCCCTCGTGATCGCCGGCGTGGCCGTCCTGCTAATCTTCGGCAACAAGGCCATCAGCGCTGCGCTGATCCACCCCCTTGAACGCGACTACCCCTCGCTGCCCGAGTTCACCGCCACCGCTGCCATCCCACAAACCATCGCGCAATGTCGCTTCATCGTCGTGCTTGGCGGCGGCCATGGCGACGCCCCGGGGTTCTCCTCCATCAATAAACTCAGTCATTCCGCCCGCGCGCGGCTCTCCGAAGGCGTTCGCCTCGCGCACGCGCTGCCTCATGCTTCGCTGGTGCTCTGCGGCCGCGGCGCACCGGGCGAGCCAAGTCACGCCGCGATCCTCGCGCGCGCCGCCGAGTCGCTGGGCATCGATCGCGCCCGCCTCGTCCTGCTCGAAACGCCCCGCGACACGCACGACGAATCGCTCGCGATCCGCGAACTCGCCGGCGACGAGGCCGTGATTCTCGTCACTTCCGCGTGGCACCTCCCGCGCGCCCTCGGCCTGATGCGCGGCGCCGGGGTGACCGCCGTGCCCGCCCCGTGCGACCACATGACGCGACCCGGCGAACGGCTCACCTGGAACAACTTTCTGTGGGACTCCGACTCGATCGGCCGCAGCAGCCGCGCGATCGCCGAGCGGCTCGGACGCGCGTGGGCCTTTCTCCGCGGCCAGCTCGGCTGATCGCCGGCGCGCCCGGTTGATCCGGCGGATTAGCGCCGCGGTTTACTTTCGCCGGAATGGAAAATTGTTTCGCAATCGTAACGCCGGAAGCTACTCAGGCGCGCATGTTCTCGCTTAAGAAGCTTCTCGGCAAAGAGGACAAGTTCTTCGACTTGCTCGAAGCCGGCGCCGAAGAGGCCCGCACCAGCGTCACCCTCCTCTCCCGTTACCTCCATGCCCTCAGTCAGGGCGGACCGCCCGCGAACCTGGACGAATTCGTGCAAAGTCGCCGCAAGGAAAAACGCATCCGGCACCAGATGACCGAGGAGCTGAGCAAGACGTTCGTCACCCCGCTGGAACGCGAGGACATCGAGGAGCTGTCGTTCGCCCTCTATCGCATCCCCAAGGCGATCGAAAAGATCGTCGAGCGGCTCTCGATTTATCCCGGCCGCGTGCCGCACGCCGCCTTCCAGCGTCAGGCCGAATTGCTCAATCTCGCCTCGGAGGCCGTCGTGTTCATGGTCAAGGAGCTCCGTCACGGCACCCACATCGAGAAGATCCGCGAGGCCAACGACCGCCTGCAATACGCCGAGGGCGAAGCCGACAAGGTCATGCTCGGCCTGCTCAAGGAACTCTACCACGGCCCTTACGAAGCGCGTGAGCTCGTGATTCTGCAGGAGCTCTACGAAATGGTGGAACAGGCCGTCGACCGCTGCCGCAACGCCGGCAATATCGTCGTCCAAATCGTGCTGAAGCACTCGTGAGCCCGCCGACCGCCGCGGATTGCGGGAGCACTTCGACGAAACGTCTCCGTTTCCGCCCATCGACGAAATGACCCTCTTCCTCCTCGTCCTGCTTGCGGCGTTGATTTTCGAATACATCAACGGCTTCCACGACACCGCGAACGCGATCGCCACCGTCGTTTCCACCAAGGTCCTTTCGCCGCGCCAGGCCGTCGTCTGGGCGGCGTTTTGGAACCTGGTCGGCGCCCTCGCCGGCACCGCCGTGGCGGCCACCGTTGGCAAGGGACTCGTCGACACGAATTTCGTCACGATGGCGACCGTGCTCGCCGCCCTGCTCAGCGCGATTGTGTGGGGGTTGTTCACCTGGTGGCTCGGTTTGCCGTCGAGTTCGAGCCACGCGCTCGTCGGCGGACTCTGCGGCTCCGCGCTCGGCACCGCCAACAACTGGGATGTCCTCAAGTGGCACGTGATCGAAAACGGCTCCCACGCCGGACTGTGGCCGAAGATCGTGCTGCCGATGGTCGTGTCGCCCGTGCTCGGGTTCTTTGGCGGCGCGTTGTTGATGCTCATCCTCCTGGCTGCGCTGCGAAAAGCCACGCCCCATTTCGTCCGCGTCGTGTTCGGCAAGGCGCAGCTGGTGAGCGCCGGCTTCATGGGTTACAGCCATGGCCACAACGACGCGCAAAAGACGATGGGCATCATCGCGCTCGCGCTGTTCACCGGCACGCAATCGGGCGCGTTCGACTCGCTCCCCGACTGGCTGCACTTCCTTTACACCCCGGAATTTTACGTGCCGCGCTGGGTCATGGTCACCTGCGCGCTCACCATGGCTGCCGGCACCGCCGCCGGCGGCTGGCGCATCATTCGCACCATGGGCCACAAGATGGTCAAGCTGCAGCCCGTCCACGGCTTCGCCGCCGAGACGACCGCCGCGCTCATCATTCACGGCGCCTCCGTCGCCGGCGTGCCGCTCTCCACGACTCACGTTATCTCGACCTCAATCATGGGCGTCGGCGCCTCGAAGCGCTTGAGCGCCGTGAAATGGGGCCTCGTCGGCAAGATCGTCTGGGCCTGGGTGCTCACGCTCCCCATCACCGGCGCGCTCGGCTACGGCATTGTGGAACTGCTCCACAAATTCGGCATTTGAACCAGGTCGAACCCGCCGTCCCGGCGGGCTTGTCACGCGGGAGCGTCGGACCGTCGACGCGCCGCCCGCCCCTCACCGCGGCAGCGTGAAACAAAACGCCGCGCCCTGGCCCGGCTCGCTTTCCGCCCGCACGTCGCCGCCGTGCGCCTGCACCACGTGCTTCACGATCGCGAGCCCGAGGCCCGTGCCGCCCTGCTCGCGCGAGCGCGCCTTGTCCACGCGGTAAAACCGCTCGAACACCCTCGCCCTCGCCTCCGGCGGAATTCCCGGGCCGTCGTCCTGCACGCAGACTTCGACGAACTTCTCATTCGTCGCATGCCCGCTGATCTTCACCGTGCCCGACGGGCGTCCATATTTGATCGCGTTGTCGATCAGGTTCGAAAGCACCTGGCGCAGCCGGTCGGGATCGGCCTTCGCGATCAGCCCGGAAGGCAGCGTGTTCAACAACTGCATTTCCCGCGCCTTCGCCTTGGGCGCGAGGTCCTCGATCACCTCCTGCACCGCCAGTCGCAGCGGCGCCGGCTGCAGGTTCAACACCACGCGACCGGAATCGAGTTTCGCCAGCAGCAGCAGATCGTCGATGAGCAGCGTCAAACGATCCGCATGGCGGTCGATGATGCGCAACAACCGGTCCATCGCGACCGCGTCGGACTTCGCACCATCGAGCAACGTCTCGGTGGCGCCCTTGATCAGCGACAGCGGCGTGCGCAGCTCGTGGCTCACGTTGGCAACAAATTCCTGCCGCACGCCCTCGAGCTCGCGGACACGCGTGAGATCGTGAAACACGAGCACCGCGCCGTTCGGCACGCCGGCGGGATCCCGCAGCGCCACCGCATTGATCTGCAGGAAACGCGGCGTCGCTCCTTCGACCCGAAACTCGTGCCCGAGCACCGCCGGCTCGACGTCGAGCCGCGCCGCCAGCGCCGCGACTTCGTGATGCCGCACCGTCTCGAGCAGCGCCCGGCCGGCAACCGGTTTCGACATCCCGAACAATTGCACCGCCGCGCGATTCGCGAGCACCACATGCTTCTGCGGATCGAGCACCACGATGCCTTCGATCATGCTGTCGAGGAGCGCCTGCAGCCGCTGTTCATGCTCGTCCAGCGCCGCATCGTGCGCGGCCCGCAGTCCCTTCATCTCGCGCGCGTGCCGCTTCTCCGCCTCGCGCTCGTTCGTCACCGACACCCGCCACATCGCGACCGCCGCGATGAGAAGCACCGTCATCATGATCAAGGCGAACGTCATCGCGTCGTCGGAGAATAGCCGGGGGATCTCACGACTCGGCCTTGAAGCGATACCCTACGCCGCGGATCGTTTCGAGGTAGTCGGCCACGGGACCGACTTTCTCGCGCAGGCGGCGCATGTGGGTGTCGACCGTGCGGGTGTCGATCGCCGTCTCGTAACCCCACACATCCTGCAGAAGCCGCTCGCGCGTCTGCACGCGCCCGCGGCGTTTCGCGAGCAGGGCGAGCAGGTTGAACTCCGTCGCGGTCAACGACACCGGCTTGTTGTCGACCAGCGCTTCGTGTCGCGGCACGTCGATCTCGAGCGGACCGATCCGAAAATGCTCACCCGCCTCGTCCGTCGATTGCCCGCGCTTCAGCAGCTTCCGGATCCGCAGCACGAGTTCGCGCGGGCTGTAGGGCTTCGTCACGTAATCGTCCGCACCGAGCTCGAGCCCGAGCACGCGATCCATCTCGGCCGCTTTCGCCGTGAGCATGAGCACAGGAATCGAAACGGTCGCCGGATCGCGACGCAGGATCTTGCACACCTCGAGCCCGTCGATCTCCGGCAGCATTAAATCGAGCACGATGAGATCGGGCCGCTCGGCGCGCACGGCCGCGAGCGCTTTCGCGCCATCGGCCGCGAACAGCGGCGTGAAGCCGGCTTCGCGCAGCTTGAAGCCGATCACCTCCAGCGCGTCGGGCTCGTCATCGACTACCAATATCTTCTGTTTCATTTTGCTTCAGGCCCGTGTGGCGGATGTCGCGGAATTCGTAGAGATAAACCACTTCCTCGGCGATGTTGGTCGCGTGATCGGCAATGCGCTCGAGCCGCTTCGAAACGGCCATCAGCGCGAGACAGCGGGAGATGTTCGACGGCCGCTCGATCATGAAACTCGAAAGTTCGCGATAGAGCTGCCGGTTGAGATCGTCGACTTCCTGGTCCCGCGGCACCACCCCGCGCGCCTTTTCGGGCTGGCGGTCGATGAAGGCCGTCAGCGCATCGCGCAGCATCTCGAGCGACATCGTCGCCATGCGCGGCAGGTCGACGTAGGGCTTGAGCTGCGGCTCGCGCGAAAGGTCGAGCGCGCGCTTCGCGATCGACACCGCCTCGTCGCCCACGCGTTCGAGGTTCTGGGAAATTTTCATGGCGACGGTGATGAGCCGCAGCTCCGTCGCGAGCGGGGCCTTCGCCAGCAGGTGAATCGCGATGTCGTCCACCTCGATTTCGAACTGGTCGAGAATGTTGTCGTCCTCGATGACCTGCTGCGCGAGCGAATCGTCGCGCTCGACGATCGCACGCATGGAGCGCGCGACGGCGGACTCCGAGTGGCTCGCCATCGCGAGGAGGGTTCCCTTCAGTTTGCTCATTTCTTCGGTGAAGTGGGTCATGGTGCGAGGGCGGATCAGCCGAACCGGCCGGAGACGTAGGCTTCCGTCTGGGGATTCGACGGGTTCATGAACAGGTTGCTGGTTTCGCCGAACTCGACGAGCTTTCCGAGATAGAAGAACGCCGTCTGGTCCGAGCAGCGTGCGGCCTGCTGCATGTTGTGCGTCACGATCACGATCGTGTAGCTGTGGCGCAGATCCTGGATCAGCTCTTCGATCTTGGCGGTGGCCAGCGGGTCGAGCGCCGAGCACGGCTCATCCATCAGGATGATCTCCGGCTCCACGGCGATGGCGCGCGCGATGCAAAGCCGCTGCTGCTGGCCGCCGGAAAGCCCGAGTCCGCTGAGGTGCAGGCGATCCTTGACCTCGTCCCACAGCGCCGCGCCGCGCAGCGACTTCTCGACGATCTCGTCGATCCGGCGCTTGTTCGCCACGCCCTGCAGCCGGAGGCCGTAGGCGATGTTTTCGTAGATACTTTTCGGAAACGGGTTCGACTTCTGGAACACCATGCCGACGCGCTTGCGCAACTCGATCACGTCGACGCCGCGATCGTTGATATCGACGCCGCGGATACGAATCGCCCCGCCGGTCACGCGCGCGCCTTCGATCAGATCGTTCATGCGGTTGAAACAACGCAACAACGTCGATTTCCCGCAGCCCGAGGGGCCGATGAACGCGGTGACGTGCTTTTCCGGGACCTTGATCGAGATGCCGTTGAGCGCTTGCTGCCCGCCGTAGCAAAAATCGAGGTTTTCCACCTCGATGATGGGCCGGCTGGCCGGCGCGCTGCGAGTGGCCGGCGCCGAGGCCGCCACGGCGGGCTTGGCGATCTGCGGCGCGGAGGAGGACTTGGGTGGCAAAGTAGAATCCATGAGGGTCATGGCGTTCACCATTTGTAGCGGTTCCGAAGCTTGTTGCGGAGCAGGATGGAAGAGAGCGCAATCATGGCGACGATCGCGAGGAAGACAAAAGCGGTGCCGTATTGCACCCGGGCGGTGTATTCGTTCTGCGGGATCTTCGAGGACACGACGTAGATGTGATACGGCAGCGCCATCACACCCTGGAAAAAGAAGTCGCTGAACCGGTCGACGTCCCACGGCAGCTTGTCGCGCACGACATACGCCGCGGTGAACATGATCGGCGCGGTCTCGCCCGCGACGCGCGCGATGCCGAGAATCGAGGACGTCAAAATGCCCGGCAGCGCATACGGCAGCACGTTCGTGCGGATGGTCTGCCACTTCGTCGCCCCCAGCGCGAGCGAGCCTTCGCGAAACCCGCGCGGCACCGCCTTCAGCGATTCCTCCGACGCCGTGATGACGACCGGCAGCACCATGAACGCGAGCGTGAACCAGCCGGCGAGCAGCGACACGTTCCAGTCGAGAAAGATCACGAACATGCCGAAACCAAAAAGTCCGAACACGATCGAGGGCACGCCCGCGAGATTGAGGATCGCGAGCCGGATGAAACGCACCACGCGACCATCGGACGCGTATTCGTTGAGATAAATCGCGCTGCTCACCCCGAGGAAAAGCGCGATGCTCATCGAGCCGACCACGAGCAGCACCGTGCCGACGATGCACGGCCAGATGCCGCCGGCGGAATAAACATAGCTCTGCGCGTCGATCCGCGGCGCCGGCTGCCCGGCGGCGCGCGCCTTCTGCTCTTCCGCGGCGCGAAACGCGCGAAACTCGCGGTCGCCCATCTCCCGCTTCCTTCCCTCGTGTTCGAACACGTAGAGCGACTCCGGCGCCTGCGTCAGAAACGCCACGTTCACGAACGGGAACGAGCTCTGAAAAACGGTCCGAGAGCCCTTCACGAAAATGTCGCCCATCACGATGAACCCGCAAAGCAGCACGACATACGTCGCGAGACGGAAGATTCCCACGCCCGCCTTTTCGAACGAGCGGCGGCGGCTGGATCGATAGGCAAAGGGATTGGCGTTCGGATCGCTCATGCGGGGCCCGGCGGCTGGAAGCGTCGCGTCGGTTTTCATCCGATGGAGATGCGGTAGCGACGCACGATTTTCTGCGCCACGAAGTTGATCAGGAGCGCGAGGAAGAAGAGCACGAGGCCCACCATGAAGAGCGCGCGATAATGGATGTCGCCGCGGACCACTTCGCCCATTTCCTGCGCGATGATGCCTGTCATCGTGTGCACCGGCTGCACAATCGCGGCCAGTCCCTGCGTGAAATCCGGAATCGCAATGCGATTTCCCGCGCACAGCAGCACGACCATCGTTTCTCCGATCACGCGTCCGAGCCCGAGCAGCACCGCGGAAATGATGCCCGAAAGCGAAGCCGGCACGAGAATGCGCAGGATCGTCTGCATGCGCGAGGCGCCAAGCGCCAGCGACGCTTCCCGGAAGGAGCGCGGCACATTGTTCAGCGCATCCTCCGCCAGCGTGAAAATCGTCGGCACCGCGATCAATCCGAGCAGGCACCCCGCCGTGAGCGCGTTGAGCCGCTCGGCGAACGGAAAACCCGGCACCCACGACATCCACGATTGCTGCGACAGCGCGCGCAGCGCCTCGCCCAGGACGGCGATGCCGAAGAAGCCGAGCACCACCGAGGGAATCGCGGAGATGAACTCGATCGCCGGTTTCACCAGCCGCTGCTCCCGCTGCGTGGCGAACTGGTTGATGTAGATCGCCGAACCGACGCCGAGCGGCACGGCGAGCGTGAGCGCGATCACGGAAACGAGAAGCGAGCCGACAAACAGCGGCACGATGCCATACCAGTCCTGCCAGAAACTCGCGGTGAGCCACTGCTTCCCGAAAAGGAATCCCGTGATGTTCGACCAGAACGGCACCGGCGCCGCATAGTCCCACGTCTCCACTTTGCGCCGCGTCTCGGGAAACGTGCCGAGATACTCGTGCGTGAGCGTCTGGAAACGCTGCATGCGCCGGCTCAACTCCGGCGCGGGCATCTCGGGCGGCCGCACCACGACCTGCGCCAGCGCGACGGCCACCTCCTGCGCGCTCTGCACGTAAAACGGCGTCACGCCGACGAGCGTCGCGATCTCGGTTTTGAAATCGACCTCCTCGATCTTCACCGCATCGGCCTCGGCTTGCATGCCGGCGGCGAGATACTGCGCGCGCTCGATCTTGGCGTCTTCGTTGATCCGATACTTGGTTTTGATTTCGACCGCGACGTCACCGAGCTCCGACACGATGCCGCGCAGCGGCTCGATCGTATCGCTGTAATTGCCGGCAAACTCGTCGAAAGCCGCGAGCCGCGCATTGGCGTCGGCGACCGAAAGATTCTCCTCTTCCGTGTAGTGCCGCACGGCGCGCATGCGGATATCGAAGAGATAACGCGTGAGTGCGGTATGGTCGTCGAGCTGCCGCCGCATGATGTCGACAAACTCGAGCCCGGCCCGCCGGTAAAGCGTGATGTTCTCCCGGTTCTGCCCGAAAAAATCGGCGCCTTCGCGGAAGAGGAACAACGTGATCAACGCGAGCACCACGACCGCGGTGAACGCGTTGCCGCCGAAAAAGGCCTTGATCGATTCGTCGAGTGTGAGGCCGAGAAAGCGGGTGCGCTTTTTTCGGACGGCAAACGGACGATCGGCGGGTGGCGATTCGGTGGACATTCAGCGGGAGCGCAGGACGCGGAGGGAGTGGCGGAAAGCGCCACCCGGGAGACAGAGGCTCGCCTGAACGATCGTCAAGCGGGCCTCCGACCTGCCGGGGCGGAAGGCGATTGCAGGTTACTTGACCGGAATGAAACCGACCTTTTCGACGACCTGCTGCCCGGCGTCGCTCAAGGTGAACTCGATGAACTTCGCGGCTTCGCCCGAGGCTTCGCCGTTCGTGTAGTAGAAGTTGGGCCGCGCGTAGGGATACGACTTCTTCAAGACGGACTCCTTCGTTGGCGTCGCGCCGTCGATCGTGACCACCTTCACGCCCGGGGCCTCGGTGTAGGCAACGCCCACGTAGCCGATGCCGTTCGGATTCTTGCCGACTTCCGCGGCGATCTGCTCGTTGCCCGCCATCTTCTGCGAGGACGGCGCGTAATCGCGCTTCTTCATCGCGAGGTCCTTCCAATCCGAATACGTGCCGGACGAGGTGTTGCGCGTGTAGATTGAGAACGGACCGGGGTTTCCGCCGACCGCGGACCAGTCGTTCACGTCGCCCGTGAAGATCTGCTCCACCTGGCGTTTCGTGAGATTGGCGATCGGGTTGTTCTCGTTCACGATCACGGCCATGCCGTCGTAGCACACGATCGTCGGCTTGAGCGTCACGCCTTTGGCGGAGCCGCCGGACATTTCCGTTGAGCGGGCCCGGCGCGACGACATGCCGATCTGCGCCGTGCCGTCGATGATCGCCGCGATGCCGGTGGTCGAGCCTTCGGCGGCGATCTCGAACGAGACGCCGGAATTGGCCGCCTTGTATTCCTCGGCGAGCATCGGCACGAGCTTCGCGCCGAGCGTGTCGGAGCCCTTGATCACGAGTTTCTGCGCCTGGAGCGTCGAGGCGGCGACGAGGGCCGCGGTGAGAAGAAGAACTTTTTTCATATGCGTTCGGAGGGTTGGGACGTGGACAGGTTAAAAGTTGAGCTGCAGTTGGGAGCGAATGCCGTGAGCTTTGGCCTCGGCGGGATTGCCGGTGACGGTCTCTTCCGTTTCGCCATAAACGTATCCGGCCTGAAACTTCAGGTCGTTGCCTTTGATATACCAGTTTCCGCCCACGAACATCTCCGTGAGTTCGTTATGCGTGCCGCCCGAGGGGGCCGAGCGAACGCCGTCGGAGACATTCACGCCACGGCCGTCGGAATCGAGCACGCTGTAACGGAAAACGGCTTCGAGCTGTTCGGTGAGCTTGAACGTCGGCTGGATCCAGAAGCCCGCGGGATTGGCGTCCCGGGTCGCGGACGCGCCGCGCTCGACGTTGGCCCAAAGATATTCGGCCGCGAGGCCGAACCGGCCGGCGGTGATGTCGGTGTAGAGCGAATAGACCTGGAGGTCGGCACCGGTGCCGGCGCCGAACGGCGCCGTGCCGGCCTTGCCGCCCTGGTCGGGCAAATGACCGGCGCCCGCACCGATGACGAACGTGCCGCCCTCGAATGTGCCGTTGTAACCGGCGTTGGCCCAAAGCGCGACGCCGTTGTTGGAGCCGTTGCCCACGCCCGCCGCGTTCGAGAAATTCACCGCGCGTTCAGGATTCGTGACGGCGGCGCCGTAGAAAAAATTGCCGGCGGTGCCATCCATGAAGATGCCAACGCGATAACTGCCGGCGCCGAGACGGCGGCCGTTGTTCTCCTCGACGAAATAGCGAGTGACGCCGGAACGCTCGATGGCCTTGAGACTGCCGGACGAGGTGCGCTCCTCGTAACCGACGTTCACCTTGCGCAGGCCAAAGTCGAAGGAGAGCGTCGGGCTCTGCTTCCACTGGATGAAGGCCGCGTCGAAAAGATCGCCGGCGAAATCGTAGGTGATGTTGGCATTCCAGTCCGGGCCGAGATCGGCGCGGGCCGTGAGGTAAATTCGGCGAAGGAAAAAGTGATTCGTGGACGCCGGATCGGCGGCGTTCTCGATGCCGGTATCGAGACCGGCGTATTGCGCTTGGAGACGGCCGCTGAGGCGGAGCCGCGTCGTGAAGTTGCTTCCTCCGGTCGCGGTGGCGGGCGGCTGGGACGCGTCGCGCACGAGCTCGGCACGAATGTCCTCCGCTTCCTGGTCGGTGAGAATGCCCTTGCGCACGAGAACCTCGAGGAGCGCCCCGCTATCCTGCGCAATCGCCGGAGCGGTCACGAGGATCGCGGCTGCGAACAGCGCCAGCGGTTTGATGGGTAGTTTGAACATAATGGATGCGTTCGATGTTTGAGTTTCGGACGCAGCCACTCTGGACGATGATTGTTACGAACATGTGGCGGACATGTGACGAGGGCGCAAAAGGAGGCCCGAAAACCGTAACCCGGGTGAAAACGGGTTACGGTTGCGTGACGCCCTGGGAATTAGTCGACCTCGTAGATCTCAAGGAGGAGCTCGCCCGAACTCGCACCGGTGGCGCCCTTCGCGTGGGCCGTGTAGACGCCGGGCGGCAGGGTCGCGATGATCACCGCGTCCGCGCTGCCCGCGGGGAGCGGCGGAGTGAGACCGACCTGCGCGGCGACGGTCGCGGCCTGGCTGCCGGACCAGTTGTCGTTCTCCGCGAGTTTCGTGCCGGTGATCGTGTAGAGCTCGAGCAGCGGATCGGGATGCGCGTTGGTTACGCCGACGGACGCAAGCGTGGGGCCGACCGCGCGAATGATGACCGACTGGCTCTCGTTGCCCGTGATGACGAAACCGCCGATCACCGTGCCGCCGGCCGCGAGCGTCGCGCGGGTGGAGATCGCGACGACCTTGCTCGAAGAGCCGCTGTTGATGACCACATCCTCGCCGGTGCCGCCGCCGCTGAGCGAGCTGGCGGGATCGAAGTAGCCGTCGCGACCGAGCTTCGTCCAGGTGTAAGCCCAGTTGCCCACGGTGGTGAACGCGCCCATGTAATTCGCCGCGGTAAAGAAGCCGTCGTTCGGCGCGGCGGCCGCAAGCGTCAGCGCAGGGCTGCCGGAGCGAAGACGCGGATCGAGCTTCGCGCCCTTCGTGCGGTCGATCGCCACGATGAGCGGATCCGTGTTGAGGCGGTTTTCCTGCGCGGCGCTGTTGACGTGCTCCGCGGTGTAGTTCGAGGCCGGAGCCGGGCCGCCGCTGGTGGCGTTCACGGCGCGGAAGAGATCGTCGGCGCTCGTGCCCGCGCCGAAGGTGCCGAAGACATTGTTGGCGATTTCGATTTCACCGGCCGCGAGCCGTTTCGCGCTGTCCTGCCCCTGCGCGCTCTCGGTCTCGATGCGCCAGGCGTAGCCTTTGAAGTCGTGGAAGATCGAGTTGTAGACCTTGCCGCCGGTGTTGTCGCGGAAGATGGGCCCGATGCTGTTGTTGTTGGCGCTCGTGGCACCGGAACCGATCGCGGTGTAATTGTAGATCGTCGGCATCGCGTAGGGCGTGCCGTCCTCCGGCGTCGTGCCGCCGTCGGATTCGAAGGCGTGATTGCCCACCGCAGGATCCTGGATGGCGAAGAGGAACTGCAGCTTGCCGCGGAACCCTTCATCCCAGTCGAACGCGTCGTCGTCGTTGAACGCGCTCACGAGGTTTTTGCAATTCACCGTGCCGCCGAACCATTCGAAGCCGTCGTCGGCATTGGCGAAAACCTCGACGTATTCGATCGTCGTGCCGGAACCGACTGCGCCCATCGTGAGGCCGTTGAGTTCGTTGTTGGGCCCGAGCAGCGAACCGGCGTGGCGGATCGAGACGTATTTGAACGTGCCGGAATTATCCGCGTCGTCCGAGCCGCCATAAACGCCAAGCGGCTCGGTGCTGGGAATGCCTTCGATGTTCCCCTGCCCGCTCGCGGTGTTCACGCGCGCGCGGCCGAGGATCACGACGCCGCCCCACAGGCCGCGGTCGTTCTGCCCGAGATTGCCGTTGAGGTTGTCGGCCTCGGCGGTGAACACGATCGGTTCGGCCGGCGTGCCGACCGCCTCGATTTTTCCGCCGCGGGCAATGACGAGCGCGGACGCATCCTGGGCGGCGCGCGGCTTGCCCTTGATCACCGTGCCCGGCTGGATCGTCAGCGTCACGCCCTCGACGACGTAGACACGTCCATCGAGGATGTAGACATTGTCTTTCGACCACGTCGTGTTGGCGGCGATGTTCGAATTGACGGTGATGTCGGCGCCGAAGAGCGCGACAGGTGCGGCAAGCGCCGCGATTGCTTTCAGGATGGTGCGTTTCATGTGGTTGAGGTTGCTGGTCATGGGGAAAAGGCGTCCGCGGCCCGGGCCGTGCCCGCCTAGAAATTGAAGGTCACGCCCAGCGACGTGAGCACGCCGCGGTGGTATTGAGATCTCACATACTCCGCCCCGCGGTAGGTGTAGGTTTCCCTGATCGGGCGATCCAAGACGTTCTTGGCGCTGAGCGTGAGCTTCCAGCGGTCGCCGACCTTCTGCGTCCAGATCAGGTCAAGCGTCGGCGACGGCTGCTCGAAGACATTCGGCGTGCCCGGCGGGCTCACCTGCGACAGACGCTCGCCGAAAACGTTGTAGTAGGCGCTGAGCGTCGTGCGCCAGCCGGGATGATTGAACGTGAGGTCGACGTTCACGATGTAGGGCGACTGCCCCGTGAGCTCGCGCGTCGAGCCCGCCTGCGGGTCATAGAAACGAATGAACGCGAGCTCCGCCGGCGTGATCTCCACCTCCGACTCGACCATGGTGTAGTTGAATCCGCCGGAGAAATACCTCAGCCGCTCCGATAGGAATTCCAGGCTCTTGCGTGCTTCGATTTCGAAACCGCGGACCTCGCCGCTCGGCGCGTTCTGATACTGCAGCTCGCCGTTGTTGATGATCGAAAACACGCCGCGCTCGATGGGATCGGTCATGTCCTTGTGAAACAGACTGACCGCGACGAGCTCGCCCTTGCGGGGAAACCACTCCCAGCGCAGGTCGTAGTTGCGGATCGTCGAGCGGCGCAGGTCGGGATTGCCCACGTAGACGAAATCGCCGACGAACTCGAACGACGTGTAGTCGGCGATCTCGCGGAAGTTCGGCCGCGCAATCGTCTTCGTCGCCGCAAAGCGCAGGTTCATTTTCTCGCTGAACGCATAGACGAGATTCAGCGACGGCAGCGTGTCATCGTTGTCGAGCAGGCCCGCGCGACGGCCGGGATCTTTGCTCCGCACGTCGATCGTCGTCGCCTCCTGCCGCACGCCGCCGATCAACCGCAGTTTCTCCGTGAGCGGCACGTCGACCATCGCGTAATACGCGTCGACGTCCATGTCGCCGAGATAGCTGTTGCCCGACGAACTGGTCTCCACGAGATAGAGCTGGCCGCTCGCGAAGCGACCCGTCGCCGGATCGATCTGACCAACCTGCGATTCGCGCAGGAACATCTGATCGTCACCGTCGTAGCGCAGTTGCGTGCTGTTGTATTCGAATAGCCGCTCGTTGAACTCGCGCTCGGTCCGGGCGATCGCCGCACCGAGTTTCACGCGTCCTTCGCGACCACCCCACACCTTAATCGGAACGGTGAAATCGATGCTGTAGTCCTGACGCGACTCCTCCAGATCGCGAAAGTAGCGAGACGGGCGGGGCACCCCGGAGGCCTCGAAAAACTCCGCTCCATCGGGAAACTTGAACGTGCTGAAGTAGCGCGTGTCCGGCTCGTCCTGCGTCGTCGTCGCCACCGTCGCACTCCAGTCGATCCGCGCATCGCGCAACGCCGGAAACAGGTGCTTGCCCGCGAGCTGCGCCGAGCGCAACGACCGCTCGGTGTAGCGGATCGTGCGGGTCGTGAAGATTTCCGTCTCGCTGATACCGCCGCCGGCCACGTTCAAACCCGATTGCCGGCGGGCGAGATCGTTGCCCGCCTGATTCATCATCGTGTTCAGGCTGAGCTGGTGGTCGGGACTGAATTGATAAGCGAGGTTCAGCAAACCGCCGAGCAGCGCATCGTCCTCGCTGCGCACATCCGACAACTCGACCAGCGGCGCGAGCGACGGCGACTCGACCCCCTGCCGCTCGTAGCGGCCATAAAACCCGTCGCTGTAGCCGCCAAAGCTGCGGTCGTAAGAGAGGCTCGCCGCGTAGCCAAGGTTGCGGCCAAAGAGTTGCGCCACCCCGCCAACCGCGGCGGCAAAGCTGTGATTCAACGGCGCGTCTTTCACGCGCGGCGCCATGATCGGATCGAAGGCGCGGGTGAGTTCGCCAATTTCCGCGTCGACCGTCGGCGTCGTGAAACGGAGCGGAATCGTGCGACCCTCGAGCATCGAAGGCAGCGCCCGCGAACCGTCGTCACGTCCCCAACGATTGCTGCCCGCACCCGAGGTGAGGAACGGCTCGCCGGTCACGCGCGAGTTCGACGCGACCGAGAGAGAAGCCGAAAACGTGAACTGCTCCGGAAACTCCTTCGTCTTCATGTCGACGCTCCCGCCGGTGAAATTGCCCGGTTTGTCGGGCGTAAACGTCTTCGTCGCCACGATCGCATCGATCAGATCGCTCGGGAACATGTCCATGTTCACCGCCCGCCGATCGGGGTCGGCGCTCGGCACCTCGACACCGTTCACCATCGTCGAACTGTAGCGCTCGCCGAGGCCGCGGATGTAAACGTATTTCCCGCCGACGATCGACGCACCCGTCACCGCTCGCAGCGCCGAAGCCGCCGTGCCGAAGCCGAGCCGGCTCATCTGGTCGGAACCGATCGCGTCGCTGACCGCCGCCGATTTCTGGCGCACGCTCATGAGGCCGATCCCGGAATTCTGCACCACCTCCGCAGAAACGGTGATCGCCTCCATCCGAATGACCGGATCGAGCGGGCTCAGCGGCACGTCGACGGTGGAGGTGTCGCCGGCGGTGACGACGACGCTCGTGATCGTGACGCGATTGAAGTCCGCTTTCTCGACGACGATTTCGTGCGCGCCGGCGGGCACCTCCTCGAGATTGAAGCGGCCCGCGAGATCGGTCGTCGCCGTCGGGCCGTCGGGCGTGACGCTCACCGTCGCGTTCGCGACGCCGAGTCCGGTGCTCGAGTTCACCGCCTGGCCCACGATCCGGCCGGTGGTCGCGCTCTGCGCGATGGCGATCGCGGCCGAGAGCAGAAACAAAGTGAAGCGGAAGAAAGGCGCCGTCCGAGGCGCGTTGCTGGTCATGCCCGCATACACGCCGAAACGCGAGCGGGGCGCGCAACGTCAGAGTGCGCCCGTCACGATCATATCACCCGGCCGAAACGTGTGCGTAACCAACGCCGCCCGTCTGTAACAAATCAGGCCGTCGGTTTCTGACGTTTCTCCACCAACGCGAGCAGCAGATCGCTCTTCGATAAACTGCCCAGCAGTTTGCCCGTGTCCGGTTCGATCACCGGCAATCGCTCCACCGGCTGACCGAGAAATCCGCCGAGCGCATCGCTCAATGTCTGGTCCGGGCCGATGCGCGGAAACTCCTCGCGCATGATGTCGTTGGCGATGACGAGCCCCGCGAGGTCAGGATCGGCGAGATACGGTTTTATGTCGTGCAACGCGACCGCACCGAGAAACCGGCCGTCCTCGCTGGTCACGTAAATGTTGTTCACGCGCACCGACAGAAACATCCGCGCGATGTCGGCAAAGCGCGCCGTCGTGCGCACCACGGGCGGATTCTGTTTCATGAGATCGCGCACATTGCCGAGCGGCATCGCGGCGCGCGGCGTCTCGGCGGCCTTGCGTCGCAACGACTCGCTGTAGAGCGATTCGCCCTGCAGCCCCTTCGCCGTGTAATAGGCGATGACGCTGCACAGCATCAGCGGCAGGATGATGTCGTAGCTTAACGTCATCTCGAAAAGCATGATGACCGCCATGACCGGCGCATAACTCGCCGCGGACAAGAAGGCGCCCATGCCCACCAGCGCGAAGGCCTGTGGATCGGCCGCACCGGTCGGCCAAAATGTGTTCACTGCCGTGCCAAACAGATAGCCCGCGCTCGCCCCCATGAACAACGCCGGCGTGAACACACCGCCCGGCGCGCCGGAGCCGAACGACGCCGCGGTCGCGAGCCACTTCGCGAGCATGATGCCAATCAGCGCAAGCCAGGGCACCTGGCCGTTGAGAATGTCGACGACGACCGTGTAGCCGTTTCCCGCCACCTCGGGATAAAAGACGGCGAGATCCCCGACGATGATTCCGCCGAGCACGAGTCGCGCCACCGGCGGCACGGACGTGGCGACGAACCATTTCTCCGCCCGCCGCAACGAACGAAGGAACCACGGCGCGAGCGTCCCGGCGATCAACCCAAGCACGACGTAGGGAATCATCTCCCACGCCGAGCCGAGCTTGAACGGGGGCACCTCGTAGAGCTGTTGCGCATCCGTCAAACCCCGCACGGTCAGTGCCGCCACGACCGCGGAAACGGCAAGAGGCCCGAGGCTCTCCATCGCGATCGTGCCGAGGATGATTTCGGCCACGAAAAACGATCCTGCAATCGGGGCGTTATACGCCGATGCGATGCCCGACGACGCGCCGCACGCCACCAGCAGCCGCAACTGCGGCGGGGAAAATTTCCGCCAGCGGCCAATGAGCGACGCGAGCACGGCCGCAATCTGCACCATGGGACCCTCCCGCCCGATCGATCCGCCCGAGCCGATCGAGAAAAGCGCCGCCGCGCTCTTGATCAGGCTCGTGCGCACAGGGATTTCGCCGGAGCCGATGACGATCGCCTCCATGTAGTCGGTCGAGCTTTGCCCGCGCGCGATGCGCTTGCCCAGCGCAAGCGTCAGCCCCGCGAGCAGCCCGCCGGCCGCCGGCACGCCGATCACCGCCCACCACGGCAAAAGGCGCATCGTTTCGACGACGCCCTCGCTGCGGCCTGTTAGCAGTTCGTGGATACCTTCGGCAAACACCGCGAACAGCATCGACGACATCGCGCCGACGAACCCGGCGACCGCCGCCCACATCAACGTGATCTGCCATTCGGTCGGCTGGAGTTTTTCCTGAATCCAGAGGCGCCAGCGCAGCAGCCGCATCAGCCGCTCGAGCAGCACCTTCGCAGGATCGGTCACTGCCTTCATTCGGCAACGGCGCGCGCCAGGATCGCGCGAAAACTTTTCTCGTCCGGAGCCGTCAGCAGCGTCGCTTGCGTGCCCGTCGTTTTCAGCACCTGCGAGATTCGGGCGACGAGCCTCAGGTAATCGTCCACGGCTGCACGCGGTGCACCGATGAAAAACACCAGGCGAACATGCGGGTGCTCGCCATCGAATCCAACGCCAGGGGCCGCCACGCGCGCGACCGCCAGCACGACTCGGCTCACCGCGTCCGTGCGCGCATGCGGCAGCGCCACCTCGGCCGCGATGCACACCGACGCCAGCATCACGCGCTCCAGCACATCGCGCAGCAGCCGCTCGCTGTCCACCACGGCCGGATGCGAAGCAAGGGTTCCGTGCAGCGCCCGCAACGCCGCCTCGCGCGAATTCACGACCAGGTCGAGGATGACCGCATCAGGCTGGGCGATGAGTTCCGTCGGCGCTTGCACGTGCGGGCAAACCGTAGCGCGGTCGCTCCGCGAAACAAGCTCGCGCGTCACCTGGGCGCCCCACGCGACTCCGGGCCGCATCGACCGCTTGCGCCGGCCGGCTTTTTCGCCCACGCAGATGCGCGATGGATTTCGCCGCCGACCTCAGCCGGTTCATTCGCCGCGTGGAAGAAGGGATCGACCTGCACGTCCCGCCCGCCCGGGCCCGACCCGCGCGTTTGCACGAAGCGATGCGCTACAGTCTGGAAGCCGGCGGCAAACGCCTGCGCCCCGTCCTCGTGCTCGCGACCGCCGAACGATTCGGCGTGCGCGACGATCGGGCGCTGCCCGCCGCGGTCGCCATCGAGTGCATTCACACCTATTCGCTCATCCACGACGACCTCCCGTGCATGGACAACGACGACCTGCGGCGCGGTCGCCCGACGGCGCACAAGGCTTTCGACGAAGCCACGGCGCTGCTCGCGGGCGATGCGTTGTTGACCCATGCCTTCGCGCTGCTTGCGACCGCGCACGCGTCGCAGCCGGAGCTGGCAGCGGCACTGGTGCGCGAGCTCGCCGATACGGCCGGCAGCCGGCGCCTGATCGGCGGGCAAATGGAAGACCTGCTGGCGGAGCACAAGTCGGACGCGACGGCGGACGAGTTGGAGTATATTCACCTCAACAAAACCGCAGCGATGATCGAGGCGGCTCTCGTGATGGGCGGTCTCGTGGGAAGTGCGAAAGAGGAGGAAGTCGAGCGGCTGCGCGCCGCGGGGCGTCACCTCGGTCTCGCTTTTCAAATCGTCGACGACGTCCTCGATGCGACCGCCGACAGCGCGACCTTGGGGAAAACCGCCGGCAAGGACGCCCGCGCCGACAAGACCACCTGGGTAAAACTGCACGGCATCGACACCTCGCGCCGAATGGCCCGCGAGCACAGCGACGCCGCGCGGGCGTTTTTGCGCGGGCTTCCGGGCGATCACGGATTTCTCGACGCGTTGGTCGAAACGATGGCGACGCGCGCGAAGTAGGCGGACGCAGCCTGGAAACGCGAACCGTCCCGGCGAGTCGTTGCCTGGCGAATGACAAAGGGCGCGCGCGACAGCTCGGCGGGACGCCCCCGCAACCTGCGAAAAACAAAAAAAGCCCGGCGGAGAGCGCCGGGCTTTGGTTGAGCGCTTACAATCAGATCACTTCGCCGCGGCCGCAGCGTTGATCAGTTCGACGAAACTGCGCGCCTCGAGACTCGCGCCGCCGATGAGGCCGCCGTCGATGTCCTTTTGCGCGAGCAGCTCGGACGCGTTGGCGGGTTTCATCGAACCACCGTAGAGCACGCGCACCTTTTGCGCGACGGGCTCGGTGAAGAGCTTCGTCAGCAAACCGCGGATGAACGCATGCACTTCCTGCGCCTGATCGGTCGTCGCGACCTTGCCCGTGCCGATCGCCCACACCGGTTCGTAAGCGATCACGACGGTCGGCGCCTGCTCCTTGCTCACGCCTTCGAGACCGGCCTCGAGCTGCGTCTGGACGACTTTCAACGTCGACCCGGCGTCGCGCTCGGCGAGCGTTTCGCCGACGCAGAGGATCGGCTTCAACTGGTTCTTCAGCGCCGCAATGACCTTCTGGTTAATGAAGGCGTCGGTCTCGCCGAAATACTGCCGGCGCTCGCTGTGACCGAGAATCACGTGCGTCGCGAAGATCGCGCGCAGCATCGGCGCCGAGATTTCCCCGGTGAACGCGCCGCTCGCCTCGGGGTGCATGTTCTGCGCGCCGAGTTTGATCGTGGAGCCTTCGAGGGCCTTGCCGACGGCTTCGATCGACGTGAATGGCGGACATACGACAATTTCAACGTCGTTGTTCTGGCCGGCGGCAGTGGCGATTTCTTTGACGAGCGTGACGGCGTCGCCGTTCGTCTTGTTCATCTTCCAATTACCGGCGATGAGTTTTTTGCGGAGGTTCATGAGGTGTTAAACGGAGTTGAAGCGCGAAGCCGCAACGGAAGCAAAGCTTCGCGGAGATGTTCTTTGCGCGGCTTTGCGGCTCATTGCGGCTTTGCGAGTGATCAGGATCAGTTTTCCAGGAACGCCACGCCGGGGAGCACTTTGCCTTCGAGCAATTCGAGGCTCGCGCCGCCGCCGGTGGAACAGTGGGTCACGACTTTCGCGACCTTGAATTTTTTCGCAGCCGTCGCGGTGTCGCCACCGCCAACGACCGTCACGGCGCCGGCCGCGGTCGCTTTCGCGATCGCGGCGGCCATCGCCTTCGTGCCTTCGGCGAATTTGTCGACTTCGAAGACGCCCGCGGGACCGTTCCACACGATTGTCTTCGCCCGACCGATGACCTGCGCGAAGAGCTCGCGGCTCTTCGGGCCCGCATCGAGGCCCATCCAACCGGCGGGAATGCCTTCCTTGTCCGTGGCGACGCCGGTCTTCACCGCCGCGATGTCGTCGGGTGAACCAGGGAAGCGGTCCGCTGTGACGAAATCGACGGGCAGCGTGATGATCACGCCCTTCGCCTTCGCTTTGTCGAAGAGCTCTTGCGCGATCTTCGCGCCTTCCGGGTCGAAGAGACTCGTGCCGATTTCCATGCCTTCGAGCACCTTCTTGAAGGTGAAAGCCATGCCGCCGCCGATGATGATCTCGTTGGCTTTTTCGAGGAGGTTGTTGATGAGCGGAATCTTGTCCGCGATCTTGGCGCCGCCGAGGATGGCGAGCAGCGGACGCGCGGGATCTTCGACGACTTTCGCGAACGCGTTGAGCTCGGCTTCCATCAGAAAACCGGCCGCCTTCACGGGCAACGAGACGCCGACCATCGAGCTGTGCGCGCGGTGCGCGGTGCCGAAAGCGTCGTTCACGTAGATGTCGGCGAGCTTCGAGAGCGAGGCGCGGAAAGCTTCGACCGCTTTTGGGTCGGCCTTGATCGACTTCTCGGTGCCGTCGGGCTGCTTCTCCTTCACCTTGCCTTCTTCCTCGATGTGGAAGCGGAGGTTTTCGAGGAGGACGACGTCGCCGGCTTTCAAGGCGCCAGGCGCGCACGCGGCCTCGACCGCGGGTCCCACGCAGTCGTCGAGAAACTTCACCGGCTTGTTGAGCAGTTTCGAGAGCTCGTCCGCGACGGGCTTGAGCGAATACTTCGCGTTCTTCCTGCCGTCCGGCCGGCCCAGATGGCTGGCGAGCACGACGGCGGCGCCTTGCTCGAGCGCGTAATTGATCGTGGGCAGCGCGGC
>JAEZAD010000106.1 GCA_023430565.1 Verrucomicrobiota bacterium
GACGTAGACGGTGATCGTGCGTTCGTAGTCGATCGGGTGGGTTTCGACGATGAGCGTTTTCGGGTTGTTGGGGTCGACGGTGCCGAAGGCTTTGCGCGCGATGCCGGGGTTGAAGAACTGGCTGTCCTGCGAACGCATCGTGAACTGGGTGATTTTTCCCTGCGGGACGCCTTCGACCACCGTGAGTTCAGGCGCGGGAGCGTAGTCGGGCCCGATGACGAAATTGCCCACGGCATCGACGGGCGGATTCACGCCGGCCTTGCCGTCCAGGCGGATGAATGCCGGCGCGCCAGGCGCGTCGGGCGAACGCGTCGGTGGCTGCGGCCGAGCCGTCGGCGGCGCAGAGACAACAGGCGGCGGAGTCTCGGCCGCGAAAAGCGAGCCGTTGAGCAGACTCAGGACGGCGAATGCCAGGCGGGGAATACGCGGTGAGAAATTCATAATTTCGACGGCAGAACGAAATCCGGAAAGCGCTCGATCGGCTCGACGACGATGGCACGGTAGAAGACTTCGGCGCCTTCGGATTGAAGCTGAATTCTGCCTTTCACGAGCGGCGTCCAGCCGCCGTTGCCGTCGGGTTGTTCGGAATCGTGCAGCGTCATCACGAGGACGCCGTTGACGACGTGCAGGCTGGTTTGGCCGAGGCAATACAAGTCGAGCGTGTTCCATTCTCCGCGGGGGTGCTCGGCGTCGACGGAGCGGCGGATGCGTGGTCCCGTGGCGGCTCCGGAGCGAAAAACGGTGAGCGGGCCGGCGGGCGAATGGAGGTAGGTGGGCTTATCGTTCGGGCCCTCGGTGAGCACGCGGGCCTTGATCGACGTGCCGGCGACGGCCCAGTAGTCGCCGGTGTCGTGCTCCTGCACCTGGAGTTCCTGCGATCGCAACCAGAAGCGCCCGCCGGCCGCATGCGGCAGCACGCCGTGATACAGCACACCGCTGTCGCGGACCGTGTTTGCGCGCGGAGCGTGGCGGGCTTCGCCCCATTTGAACTGCAGGCGCAGGTGATAGTTTTCGAATTCCTCGATGGTCGAGACGCCGCCCCACACCGTGCCTGAAATTCGGATCGCGGGCGCGCCGTCGATCTCCACCACGCGGAACACGCCGTCGGGATCGCGGTTCAATCCGACCGGTTCGCCGACAAATTCCTTTTTCTGCGGGTCGTAGCGCGGCCCGAGATACGTGTCCCATCCGGTGAGGTCGCGACCGTTGAAAAGTTCGCGCGGGCCCTCCGCCGCCCCTCGCGCTCCCGGCGCGCTCACGAACAACACGACGGCCGAGAGCGACAATCCGGCGAGAGATAACGAAAAACGCATGGGGTGAGGTGACAAAACGCGCCGGGTCGCGCGGCCCCGGAAGCATTCGGGTAACCGCATCTCTGTCAAAACCGACCTCATTACGGTTCGATGCGGTGAAGGTGGTCGGGGTCATGGCGGAAGACATGATTGGGAGGCGATCGCGTGATCCGCATTTCCCCATGAACATTTCCTTCGGCCGGTGGTGGTTGGTGTGCTTGTTTTCTTTCGCGCTCGGTGTGAAGGCGGCGGAGGTTCCCGCGTTTCGGGCGTGGGCGCCGACGCCGCCGATGGGTTGGAACAGCTGGGACAACTTCGCGACCACGATCACCGAGGAGCAAGCGAAGGCGCAGGCCGATTTCATGGCGCAGAAACTGAAGGCGCACGGATGGAGCTACATCGTCGTCGACATCCAGTGGTATGAACCCGGCGCGAAGGGACATGACTACCGGCCGGATGCGGTGCTCACGATGGATGCGTTCGGCCGGCTCACGCCGGCGCTGAATCGATTTCCATCGGCGGCGGACGGCGCGGGGTTCAAGCCGCTCGCGGATTACGTGCACGCGCTGGGGTTGAAATTCGGAATTCACCTCATGCGTGGAATTCCGCGGCAGGCGGTGGAGAAGAATCTACCGATCAAAGGCACGACGTTTCGCGCGCAGGACATCGCGGATCGCGCCAGCATTTGTCCGTGGAATCCCGATATGTTCGGCGTCGATATGTCGAAGCGGGGCGCACAGGACTACTACAACTCCGTCTTCGACCTGATCGCGTCGTGGGGCGTCGACTACGTGAAGGTCGACGACATCAGCCGGCCGTATCACGAGCACAAAGACGAGATCGAGGCGATCCGGCGGGCGATTGACCAGACCGGCCGGCCGATGGTGTTGAGTTTGTCGCCCGGCGAAACGGCTCTCGATGCCGCCGCGCACGCGCAGCAACACGCGAATCTCTGGCGGATCAGCGACGACTTCTGGGATCGCTGGCTGGCGTTGGTCGAGCAGTTCGACCGGCTGGAGAAGTGGAATCCCCACCGCGTCGCGGGCGCGTGGCCCGATGCCGACATGCTGCCGCTCGGTGTGCTCGTCCTCGGCTCGCGTTCGACGCGCTTCACGCCGGACGAGCAGCGCACGATGATGACGTTGTGGTCGATCGCACGCTCACCGCTGATGCATGGCGGCGACATGACGAAGACGGACGACTTCACGCTCTCGCTGCTCACGAACGACGAAGTCCTGGCCGTCAACCAACACAGCGAGAACAACCGCCCGCTTTTTCGTCGCGATGGTTTTATCGCGTGGACCGCTGACGTGCCGGACTCGCCGGACAAATACCTGGCGGTTTTCAACACGCGCGACCGCATCCCGCTGACGCCGGACCGAGCCGCGTTTCGCAGCGACGTCATCTCGCGCGCGGGGACGAAGGAAGCGACGGTAGACCTTTCGCTCGACGGGGCTACGAAGCTGTTTCTCGTCGTCGATCCGACCGAGGACGGCGACGGCGCCGATCACGCGCTTTGGATCGAGCCACGTATCGTGCTGGGCAACGGCGAAGAGCGGCGGCTGACGGCGCTGAAATGGACGCATGCCGATGCGTTGTGGGATCACGTCTCGATCGAAAAGGCGCCGAGCGGAAAACCGATGTCGCACAACGGAAAACCGATCGCCGATGGACTCTCGACGAACGGCCGGTCGCTGGTGGCGTATGACCTTCCGGCGGGCTCGACACGGTTCAAAGCGACGGTGGCGCTCGACGATGCGGCGGTGCGTGCGAATTACGGCGGGACCGTGCGGTTTCTCGTCCTTGCGGCGAAGCCGGGCGACGAACATCCGTCACCGACGGTGGGGGTGCCGGTGGCGCTCAGCGAGCTGGGGGTCGCGGGTCCGGTGCGTATCCGCGATCTTTGGACGCATCAGGACCTCGGCGAGGTGGAGGGCGAGTTCGCGCCGGAGATTCCGTTTCACGGCGCGGGGCTTTTCCGGATTTCGCCGCGCTAGGCGGAACGCTCACGCTCAGGTTTTAAGGCCGCGCAGGTCGACTTCGAGTCGTTTGTTCTCGCGGAGGATCGTGTCCATCGTGAGCCGTTCGCGGCGGGCAGCGGCTTCGTATCCAAGAACGCAGGTCAGCACGCCATCGA
>JAEZAD010000146.1 GCA_023430565.1 Verrucomicrobiota bacterium
TCTCCAACTACTCCGCCGAACAAACCGCACGCGCCGCAAGAATCCTTCGCGACCTCGGCACGCCCTGTCTCATCCACCAGCCGCGCTATCACATGTTCGATCGCTGGATTGAAAACGGTCTGACCGACGTGCTCGCGAACGAAGGCATCGGCGGCATCGCCTTCACCCCGCTCGCCCAAGGCCTGCTCACGAATCGCTATCTCTCCGGTATCCCGGCCGATTCCCGCGCCGGCCACGATCCGCGTTTTCTCAAACCGGAACACATCACCGCCGAGAAACTCACGAAGATCCGCCGCCTCGACGAACTCGCCAAGCTCCGCGGCCAAACCCTCGCCCAACTCGCCCTCGTTTGGGTGCTGCGCCAGCCGGCGATCACCAGCGCGCTCATCGGCGCCAGCAAGATCTCGCAGATCGAAGACAACGTCGCCGCTTTCAAAAACCCGACCCTTTCCACCGACGAGATCGCTGCCATCGAGCGCATTCTCGGCGGCTGATCCGACTTCCGTCCAAGTCTCCTGGAGGCGCGGTGCCCCCAGCGCCTCTGTGCGACGGGAGTGTCGACTCGGCGCGAGCATGAGCAGCGAGACTGCCGTTCTGCTGAGCGAAGTTCCGACCGCTTCACGGCCTCAACAGCGCCTCCAACCCGCGCTCCAGATCGTCCAGCGGGATCTCAAACGGGCCCGGCGACTGCGGGCTAAACGAGGTGAGCCGTCGTCGCTGAGATTTTCCGATGACCACGCCATACGGCAGGTCGCCGCTGTGGCAGAGCGAATAATAGAACCAGCGATTGTAGTGCGCCGCGATATCGCTGGGCATCAATTCCAGCACCCGGGTGCCCGGCGCACAGAAGACCAGGTTCGCCAATCCCGCGCCGTGGACACCCACCACGTGACTCGCGGTCGCCAGAAGTTCCCGCAGATTCGGCGTTGTGAGCGGGTCCACCGCTTCAACCCCCCGCGACTTCAGCATCGCTGCGATCTCGGATTCATTACTTGGGTGTCGATCGCCTCGTCGCGGAAAATAGAGGCGCCGGCCTCTCTCCCCACTCACTACCGGAAACCACCGCCGATAAAATTCGAATACCCAACGCGGCGTGCACGCCAGCGGCCCCGGAAAGGACGGTTGAATTAATCGGTCGCACCACACGTGGTCACGCCACTTCAAGTGAACAACCTTGCCCGCCGGCACACCGAGATTGGCGAGAATCTCGTCCGTCATCCGGCTTTTCAGCCGAGGCAACACTATATGATCGAAGTCCTCCCAGGTGAAGCCGGCGCGCTCGACGAGTTCCGCTCGCGCAATCGCATCGATCGCGAAGTGGAAGAAATTGTGCGCCGAATGGGCGCTGCACAGGTTCAACGTCGTCCCGGGCAGCCGCCGCGGCTCGTTCAACGTTGTCAGATGATAACCGCGTGAATGACGGCTCGGTCCGACGTAACAAAAGTCGGCAAGAAACCTATCGCCAGGCCCGACCACCCACGCGTTCTCGTCGAGCAGCCGGGCTCCCGGAATGTCCGCCACTCCCGTCTCGGGCCAGACGATGCGCCGACCGTCGGCGAGGGGGTTGGAGCGATCGTTGCACGTGAACGGAGGCGGACAAAAGTCCACCCGCTCGGGCGCGAGTTGCCGCCAGACGATGTGCTTGTCGCGGCGAATCTGCGCCCAACTCGCGGTCCGACGCGGCGGACCAAACTGCAGCGAAGAACCCGGCAGGAGCCGCAGTGCCGCCGGGGGCATCACCGACCAAAACAAAGGAAAGCCGTGGCGCCGCAGCGCCCGTATCTTTGCCCAACGCGATCGCTTCCCAGCGTGATCGAGTGACAGATGATCCGCGGATGGAGGCACATGCCAGAGCAATATATACAGATGCTCTATAGCAATATACTTTCCGACAAGACCGCCTGATCAGGCCATCATGCAAACCATGATCGAGGGTCCTCGTTTACCAACCGGGTTTTAGGAGCGCAGCACCAATCAGGACGCGGTCCGTGTTCGTGCTCGTTCACCTTGTGCTAACTAGCGCCATCACGGCAGCCCTGCGCTCTGGGTCCAGCATCCATCTTCGCGCGAACTGGCTCGCCGAGGCAGGCTTTCCCATGTTCAGCCGCGCCGCCAGCCAAGCGTTCGACACCGAACTGCTCGCCTTCATCGCCGCCGCGAGCTTCGCCTTGTCCGGATGCGATTTCTGTGCCGGCAGCGTTCGCAGATCGATATTGGCTGCTTGCGCCAACGTGTTCAGCCGCTCCTCCCACTGTTTGTGCCGTTCGTGCCGCACCTCCTCCGGCGCTAAGCCCGAAAACCGCTCCAAGTCCGCACCCGCTTCGGCCGCCGCTCTCTTCATTTCTTCCCGAAAGCTCCGATCGCCCACACACCAACCGCGGCTCAGTCGCTCGGCGACCAGTTCCTTTCTTGCCAGGGCGTCCGTGGCGAGAAACTCCAGATAGAGCAGATAACTCTTCCATCCTCTTGTAGAGTCCGGCAGATCGCCGGCTTCCACCAATACGGTCGACGGTTCCAACCAGCGGGGGCGCGATTTGGCCATGAACTTCGGAAGGCTGCTCCACCGATAATCTGCGATCCTCGACGGTTCGCAGATTCGCGCCCGCGCAGGATTCAAATGGATGTAGTGGCACACCTGTCCCAGCGCATGCCCGGGCGCGACGAGCAGCGCCTTATAGCGCCCCTGGAATGGACGACCGACCAACCGTCGATAGGCGTTATACCGCCGAATCCACGTGCCCTGCAGCCACTTCATTCCTTCGCTTAAGTTCGGCTCTGCAATCTCGACCGCAAGATGGAAGTGATTGCTCATGACCACATACGCATGCACTCGCCAACCGAAACGCTCCGCTGCCTCGCCCAACGTTCGCTCGAACGCCTCCGCCGCCCCTTTTGCCGTGAACAGCTCGCGCCGATAGTTCCCGCGATTGATCACGTGGTAGGAGGCCCCGGCAAACTCAACGCGTAATGGCCTCGGCACGCGCCGACTCCACCGCCGCGAAGTCAGGAGTCAAGACCTGACGTTTGCTCCGCTTCGCGGCCGCGGCTTGCCCGGAAAATTCGGCAGGCTGCTCCATGGATACTTCGCCACCTCCGCCGGCTCGTGCAGCCGGGCGCGCACCGGATTCAGATGAATGTAGTGGCACACCTGGCCAAACGCGTGCCCGGGCGCGACGATCACCGCCTTGTAACGCCCCTGAAACGGCCGGCCGATCAAACGCCGCAATGCGTTGTAGCGCCGGATCCACGTCCCCTGCAGCCACTTCATCCCTTCGCTCAGGTTCGGCTCGGCAATCTCCACCGCCAGGTGAAAGTGATTGCTCATGATCACATACGCATGCACCCGCCACCCAAACCGCTCCGCCGCCTCGCCCAGCACGCGCTCGAACGCCGCCGCCGCCCCCTTTCCGGTGAACAACTCCCGCCGGTAATTACCACGATTGATCACGTGGTAACACGCTCCCGCAAACTCCACTCGCAACGGCCGCGGCACGAGGCGATTTCGTCACCCGCGAGTCAAGAGTCAAGACCTGACGTGTTACGGCTGCTGCTCATGATCACATACGCGTGAACCCGCCAGCCAAACCGCTCCGCCGACTCGCCCAGCACGCGCTCGAACGCCTCCGCCGCTCCTGTTCCCATGAACAAGTCCCGACGATAGTTCCCGCGATTGATCACATGGTAACACGCTCCCGCAAATTCCACTCGCAACGGCCGCGGCATACGCCGATTGCGCTGCTTACCTGTCAAGAGTCAAGACCTGACGTGTTCCCTCGCCGCACGCACGGAGGGCGTTCACGCTCGGAGCGCTTGCGCGGAGGGTGAGCCGAGCGCAGCGACTGCTCATCGCGGAGGAGGACAGCAGATCGCGTGACACCGCTTGCCGGTGGCGCGCGATGTGCCGCTTGGGTCATCTTGTATCAGCCTCCCCGTGTCCGTTTGGTTTCCGATCTGCGCGCTTTTTCTTAAGATGTTTGTAAGCATAAACGAAAACCAATCCTAAGACGAGAGCACCAAGACTGCGTCCATCCTCCTTTCGCCAATTCACGGTCACATTGAGAACCGCAATTGCGATGAATACCCCACCGAGCCACAGATAACCCACGGCCCAATTCTTCATTTGCAGCCAAGCCTTTCCATTTCCGCAGTAGCGTTCTCAGCTATCCGTTGTTCCATCGGTCCTCCTGGCGCATAGTGGATTCTATTATCGAGCGTGTTCAATGTGACTCGCCGATCACCAGCTTCGCTCAAATCAGCACCAAAATTTGAATACAGCTTGATTGCAGCCGCTCCACCTGCGCCCAACAAGCCTGCCCGACTCACGACTGACGAAGTAGGCAGACCCTCAACAAGAAGGTGAAAATTGTATCCGGCCAAGAGGGTGTTGCCGGTAAACGTTACAGCTCCAATTGTCCTATCAAGCATGCCGGCCGGAGGTTGATTTGGAATAGCTTGAAATGCTGATATGAGCCCTGTTGCGGAACTTGCTGCTTGTCCTAACGGGCCAGGGACAACGGCGGATAGGTCAGTGAGCACGTCTTTGGTGGTGGCATATAGGTCGGCCGCGAATTTCGGCGCCATAGGATCGTTGTTATAGGACGCTGCAACTCTGTCACGATACCCCTGAAGCCCTGATATCTGTGCCGAATTGTCTGCAACTCTGCGGCCGAAGTGCGCCTGCAATGCACGCAACCTTTCGCAATCCGGGTGTTCTTTGTTCGGGGCATCCAGATCCTCAGGCGGTGAATTGGGAGTGCCAGGTGTCGCACCCGAATCACCTCCACCATCGCCTCCTCCGGGATCACCTCCACCGGGATTATCACCGCCTCCGGTGTTTCCGCCATTGTCTCCAGGCGCTTCGTCGATCCACACATCCCGATACTCAAGTTCGTCAGTCGGCCAACACCCCCAGACGTTGATGTAGGCACCATACAAGTTCGACCATTGAACAACGTCTTTACACACGGTTTTATACCCCACTGGAATTCTAATCCAGAAGAGGCCAAGGAAATCGGATCTGTTGACCGAGTCATTGCTCAAGAATCCGTAAAGGTTCAATCCGCCGCGTTCGCCACTCGGATCTCGCCCAAGGAATCTCCCCTGATGCGGCTGATAGTAGCGGTAGCCATAATAGATGAGCTGAGTTTCTGCGTCCGTATATTTCGTCGAAAAACGAAACGGGTTCTTCTCCGCGATCGCCCCACCCGTCGCCCGCAACGTGTTGCCGAATGCATCGTATTCGTAACTCGCCGCGATCGCCCCGCTGGCGCGATTCACCAAGGCGAACACGTTGCCGTTGGCATCATACGTCGGCAGGTAAGTCGCCGCCGTCGCGGAATCCCGGATCGCCAGCAGCCCTCCGACTCCGCCCGCGCCGTCCGTCGATTGGCTCAGATCCAGCCCCCACGAATACGTCCGCACCAGCGAGTGGCCGTTCAGCGCATCATACTCACCGAGCAAATTCCAATCCCCACTGCCGTAGAGGAACTTCAGATGCACCGATGGCGATGCGGCGCCGTTCTCGTAAACCTTCTTCTCCACGCGCCGTCCGGCGTAGTCATAGCGGAACTGTAGTGCCCGCTGGGGCACTCCGACGGCCATCGCTGCGCTCGTGGTGGTCATCTGGACAAGCCGGTTTTCGGCGTCCCAGACGTAGTTCCATCGGCCATCGGAAAGCAAGTTGCCATCCTCGTCGTATTGGAACTGCTCGGGCGCCTTGGCCAAATAGACGTTGCGCGTCTCACTGCTGCTTCCCCCGCCGGGCACACTGGCATGGATCGCCAGACTCGCCCACACCGGATTCGAAGCGTTGTTCAGCCCGTGTTGGCGATAAAAGTAGTCGAATTGTCGCGACGTCGGCTGACCGGCTACGGTCACGGTCGCATTGCTGGCCGCGAAGCCTGATACATCGGTGCTCGCAGGCGTGGTGCGGCTGACGATCTGGTTGAGGTGATTGGTCGTGTAGTTGCTCGACTGGCCATTAGTCGTCGTGGCCGTGCGATTGCCGAGCGAGTCATAGGCATAGTAGAAACTGCGCCCCTGCAAAGCGTCGCCGGCGGCCGTCGTCGCCACGCTGGGATCCGTGCCCAGATACGTCTGCGCGGACGTGACTTCGCTACGGTCATTGTAACCGTAGACGGTAGTCAGACCGGGGCCGTAGCGGGAATACATCTCACCCGTCTCCACCTTGACCGTGCGTCGACCGAGGACGTCGTTCGTGTAGGAATAGCTGGCGAGATTGCGCGATGGCAGCGTGGTCGCAAACCCACTCACCAGATCGCGATTGGGTTCGTAGTTACGCGTTTGAAGAAGGCCGCTGCCGGTTTCCGTGAGAGATCCGATCAAGTGCGAATTGGGTGTTCGCGTGTAGGTGAACGTCCCCGCTGCCACGCCGCCCAGAGTGGCGGTCACCCCGGCAAGCCGGCCATAGCCATCGTAGGCGTAGTTTACATTGTGATCGGAAATCGGATTGCCCGAAGTGCCAACGGTAAAGCCGGTTGTCCGACCAAGGGCGCCGGTGAGCGACGACTCGGATTTGTAGGTGATCACTCGGTTCGCATAGAACGCCGCCCCCAGCGCCTCGTGCTCGATTTTCCCGCACAGGCAGTGCGTCAAGGTGCGCGTGCCGGTATAGTCGGTGAGGGTTGCGATCCGTCCGAGCCGATCGTAGGTGAAAATGACATCTGGCGTCGTATCGGAATAATTGGCCAACGTCAGCAGGCCGGTGGTCGGAGAATAACTGTAGGTGGTCGATACTTCACGTGCCCAGGTGCGTGTCGCTACCTGCCTGGCTTGCGTGTAGGTGTAGGTCACGGATTTCCCATCGGCGTCAGTCTTCGACGCCAAGAGGCCGGTCGGCGCATGGTAGTTCCAAGTGGTTGTATCAGCCGTCCCGGTCGTCGACGAGGGCCAGGAGGCTCCACTCCAACCCGTCCCGCCCCGGAAGGTTTTCGACTGAAAGAGCCGGCCCCAACTGTTGTAGTCCTGCTCGATCGGATAGGTCGTATCGCCCCACTCGCGAATCTTCTGGCCACGCGTATTGTAGGCATATCGCGCTATCTTGCCGAGAGCATTGGTAAGCGTCGCGACCCGACCGGCGGAATCATAGGTGTAAGTAGCGATCGTGGTGTTCGTGCCGTCTTTCATCGAAGCAACGAGGTTTGAGCCCGACTGGTAAGTCGTCGTCATCGCGCCTGTGCGGGGATGGATATCCTTCACCTTGCGTGCTAGCGCATCGTATTCATATCGGGCGATGTTGCCGGCATTGTCGCGCGCTTCGACCGGGAGGCGATTGTAAGAGATCGTAACCGCATCGACCGACGAGTCGGGCGCGTCTGTGGTAGTGGTGACGCGTTTAGCGGAGCGATTGATGGCGGTGGTCGTCGTGGTGGTGTTGCCGAAGATGTCCGTGACGGTGGAAAGAGAGGTGATGCCACTGCCAAGATTCGAGAGATACTGAGTGCTGACGCTTGCGTTCGTAGCAGTGCCAGAACCACTCGAGCCATACAGTTTCGATGTGACCTGCTTGGCAGCGCGATTGGATCCATCGATAAAGAAGCTGTAGGCAATCTCGTTGATGTAGTCGTCGCCCGCGAGATCGAGGTTGCCGTTGTTGTTTACGTCCAGACCTTCTCGATATTGAACCCCCATCGGATCGTAAACGTAGAGGGTTGGCGCAACCCCAGGCGCAGTTTTCTTCCAAAGCTGACCAGAATTGTTGTAGTGCCAGAAGCTACCCGTTGCATTGCCGTTCCACCCCGGAACCCATTCCTCGCTAGTCCGGCCCAGCCAATCCCATGCCGTATTTGTCCAAGCGGCGTTCACTCCTCCGATGATTTGTTGCCGGCAGCGATTACCGTTCGCCGGATCCACCCAATACGTGTAATACTCGGCGATCACGCCCGATCCGCTCACCTGCCTCAATTGACCATCGAGATAGGTCTCGGTTGTGCGAGTTGCACCACCGGGGATCGTCGTTGTGACAATCCGACCTCCCGCGCTATAAACATTGGAAGTGACAAAATTTCCGGGTGCTACTTGTTGAACTGTTCGGCCGGCGAGATCGAATGTGGCCGAACTCACCAGCGACAACCCTCCTCCCGAAACCACCTCCTGCGTGACGTTGCCAGCTCCGTCGTAAATATAATTCGTCACGATGTCATTTTGCGCCAGATAATTGTATCCGCCCGTTAGCACGGCACCCGTGGCCGGTGCTCCTTTCTTGGTGGACGTCGCCACTCGCCCAAGCGGGTCGTAGGTGTATCGCGTCTCGACTCCGGTCGCATCAACCGTGCTCTCGAGGCGACCGTTCACATACGTGTGCGTGACGGTATTGCCATTGTTGTCGACCGATTCTGTGAGGCGTCCTGCAATATCGTAAGTGTTTTTCGTCCAGGTCATGAGCGAAAAATTGCCGCCTCCGGTGTAAACCCATGTCTCCGACCGCAGCACCTTTCCGGCAGCGTCTCGGATGGTTGCCGACATCGTGGACTTGTTAGGGATAACGTTAATGCTCGGGAAGGTTTGGTTGGACCATGACGACAATGTCTCCGCCCCGACGCCGCTCGATGAACCGCGGATCTCCAGGAGACGCGTGAAATAGATCCCACTGTTCGCGGTGAAAGCCCCGGTCACAGCGTTGAACTCGCCGCCCCGGCGGTTCCATACCGTCATCGATTGATCGGCATTCTCCTGCCGAATCAAATTCCCGGCGTCATCGAAACCGGCGTCAATTCGGAACTTCTCAGTCACCGACGTTTGGCTATTGGCGCCATCTTTGAACTCGAAAGCGATCGTTGTCTCCCGTGGCCAACCCGGCGGAGGGCTGTCTACGTGACCGTAGTTCGTTTTCCCGCTCGGGATGCCTCCTACTGTTTCGCTAACTTGGGAAACGCGGCGATATCGCCCCGTCCAATCCGCCTCGTAGGTATACGAGAGAACCCGGCCTTGCGTTGTGCTAATCGACGCAGGCAATCGAGTGGCAGGGTCGATACCCGGCGTATCGACGAAAGGGTTGAATTCCCGCTCAGTCTGTCCGCGACGATCCCAATCGTCACGGTATTGCCATGCTGTCCATTTGCCGGTTGGTTGCGTCACGGATTTAGCGCGTCGATAACTCCCGCGGTTCGTTTCGCTGCCAGCCACCGGCGCCGTCGTATAATAATCGTAGGTCGTCCTCAAGGCTGCGCCGTCCGGGTCGGAAACCACCTCAGCCAATTCTTCACCCCAGCCCTGCGTCACATAGCGATACTTCGTTTTGGCCACGATGGTGCCACTGGTTCCTCCGGTGCGAACCGTGGCGACCACTTCGCGCACCCCGCCCGACGGCACCGTGCTGTTGTGCGTCACCGTCCGGACCCAAGTCGAAGCATTGCCCTCCTGAAGCGTCCAAGTGAAAACGCCGCTGGTAATCGGCCCGGCTGTTGCATGCGAAATCCTAGATACGGAACCTTCCGTCTCTGTGATCTTAAGCTGATTTGCGCCAGGAGACTCGACGCGGATGGTTTTCCAAGGCGATCCATGGATGATGTAGGGATTACCCGGAGAGCCTTCCAATTGCGAAGGTGTGTAGAAGCGGATCCAGTAGCCATTGCTTGCGTCGTCCACGAAGTCGGCCAGTCCTTGGGGAGTCGAGATCTGCCTCAGAGTTTGTCCAGCAGGGCCGTCGTAGATCACGTGAATGCGACCATAGCTCAGGGGCTCTGAATAATACAGGCGTGAACGACTAGCCGGATTGTTCGAAAGATCATACTGCTTAAACATCACTCGTCCGGTGCTGCGCCCATTGCCAAACATCCCCAGACCCAGGTCCCAACTCACGGATTTACCAAGTTGGATGCCGCTAAACGCTCCGAGTGGAGCCATAGTGTGGTTGGCTTGAGGTCTTAGTTCAATCTCGTAAGTTACGCTCGACCCGGGCCCCCCCTGCGTGCCGTGAATAAGATTGGTAGGCACTTTTTCTATATAAAGAACATACCCCGGTGGTTCTGTGAAGCTAAGCCAATAGTCCGTCCCTCCACTGAATTGATAGGTTGCCGTATAGGTCTTCCCGGGGCGCAGCCAGGCAGTTCTCATCTCCGACTCCACGATGTTGTTGCTGGCGCTCTGCCCGACCGAGGGGGCCGTCGGAGACTCGTCGACAACAGTCAAGATCCCGCCCCCAACTCCTGCCACCCGGAATGAGAAACTGACACCCTCCGTGTAGGGGATTGGAGTCACCGCTGAAGCGACAGACGCGAGTAAGGCGAAGCAGAGCGTTCGGAGAAGATTTTTCATGGGCGTTACGCTCCTATTTCCTCTTCTCCTCCACTTGGCCCATCATGCGCGGAGGTATCTCCGTAAACACCGCCCCATTTCCACTGCCCAAGCGATCCCGCACGCGCTGCAAACGAACGTCGTCCGGCTGGAGCTTGATAGCCGCATCGATATTGGCTTTTCCCGCGGCCGCGGCGTTAAGATACCGAACTCGAATCGTCGCGAGTTCGGCAAGAAGGCGGGCCTTCTCTACGGACTCAGTATCGGGAGTAACCTTGATTAGTTTTTCGAACGCTTTTTCCGCCTCGCGAAAAAACTCTTCAGCTTCCTCTGCTTTCTCTGCGGCAACCAAGCGCCGGCCCACATCGGCTGCCGCGAAGGCCACCTCGGCGTCGGCTTCTCGTCCAAGTCCGCTAGGAGACCGGAGCGCCTTTAGCTCGGCTAGGGCTCCTTTGGAGCCCTTATTTCCCCGCCGGATATCGTCGACCATGTCCTCCCTGACCTTGAGAGCATCCCGCATGGATTTTAGATCGGCGACTTCGGACCTTTGCGCAGAAAGTGGCTGAGCCAGCGCGAGAACCGCGCCCGAGAGTTGAAGTAGATGTTTCATGGAGAGTGGCTGTTGGAGGGATCGCCGAATTATTTCAAAGGAGAGAAGACCTCGAGGCTGGGAGCGGTGGATGCTGTGGTTGCAAGCGTGACGCCGGAGGATTGGCCAGACGCCACGCCACTGCTGTTAAACGCCTGCACCGTGTAGGTGTAGCTCGTGCTCGCGTTCAGACCTTGATCAGTAAAGTAGGTTTGGAGCCCGCTTACTGTGGCAACCAGCGTTCCATTCCGGTATATCTTATACCCCGCTACCCCGTTCGATCCGCTGGATGGCGCCCAAAACAAATTGATGGATGACGAGGTGCTCGAGAGTGAAGCCAGCGCCGACGGAATCGTGGGGATGCTTGTGTCCGGCGGAAGCGGGTTTGATGGTCCAGCAAATATATCATCGAACAGCGTATCGCCGCCCGAACTTCCGTAGAGTAGGAAGCCGGGTAGGTGAGTATGGCTCGAGTTGAGCGGAAGCGCGCTTGCGACGATCTGCCCGTTCCAGAAAAGATCCCACTCTCCTGCCGTGTAATCGAGGCGCAGCGTGGCCCGCTGCCAGTTGACTGCTCGTTGATTACTGTCCAACTGCACACTAGGCCCCACCGACAGCCAATGCGGGCTGCCTTGCAGATTGGTCGTCAGGACCTGGATCCGTCCGACTGCCCCGCTCGCGACAAACCCGATTTGTGCGCTCGTTACGTCGAGATACGAACTGTTGTCTAGAGCACCCGTGAACACGGGCTTCAGGAAGAAGTCCAGGTAAGTGACGGTGGGCACAAGGGCTGCGGTGAACGACCGTTGCGCCCAAGCGGTCGGTGAGCTTCCCGCCAACTTGACCAGCTGAGTGCCCGCGCTCGCGCCGCCCGACGCAACCGTTACCGATCCACTGGTCGTCCACCCACCTTGTCCGCCCAAGCTGCCCAGCGAGTAGCCTTGGTTGCTCTCGAAGGAGGTGAAGAACGGCGCCACGTCTGGCAGAACTTCGATTGCGTTTACTTTCGGATGTTGGACTTGATTAACGAAGCCAATTACGAGCTGTCCGTTCGTCACCGTCGCCGGTGCCTGCAACACGAGCGCCTTATCCGCCCCGCCCGCCTGCACAAAAATGTCCACATCCTGGAAGGCTCTTGTTCCTTGAATGTCTACACTGAACAGCCGCAGACCCGCACCCTTCGTCGGAGCATAGGTCTCCGCAACGTGAAGCCGGACCGTGTAGGTTCCGTTCAGTAGCGGAAGTGAATAGCTCATAGCAGGCGCGGCCACGGGGTCATATCGTTCGGTTTTGAAAAGCTGGGGATCGGCAGTGCCGGTCACCGTGGCCGTCGCCGTCGTTGTAGTGCCGGTGTTTGCGCCATAGTCCGGCACCCAGGTATATCCAGCCGAGTCGACGTAGGTGATGGTTGATCCGGCATTGATACGGAGGGAGGTCGGAATCACTTCGATTGCGTTGATCTTCGCGTGTTGCACCTGATTCACGAAGCCGATGGTAAGCTGCCCATTGGAAACCATTGCAGTGGTTTGCAGCATCAGCTCCTTGTCCGCCCCGCCAGCTTGCACAAAGATGTCCACGTCTTGGAAAGTTCGCACGCCCTGAACGTCTACACTGAACACGCGCAACCCTGCCCCCTTGGTCGGCGTATATGTCTCAGCCATGTAGAGGCGAACAACGTGAGTCCCGTTTGGAACGCTCAACGTGTAGACGAGTGCAGGTGCCGCAGGGGGGTCGTAACGCTCGGTTCGGTAGAGCTGCGCGTCGATACTCCCGGTGACGGTAGCCGTCGCGGTGGTCGTTGTTCCTGTATTCGCGCCGGAGTCCGCCGACCAAGTTCGCCCGAGGCTGTCCGTATATGAGGGGCCGCCCGCATTGATCCTTATGGGGTTTTGAGCAAGCGAGGGGCTGGCTGAGCCCAAAAGCGACAAGGTCGCCGCCAGCCACGAAAAAACACGATAGAGTCCAGCAGCTGTAATGCGCATGAGGATTTCCCGGCATCGCGAACGTTCCGCAATGTGCGAGGGGTGCAAAACGGATGCGTGTTGCTATATAAAATATCTAGCCGCAAATTTAATCGTTTACGCTGAATATTGGATCGGGGTTGCCCTGAGATCGCATAAACCCACAGCGGTGAACGTCGCAGTGAATGCATATCAACATCTCCCCAAGAAAATCCAGCGGCGAGGAATTGTGCTCGCCGGCGTGCGTTCGAGCCAGCTCCAGAGTGTTACGGTTCTTGAAAACATCACCGTTTGAGCTGAGGCATCGTCGCTCTGATCGCTCTCCGAGTGTTCACCGGAAAGCGGCACTTTCCCACCCGTAGCACAGAGGCACGTTCGGTTTGCTCAGCTGCCGCGTATGCCGTTCGGCACTAAAAATGAAACCTTGTGGTTCATGACCGGCTGCGCCTGAACCGGCGCTCCTTATCCGCGTCGCCGCCGTGCTCGCGCTGTGCAGTTCTCCGCTACTACAACGCGACACGAACAGGTCGTTGGGTCGTTTATCTTTGGCATCTCCCGCCCTTCTCATCCTGCCGCAAGTGCCGCCGCTGTCACAATCGCGCAGAGCTTGGCGACCGCCCCTTGTGCATCCGCTGGATTTGTATTCGCCATTCCAGCAGCGGCCTCCCCTCCACGCGGATCGAGAAAGGAGAGATCTTACCCAAGAGATGTCCCCGAATTCTTTAAATGAGCTCTGTTATGGGCTGGGCCAGCCCATGAGCCTTCTGGTGGCGCCGTCACCCAATACCTCGCACGGCCCGTTTTCCCCATCTCGGGCGAGAGCGCATTCCGTAAGTCGTTGTTTACCGCGTCGGTTCACCGGAGATTCTCGGTTCGCTCGGTCAGGGTGCGCTACAGGAACCCACCTGATATGATCCGAGGCGCGGCGACGTTTTCGGCATCACGTGCATTCCTGCACGTGCACGGGGCTCGCCCTCCACAAACCAAAGCAGTCATGAAACTCAATCGTAGCACGCTCTTCCCGTCGTTGCTGGGCCTGGTCCTCGCAACGTCTGCGCCCGCGCAACTCATTCGGATCGCCGCCGGCGACTTCACCCCCCAAGCCTCCGTGATCTCGTTCAGCGAGCTGTCGCTCGGCACCACCAACCCCGAGTTCACCGTCGCGACCGCCACGCTTGGCAACATCGACGTCAGCTTCGCGAGCCACTTTGCCGGCCAGTCCCGGTCCGGCGCTTTTCCAGTCACATTGACCGGCAGCCCCAGCGGTCCGCTGGCTCTCGATTTTTCGGCCGGCTCAGTGTTCATCA
>JAEZAD010000150.1 GCA_023430565.1 Verrucomicrobiota bacterium
ACACCGTAAACGGATCGAATCCAGCCGACACGATGTGCAGGTTCTGGCTCTGACCGTTGATCGTGCCGCCTGTGGCGTTGACCGAGATCGTATTGGACTGAGCCGTTTGGAATCGCGCATCGAAGGTGAGCGCCTCGGAGCCTGCCAGATCGTCGAGCATGACCACGTATTTGCCGCGCACCATCACGACGTGACGATTGAGCTTCGTCAGCGCGGTGTTCGCGTAGAGCGGCTGGATGTTCGAGGCCGCATAGTGGAAACCGTCGCCCGAACCGAATCGCAGGTATTGCGCGCGGTTGGTCAGCGTATCGACGCCGGTGCGCTGGCTGACTCCGTTGATCGTGTAGGTCGATTGGTGCTCGCTGGGGAAGAAGTTCAGCGACGGCTCGAGATGGATCAGCCGCTCCCAGGTGTCGCCGTTCTTGGCCACGAGCACAAAGGCGCCGGCATCGCCGCGGAGCCAATTCGCACCGCTGCTGTAAGCAAACCAGAGCTTGTCCGATTGGAAGACGCCATGCCCCGCCCCGCGGAAGAGCACCGCGTCCTGCAGTTCCGGCTTCGGCTGCTGGAAGGTCGACGGCGCTCCGATGCGGCGCCACAGGAAATAGAACGGACTCGCACCGCTCCAATAGAAGCGCTGCCCGCCGTTATCCGCCGCCCAGCGCATCAACTCATCGCCGCCGGGAACCAGCGAATCGATCAAGGTCGAACGCTGGCTCGAGGGTCCGCCTTCGATGCCGGTGCCCGCACTGTAGAGACCTTCTCCCCACACGTAGTTGTGCCGGCTGAAGTTCGCGAAATGATGATCCGGCCCGAAGAGGTAAACCGACCAGTAGTTGCCAAGGCGCTCCACCGCGAGTTCCTGCAGCAGCGCCTCGTGACCGCCGTAGAAACGCTGCATCGCCATGACGCCTTTCAGCGCAAATTCGACGCCGTAATTGTTATACGTGATGCCCTCGTGCCCACCGCTGTCCTCCAGCACGAGCGACCTCAAGGCGAGCGGTAGATGCTGATTCGCGAGGTCAGCCGCGCGGCGCGCGAGATCGGATTCGTGATACAACACCAGCGACGCCACGCCGCTGCCACCATGGCACACCCCGCGCCAGTTGTTGACCGGATCGTAGGTATACCAGTTCGGATTCAGCGACGGATCGACCGTGAGGTAATACTGCGCGACGCCTTTCTCCAGCAGCGCATTGCGCAGCGTCGCCCGCTGCTCCGGCGTCATCGCATCGTAACACCAGTCGTAAACCAGCGCCGTTCCCAGGCTCCGCTCCGACGACACCAGATCCGCGCCCCGGTTGAAATCGTGGCCGGTGATCCACTGGTCGAGCGCCGCGGTCGCGAGCGCCTCTTCGATCGCCCGCTGTGCGTAGCGAGTATCGCCCGTCACCACATACGCAAACGCCAGGAGGCCGCTATTGCCCTCCATCACACGGGATTCCAGCGACGGCGCCGCATTCAGGAGCGCATCTGCTCGAGCAAACAACCGAGCCCGCCGGTCCGCCACTTCCGGTGCATCCATCCTCGCGCGAATCGCCGGGATGTCGTCCGCCGAGAAGAACAGGAACGGATGCAGCCCCGCCTGCGGCGCGATCACCGAGATCGTCGCCTCCGCGGTGTGACCGCCATCGACCGTCGTGACCGTGATCGTCGCGCTGCCCGCGCCCACCGCCGTCACCAGACCGTCCGCGTTTACGGTCGCCACCGCGGGATTGCTCGAACTCCACGTCACGTCCTGGTTCGTTGCATTCGGCGGAGCCACGGTCGCCGTGAGCGACTGGGTCTGCCCCACTTCCATCGACCAGTTCGTCGGCGAAACGCTCACGCCCAACGCGGGCACTTCGCCACTCACGCCCGGCACCACGAACCGAATGTCGTCATAGTGCACCGTCGCGCCGGTCATCCCACCCCAGGCGCGAATCTGCAACCGCCAGTTGGCCGTCGCCGACGGCGCCGCCGCCCAGCCGTTGAACGGAATTTCGACGCGCGTCCATTCGTCCGTCGCCACGATCGGCGTGAGGATCGGCGCCGCGTCGGGATTGAAGATGATCGCATCGCCCGCACCCACATCGCGCACCTGGAACCGGATCGTCCCGGCCTGCGACGAGCGATACCAGAATTCGAAGTATCCGCTACCCGCATACGGAGTGAGCTCCGCAAGCGTTATTTCCGCGCCCTGCGGATTGAAGGCCGAGTTCGCGAAGTCCGACGTGTAGCCGATCCGCCAGCTCGCCGTGCCCGAGCGGAAAACCGCCGTGTCGAGCACGCCGGTCGATCCATACGCATGCGTGCCGGCATCCGAGAAGATGTTCGCTTCCACGTCGTTCGCCGCGCCGCCACTCACCGTGACGTCGCTGCTTGCCGTGAAACCGCCATCGTCCGTCGTCGCGGTGATCGTCGCCTGGCCGGCCGCGACCGCGGTCACCACGCCGGTTTCGCTCACCGTCGCCACACCCGCGTCACTCGTGGACCAAACGACGGTCGCATTGCTCGCGTTCGCCGGGGCCACCGTGGCCGTCAATGTCTCCGATTCGCCGACCGCGAGGGCCAGCGTGGCGGGTTCGACTGTCACGCCCGTCACGGGCACGCCGGGTTCGCCGGTTCCAACGAAACGAATGTCGTCATAGAGCACCGTCGCATCGGTCATCCCGCCCCACCCCCGAATCATCAGCCGCCAGTTGGCGGTCGACGACGGTGGAATCACCCAGCCGTCGAACGGAATCTCCACGCGCGTCCATTCCGTGGTCGCCACGATCGGCGTCAGGATCGGCGCGCTGTCGGGATTGAACACGATCGCATCCGCCGCGGCGCTGTCGCGCACCTGGAAGCGGATCGTGCCCGCCTTGGTCGATTTATACCAGAACTCGAAGTGTCCTTTTCCGGCATACCCGCTCAACGCCGCCATCGTCGTCGTGGCGCCTTGCGGATTGAAGGCCGACGTCCCGAAGTCCGACGTATAACCGATCTGCCAGCTCGCCGAGCCCGAGCGAAAGTCCGTCGTGTTCAACGTGCCCGCGCTGCCATAGGCGTGCGTCGCCGCGTCGGCGAAAATGATGCCGACGAAGTCGTCCGAAGGCGCCGCCGTCACCGTCACTTCGCTCGTCGCCGTGAAGCCCCCGTCGTCGGTCGTCGCGGTGATCGTCGCCACACCGTCGGCGACTCCGGTGACGACACCCGTGTTGCTCACGGTCGCCACGCCCGCGTCGCTTGTGGTCCACGTCACCGCCGTGTTGGACGCGTTGGCCGGGGCGACCGTCGCCGTCAGCGACTGCGACTCGCCCACTTCCAGCGCGAGCGTCGACGGTTCGACCGTTACGCCCGTGACCGGCGTGCCTGCCGGATCGCCCAGCGCGATGTTCGTCACCGAAATCCAACTACCGACCGGCGAACCTGCGTTGACGGCGAGATTCGACAAACTCGCCACCGCGCTCTGTTCGGTGCGGAAGGCGAAGTCGCTCGCCACAAGCTGTTCGGTTCCACCCTCCGGCGTGACAAACACCGAGTAGGTGTGCGCCGGGATGTTGACCACAAAACGGAAGCGATACGTCACCCCCGCCTCGAACGGCACCGCCGGTGGCGTGTAAGAATAGGCGCCGCCATTCCGCGCGTTGAAATGGCCGGCCTGATCGAAGCCCATGATCGCCGCCAGATTCGAGAACGCCGATGCCGGCCCGTTCGACAGGCCCACGTTGGCACTGATCGGCTTCGTCGACGCCGTGACATCGAAGGTCACGGTGAACACGCCCGTCTGCTCCGGCAGCGGGTGATTGTAGAAGGTGCTTCCCGCCGGCGCCGTGATCGATCCGGCCGGGTTGACCGTGAGCTCCAGCGCCTGCGTGCCTTCGTCATCCGGTCCCGTCAACGCATCGCTGTCCGCCACGCGCACGGTGAAATTATAAACGCCCGCCACCGTCGGCGTGCCGGAAATCACTCCAGCCGCGGACAAGCTCACGCCGTCCGGCAGAGCCCCGGAGTCCACCGTCCACGTCAGTTCGCCATTCGCTTCGCCCGCCAACAATGTCCGCGAGTAGGCCGTGTTCGTCACCGCCGGCGGCAACGCCGTCGTGGTCACGCTCGGCACCAGATTAGGTGGCGGCAAAACGGTCACGCTCAAGGTGCGCACGGCTTCGTCCGCCGCACCGACCTGCCCGTCCGAATCCGCCACCCGCACGTCGAACGAATACGCGCCCGTCGCCGTTGGCGTTCCCCGCAGTTGGCCATTGCCGAGCAAGGTCATCCCGGGCGGCAGTGCGCCCGCATCCAGCGTCCAGGTCAGGCGACCGTTTCCGTCCGCACCTTCGAGCACGGCCAGATATGACGTGCCTTGCTGCGCGTCGGGTATTGTCGTGGTCGCAATCGACGGCACCGCATTCGCCGTCGACGGCGGCGATTCGAAGGCGCCGAGCGCGATCGCGGTCGCCGCGGGCCGTGGCGAGAGTTCGAAATCGTCCAGCACCGGCACGCTCACGCCGGCACCGATGGCCTCGCTGTCCGGCAATAAATCGAACTGCAACGCCGCGGCGGGCGTCGGCGACACCCAGCCCGGCGTAGCCGTGATGACATTGTTCGACGCCTGCAGATTGGTCCCGCCGCCACTGACCGGCGTCCCCGTGCCGAGCGTCTTTCCGAAATTGTTCCGCGCGGTGGTGTTCGTCGCGCTCGCAGCCACCGAAACCAGCACCAACGAGCCCGTGCCGCTGTGAAACGCGCTGTTGTTGTAGGCCCGGTTGTCGAGCGGCGGCGCCTCGATCCCGCGGCGGGTGAAGGTGACGATGGCGCCGGACGCGGTCGGCATCATCACGACATTGTTGCGCACCGTCGCCTCCTGGGCAGCGACGTGAAACGCCGTGTCGGAATCGCCGCCGAAGAGCACTTCGTTGCGCTCGATGATGATATCCCGGGTGTATTCGGCGCTCGTGTCGTTCTGCGGTCCGACCGAAATCAGCCAGTCGCCCAGCGCGGAGGTGAAATAGTTGTCGGCGATCGTGACGAACTTCGTCTGATTTTCGCCCGGGGGCACCGGCTGCCCGTTGTAATCCGACAGGCCGCCGCCGTGCAGCTTGATCAGGTGCTTCCGCGCGCGGGTGTTGGTGAGTTCGTTGTGCGCGATCAGCAGCCGCTGCGCAAACGGCACGCGCAGCACGTGCTCGCCGCGCTCGGAGTCGTTCCACACGTTGCCCAGGAACATCGAGCGCACCATCCCGATGTAGGCGATGTGCCGGGCGTTGAATTCGCCGCCGTCACCGATCACGTGATGAAAGCGCGTCTCCACGATCGCGAAACCCGAAAACATCGTGTGTCCGGGCCGGTCGTTGGAGTTGTAGTAGGAGAGAATGCTCGGCGCCAGATTCAGGAATACGCTGCCTTCCTGCATGTCGACGCGCAGCACGGTCACGTTGTGGCAGGCCCCTTCCGCGTGCAGGAACCGCCAGTTGTAGCCGCGCCCGCGGATGTCGAGATCCATGAACCGGAAATCGCCAAACTGGTTCGGCGTGCTGCCCGTCCCCATCCAGAAGATCTGGTCCGTGCCATCCTTGTCGAACGTGAGAATCGGTTTCGGACCCGTCCCGAACGCGCCGAGGATGCCGGGCCCGGGGAACGTGAGACTGCGCCGCACGCCGTTGTAGATCCACGTGTCACCGCGCTTCAGGAGCACGCGCTTGCCCGTGCCCAAGGCGTTCGCGATGTCGGACCACGAGGTGGTCGTGACTTGCTGCGCCCCCGCCGGCGCGCCCGTGAAATCGCTGCCGGTCGAAATACAGATCGTGTTTTCGCCGCTGAAGACCACGTCCGGATCCTCCACCGTGATCTGCACCGTCTGTTGCGTCGTGGCGCCGGTGTTGTCGGTCACCGTCAGCGTGGCGGTATAGATGCCCGGCGTTTCATAAACGTGTCCGCCGACCGCGC